>NZ_CP077093.1:980000-1297692 GCF_014268755.2 Pseudomonas vanderleydeniana | reverse complement strand
ACGAGGTCGGCTACGACGACGCCAGCTTCTTTGCGCGGTTGTTCCGCCAACACACCGAACTGTCGCCGAACCAGTATCGGCAACAGTTCCAGCAGGCGGCCTGAGCCGCGGCGGTCAAGGACAGACTGAGGGGCGTCGAGCGACGCCCCGAAGGCTCGCTAAGGCTTGTGCGCCCGCGACAGGAACTCGTGGGACTGCATTTCCAGCAGGCGGCTGAGGGTCCGCTGGAATTCGAAGGTCAGGCGACCACCGGTGTACAGATCCTTGAGCTCGACTTCCGCCGAGATGATCAGCTTGACGTTGCGATCGTAGAACTCGTCGACCATGTTGATGAAGCGACGGGCGATGTCGTCGGTGGTGACGCTCATCTGCTCGACGCCACTGAGCAGCACGGCGTGGAAAATCTTGCCCAGCTCGATGTAGTCGTTCTGGCTGCGTGGGCCGTCGCACAGTTCGCGGAAGTCGAACCAGGCCACGTCATCGCAGGTGCGCAGGGCACGGATCTCGCGGTTCTCGATGATCAGCACATCGTTTTCCACTGCCTGGGTGCACTCCGGCGTCAGCGCGCGGAAGCTCTTGCGCAGGCTTTCGTGGGCAGCTTCGTTGAGCGGATAGTGGAACAGCTCGGCTTGCTCCAGGTGGCGCAGGCGATAGTCGACGCCGCTGTCGACGTTGACGATCTCGGTGTTCTGCTTGATCAGGGCGATCGCCGGCAGGAAGCGCGCACGCTGCAGGCCGTCCTTGTAGAGGCCGTCCGGCACGATGTTCGAAGTCGCGACCAGGGTCACGCCGTTCTTGAACAACTCTTCCATCAGGGTGCCGAGGATCATCGCGTCGGTGATGTCGGAGACGAAGAACTCATCGAAGCAGATCACCCGGGTCTCGGCGGCGAAGCGCTTGGCGATGATGGTCAGCGGGTTCTTCTCGCCGCCCAGGGTCTTCATTTCCTCGTGCACGCGCTTCATGAAGCGGTGGAAGTGCGTACGGGTCTTTTCCTTGAAAGGCAGCGCCTCGAAGAAGGTGTCCACCAGGTAGGTCTTGCCGCGACCTACGCCGCCCCAGAAGTACAGGCCCTTGACCGGCGCCTGGTCCTTCTTGCCGAACAGCTTGCCGAGCAGGCCCGGTTTGTTCTGCGAGGCCGCGACCAGGTCGTCGTACAGGCGCTGCAAATGGCGCACAGCCGTTTCCTGGGCCGCGTCATGAAAGAACTCGGGGCGTTTCAGATCAGCTTGATATCGTTCTAGGGGCGTCATAATTTCGTTAGCGAGGTAACAAAAACGGGCCGTCACTTTAGCGATGGCCCGTCGGAATGGCAATCGGCCCTTGGTCGGGCCGAATGCTGGATCAGTCCTGAAGCGGCGTCAGCGCCACCCGCAGGGCCTCGATAGCGGCATCACGAGCCGCTTCGTCGGCGAACTCGGGGCTGTCGGCGACACAGGCACCGTCCAGCCAGACGCTGAAGGCGCGCGCCTCGCTGCGGATATCCAGGTCCTGGCCCGACTGCAACTGCTTGGTCACCACGCCCGCGGCCTTGCCGTCGGCAAAGTTGCGCGACAACAACAGTTGTTCGCCATCGGCCGCCAGCAGACGGAAACGGAAGCTGTCGTCCTCGCGGAAGCTGACGAAACGCGCGGCCTTGGCGGCTTTCTTCTTGCCGGTTTCAGCCACCTGCACCTGGCTGACGAACGACCGCAGGCCAACCGCCTCGCGCAGTTGTGCGAGGAACGGCGTGGCGACCTTGCGGGCCTTCTGCGCGCCGGCCTGGAGGATGTCCTCGAGGTCCGCCGGACGCGAAATCAGCTCGTGGTAACGCTCGCGCTTCTCGCCTAGCTCGGCATCGAGCAGTTGGAACAGACGATTTTTCGCCTCGCCCCAACCCAGGCCACCCAGCAGTTCATCACGGAAGCCGGCGGCCTGCTCGGTCGTGGCGAACGCCTGGTACAGGGTGAACAGGTGGGAATTGTCCGGGTCCTTCGCTTCACCCGGCGCGCGCGAGTCGGTGACGATGCGCGAGATGGCGTCCTTCATGTCCTTGGCACTGGTGAACAACGGAATGGTGTTGTCATAGCTCTTGGACATTTTCCGACCATCCAGGCCCGGCAGCGTCGCCACGCTTTCCTCGATCAACGCCTCAGGCATGACGAAGAATTCCTGGCCCTGGCCGAACAGGTGGTTGAAGCGCTGTCCGATGTCACGGGCCATTTCCACGTGCTGGATCTGGTCGCGACCGACCGGCACCTTGTGCGCGTTGAACATCAGGATGTCCGCCGCCATCAGCACCGGGTAGCTGTACAGGCCCATGGTGATGCCGGCATCCGGGTCTTCACCGGTCTCGACGTTCTTGTCCACCGAGGCCTTGTAGGCATGCGCGCGGTTCAGCAGGCCCTTGGCCGCGACACAGGTCAGCAGCCAGGTCAGTTCGGGAATCTCCGGGATGTCCGACTGGCGATAGAACGTCACGCGGTCCACATCCAGTCCGCCGGCCAGCCAGGTCGCGGCGATTTCCAGGCGCGAACGCTGGATACGCAGCGGGTCGTCGCACTTGATCAGCGCGTGGTAGTCGGCCAGGAAATAGAAGGAGTCGGCATTGCTGTCACGGCTGGCCAGGATCGCCGGGCGGATGGCGCCGGCATAGTTGCCCAGGTGCGGGGTGCCCGTGGTGGTGATGCCGGTGAGGATACGCGTACGAGTCGTCATGGGTAATCGCTTAGTCAGACTGCTATCAATTCGAGAGGCGCGGCAGGAGCAGATCCTTCAGATCAGTCAGCTTGCCATGAAAAAAGTGTCCGCATTCTGCCACTTTCAGCAGCTCATGGGGACGGTCGAGGGCGGCGGACCAGTCGTAGACCACCTGCGGGTCGATCACTTCGTCGGCTTCCGGCTGGATCAGGGTCAGCGGGCAACTCTCGGGCAGGCGGTCCTCGGCGCGCAGGCGCATCACCGCCGCAGCCACCATGAACAGGTGCTTGAGCGACTGGCCACGGGCCTCCAGGCGACCACCGAGACTCGCCGCGACGAAACCGCCAAAGGAAAAACCGAACAGCGTCAGCGGCAAGTCCGGGTGTTTCGCCAGCAGCCACTGCGCGGCGGCCTCGGCGTCATCGACTTCACCACTGCCCATGTCGTGGCTGCCGGCACTGGCGCCGACGCCCCGGTAGTTGAAACGCAAGGTGATCAGCCCGGCATCGCGGGCGGTGCGCTGCAGGGTCGAAACGACCTTGTTGAGCATGGTCCCGCCCTGCACCGGGTTGGGGTGACAGATCAACGCCAGGCCACGGGGCTCGGGGTTGTCCAGGTACAGGGCTTCCAATTGACCGACCGGGCCGTCGATGAAAAAAGCGGTTTCACGCATAAGCAAGGAATGAACTCCGTGACCTCTCTAGGGGTCGACTCGTCTAGCTAAAAGTCTGTGCCTGACAGCTTGCGACCAGAAGATCGCGGTATACAGCGCAGGTCCGAGCCGTTAACGTAAAGCAAAGCCGTTTATAGAGGAAGGACTCGTGGAACACTCGCTCTTAGTTTGGTTGTTGCCGACTCTTGCCCTGGTTGCCGGTGTCGCCATCGGTTTCCTGGTCGCCCGTCTGGTCCCGAGTGCCGCTCCCAGCAGCACGCAGCGTCAGCTGGACGATATCCAGGAACGTTTCGATACCTATCAGAATGAAGTGGTGACCCACTTCAACAGCACTGCGGCACTGGTCAAGAAACTCACCCAGAGCTATCAGGAAGTGCAGGACCACCTCGCCGAGGGTGCCAACCGCCTGGCCCTGGACGAGCTGACCCGCCAACGCCTGCTGGCCGCCCTGCATTCCGAAGCGCCCCAAACGCCACGGGAACGCCTGACCCCGCCACGGGAAAACCAGGAGCCGCCACGGGACTACGCGCCCAAGGCGCCGAACGCACCCGGCATGCTCGACGAGCATTACGGCCTGAAGAAGTAAGCCGACTTCAGCGCTACGAAAAAGCCCGCCCGATCTGTGATCGGGCGGGCTTTTTTACATCCGGGCTTCAGTCAGACCTTCAAGGGTACTGCTGGACCGGCTGGCCGTACACCTGGCCCTGCGGTTGCTGGTACTGCTGCTGGTAACCCTGCTGTTGATAGCCCTGCTGCTGTTGCGGGTACTGGCCCTGCTGCTGCGGCTGGCCGTACTGCTGACCAGGAATGGCGCGCAGGTTGACTTCCACCCGGCGGTTCTGCGCCCGGCCATTGACGTCGGCGTTGCTGGCGATCGGATTGTCCGGACCGGCACCACGGGCCGACAGGTTGGCACCGTTGACGCCCTGCGAGGTCAGGTAGTTGGCCACGCTCTGTGCCCGGCGCTGGGACAGGTCCATGTTCAGCTGGCGGCTGCCGGTGCTGTCGGTGTAGCCGACGATCTCGATCTGGTTCTGGTTGAACTCCTTGAGGGAGTTGGCCAGGTTGTTCAGCGGCTGGTAGAAGCTGCTGGCGATGGCATCGGAGTTGGTGGCGAAGGTGATGTTGCCCGGCATGATCAGCTTGATCTGATCGCCCTGGCGCTGCACCTGGACGCCGGTGTTGGCCATGCTTTCACGCAGTTTCTTTTCCTGCTGGTCGGCATAGTAACCGTAGCCGGCAGCCCCCGCACCGGCGACCAGGGCACCGATCAGCGCACCCTTGCCCCGGTTGTTGTGGTCGATGGCGGCACCGGCGACGGCACCGGCCAGGGCGCCCAGGCCACCATACTTGACGGTCCTGCTCATGCCCGAAGAGCCACCCTGCTCTACCTGTCCCTGGTTGTCATACGGGTTTTGCGTTGCACAGCCGGACAGCATGGCAACGGTGGTAGCGACGAGAATCAAACGACGCGAGGTGAACATGGATCTAGCTCCTACTCATTGAAAGTGCAGAGGCCGTTGGCAATGGGACCTGTGCTGGCGTTGGAACACGACGAACGGCAAAAATTCCATGAAAGTTCTCAGCCACGCACAAACGGGTTCTCCCGCATCTCGTCGCCCAGACGGGTATCGGGACCGTGGCCGGTGACCACCGTCGCCTCCTCGTCCAGCGTGTACAGGCGCTGCCGGATCGAACGCACGATGGTGGCCTGGTCGCCACCCCACAGGTCGGTACGACCGATGCCGCGGCGAAACAGCGTGTCCCCGGCAATCAACAGTCTAGCCTCGGAAAACCAGAAGCTCATGGAGCCCGGGGTATGTCCCGGCGTGTGCAGGGCCACGCCACAGCCGCAGGCCAGCTCCTCATCATCGGCCAGCCAATGGTCCGGCGACGGCACCGGCGTATAGGGCACGCCGAACATCTGGCACTGCATTTCCAGGTTGTCCCAGAGAAACTGGTCATCCTTGTGCAGATGCAGGGTGGCGCCGGTTTTCTCCTTCAACTGGCCCGAGGCCAGGAAATGATCCAGGTGCGCATGGGTATGAATGATGCTGACCACCTTCAATCCCAGGGCCTCGAGCCGGGCCAGGATCAATTCGTGATTGCCGCCGGGATCGACGACGATGGCTTTTTTCGTGATCGGGTCGCCGATGATCGTGCAGTTGCACTGCAACGGGCCGACGGGGAAGGTTTCGCGGATCAGCGCGGGTTTTGCAGAGTCCATGGGCTGCTCCTGCAACAGGCTCGACAGACAGTAAAAAGCCCCTGTGCGGTTCCGGCACCGCAGCGCAAAAACCGAACAGGAGCATGTGGCGGGAAGTATAAAGCCCACCGCCTGGCCGTTGAATCACCGTCATGCCCTGCCGCAACCGCCTGGTGTGCATTCTAGCGCTCGACACGTTCCGGTTTCGCCTCCACTTGGTGTGCCGCTCGTTACGCCAGGGCACACCATCGTTGCCGCCAGCGACACAATCGAGGCAACGCCCGACCAGCCCGTTCAAGGGGCGGTCATTGCCTCCCGCGGCGCGTCCCCCCGATAGCCATTGCCAAACGCCGCCTGCAACTCTTCGACGCTACGGGTCAACAACTGCCTAAGTTCAGGCAACCAGTGCGGATCGTCGAGCACCCGGGCTATCACGGCGGCATCGCCATACAGCAGCTCACGCTCCAGGGCCCCGGCCCGCTGCGACAGCGCCTGGGCGCCCATGGTGCCGGAGCTGCCCTTGATCGCATGCAGCACGGCGGCCAGCGCCGGACCGTCACGGTCCCGCAGATGGGCCGGCAACAGCGACAGCTGTTTATCCAGCTCCGCACCAAAGCCGTAGAGGACCGTACTGATCAATTCGAGATTGCCGCCGAACCGGGCCATGATCGACTCGCGCGCCTCCAGCACCGTGTCGGCCCCATTCGCCATGACCGTGGAAATCTTGGGCCGAGGGACTTCACGCCCGGTCTGGATGCGCAGGCTCAGCACCAGCTCCTCCAGGTCGATGGGTTTGCTCACATGGTCGTTCATTCCCGCCGCCAGGCAGGCCTCACGATCACTGCTGGAAGCATTGGCGGTCATGGCCAGGATCGGTAGCGAAGCGAAGTCGGACTGCCGGCGAATCCGCCGGGTCGCCTCCATGCCATCGATATCCGGCATCTGGATGTCCATCAGCACCGCATCGAACGGCGTCGCACTGGAGAACACCTGGCTGACGCCTTCCAACCCGCCTTCGGCCAGCACCACCTGCGCGCCCTCGCCCCTGAGCAGTTCGTCGGCGACCTGGCGATTAAGCGCATTGTCTTCCACCACCAGCAGGCGCATGCCGGACAGGCGTCGCTGCCGCTCCGGCGCCGGGCGCACCTCGGCAACCACCTCGCTGCTGCTGAAGGCCCGCTGCACCGCGTCGGCCAGTTGCAGCGGGGTCACCGGCTTGGTGAGGAAGCCGACGAAGGGGGCATCGCCTTCATGGTGCACGTCGGCCAGCACCTCGCGACCGTAGGCCGTGATCATGATCACCATCGGTGGCGGTACGCTCTGTTCCTGCAGGCTGATCAGCCGGGCGGCGCTAAGACCGTCCATGTCCGGCATGCGCCAGTCCATCAACACCACGTCATACGGTTCGCCGCGCAACTGCGCGTTGCGCACGCTTTCCACCGCCCGCGTGCCGCCATCCACCGTGTCTGCGGTCCAGCCCAGGGAGCGCACGGTGCGCAACAGCAGCTCACAGGCCATGGAATTGTCGTCGGCCACCAGCAGGCGCATCTGCGAGTCCACGCCGGGGCAGGACAACCGCAGCGGCTCGGTGCGCGACACGTCCAGGGTGATGTCGAACCAGAACCGGCTGCCGCTGCCCTCCTCGCTCTCGACCAGCAGCTCGCCCCCCATCAACCCGACCAGGCGCTTGCAGATCACCAGCCCCAGCCCCGTGCCGCCAAAGCGGCGGGTGGTCGAGGCCTCCGCCTGGGTGAAGACCTCGAAGATCCGCTGCAACTGTTCGGCGTTGATACCGATACCGGTATCGCAGACCTCGACCCGCAACTTCACCCTGCCCTCCAGACGCTGCAACTGGCGGAGGCTGACCACGACCTGGCCCTGCTGGGTGAACTTCAGGGCATTGCCCGCCAGGTTGATCAGCACCTGCTGCAGACGCATGCTGTCGCCGACCAGGCTGCCCGGCAGTTCGGAGTCGAGGTCGAACATCACTTCGACTTCCTTGCTGCCCTGGTTGCCCGCCAGCACTACCGCCAGGTCGCGCATCAGCGCCTCGAGCTCGAACGGGTGCATGTCCAGGCGCAGCTTGCCGGCCTCGATCTTGGAGTAGTCGAGAATGTCGTTGAGCAGTCCCAGCAGCGACTTGGCCGCCGTCTGGGCCTTGATCACATAGTCGTGCTGGCGGGCGTTGAGGTCGGTGTGCTGGACCAGTTGCAGCATGCCGAGTACGGCGTTCATCGGCGTGCGGATTTCATGGCTCATATTCGCCAGGAAGAACGATTTGGCGGCACTGGCGCTGTCGGCACGATCGCGGGCCTGCAGCAAATGCGTTTCCAGCTCGCGCTGGGCGGTGATGTCGCGGTTGATACCGGTGACCCGCAGCGCCTGGCCCTGGGCGTCGCGCTCGATCTGCGCACCGGCCTGGATGATGCGGATCCGGCCATCCGGCGCCAGCACCCGGAAGACCGGGTCGTAGATGCCCTCGCCGGCCACCGCCGCCGCCAGTTGCGCGGCCACGGCCTCGACATCCTCGGGGTGTACCCGCTCGTACCAGTGCGCATAGTTCAAGCCGTTGTCACGCAGGCTCAGCGGCTGACTGTAGAACTCGAACATCCGCTCGTTCCATTGCAGCGCGTTGTCCGCCAGGGTCCAGGTCCAGATACCCAACTCGGCCACGTCGGCCGCCATCAGCAACTGGTCACGGATCACCCGGGTGGCCTGCAGGCTCAACTCCAGCTGGTGCTCGGCGGCCTTGCGCTGGGTAACATCGATCGCGATTCCCAGGTAGCCGGCCAACTGGCCGTCCTCGTCGCGCAGCGACGTCACCACCAGGCTTACCGGCACATGGGAGCCATCCTTGTGCACGTAGGTCCACTCGCGGATCTCCGCATGTTCGAACTCCGGCTTGTGCACCAGGACCCGGAAGCCCTCGATGACCTGGCCATACTCGCGGCTGAGTTCGTTGCTACGCTCGGTGATTTCCCGATCGACGTGCAGGATCGCCGGCGTGGCCTTGCCCACCACCTCTTCGGCGCGATAGCCGAGCATCTGTTGCGCCCCTTCATTGAAGACGCTGATGACCCCGTCCAGGTCGGTGGCGATGATCGAGACCTTGGAGGCCGAGCGCAGCACGCTGCTGAGCAGCAGGTTGGCTCGCCGCAACGCCGAAGTCCGCTCGGCCACCTGCTCCTCGAGGTTGGCATTGAGTTCGAGAATCTGCGCCTCGGCGGCCTTGTGCGCGGTGAAGTCGCGCAGGATCTTCGACGCCCCGATCACCGTCCCGCCTTCATCGCTGATGGGCGAGACATTCGCCGAGACATTGAGCAGGCGACCGTCCTTGCAGCGACGCACAGTGTCCAGGTTGACGATCGTCTCGCCGAGCGCAATGCGCCTGAGTATATCGGTCTCTTCCGCCGCCAGGTCGGCGGGCACGATCAGCTCCAGCAACGGTCGCCCGACCGCTTCCTGGGCGGTATAGCCGAGCAGCTTGCGTGCCCCCCGGTTCCAGTTGGTGACGATGCCATCCAGGGTCGTGCCGATGATCGCGTCCGCCGAGCTTTCGACAATCAGCGCCAGCCGGGTCTGCTCGGCGATCACCTGCACGCGACGCTGGGAACTGATCCCGGCAATCGCCGAGAGTGCCGCCACCAGGACACTCGCCAGGGCCCCGAGGACAAACACCATCAGCGGCGAGACCTGATGCAGGCGTTGCGTGAACAACGGCAAGGCCTGCAGTTCAATCTGCCAGCGCCGACCATAGACCTCGCGCTCCAGGGTGCGGCTCATCAGCCCGGCCGACTGCAGCTGCGGGTCATGGACCGTCTGGTAGAAGTCCACCGCCGGCCCTGGCCCGGTGATATCACGCAGGCGCAGGTTGACCGCCTCGTTCTCCGGTACCAGGCCGGCGAGCACGCTCTCGATCATCAGTGGCGCATAGCTCCAGCCGATGACTGCCGCCTCACGCTCCTCTTCGCTCTGCGGCACGATGGCGCCCTTGTAAATTGGCAGCAGGATCAGGAACGACTGCTGTGGCTTGCCCACCGCCTGCACCAGGGTGATCGGCGAGGTCAGTCGCACCTCGCCCGTACGGGCCGCCGCCCGCGCCGCGGCGGCCCGATCCGGTTGCGAGGCGATGTCCAGGCCGAGTGCCACCGCCTGGTCACGGTTGGGCTCCAGGTACTGGATGATGTAGAGATCACCGTCATGCGGCGCGAACTGGCGCAGGCTGAAATTGGACGCACCATCGCTGCGGGCCCGTTGCAGAAACTGCTCCAGGTCCCCAGGTGCCACCCGCCGGATGAAGCCGAAACCACGAGCGCCAGGAAATTCTCTCGGGACATCGCGTGTCAGGCTGTAGCGGTGGAAAGTCTCGCGGGTCATGCCCTCCTCGCCGGCGGCGATGAGGGCCCCGCGAGTGCCGCGCAAGCCATACTGGTACGACTGCAGCCGGGCGAACACCGCATCCACCGCGTCATCGGTGGCATTGAAAAGTGCTTCCTGGGCTCGCTGCTCGTTGAGGTTCTGCAGGGCCAGGCTACCCGCCAGGCTCGCCAGCAGGCCGACCACCAACAGCAGGAGCGAGCGCCCATTCAGGGCATGCAGGCGGAATCGTTTCAACTCGGGTCCCCTTGAACACTATGATTGTGACGCCTGGGTTCAGTTGGTCTGCGACCACGAGGCCAGCAGCGTACGTATCTGCGCGAAGGGGACCGGCCGGCAGTACAGGTAGCCCTGCATGACCTGGCACCCCTGCTCCAGCAACAGTTCAGCCTGTTGCCAGGTCTCCACTCCCTCGGCCACCAGTTCCAGGCCCAGTGCCTGGCCCAGCTTGATGATCGCCTCGACGATCGCCAGGTCGCTCTTGTCGGTGAGCATGTCGCGCACGAAACTCTGGTCGATCTTCAACACATCGATGGGAAAACGCTTGAGGTAGGCCAGGCTCGAATAGCCCGTGCCGAAATCGTCGATGGCCACGTGCACGCCCAGCGCCTTGAGCGCCATCAGGGTCTCGCGGGCATTGTCGGTATCGCGGGCCAGCACGCCTTCGGTGATCTCCAGCTCCAGCCACTGCGGGGCGAGCCCGGAGTCGAGCAGGATGCCCTTGACCATGCTCAGGAACGACTCCTCGCGGAACTGCACCACACTGATGTTGACGCTGACGCAGACCGGGAAGCCCTGCTCATGCAGGCGGCAGGTGTCCTTGCAGGCCTGGAGCATCACATACTTGCCGATGGGGATGATCAGCCCGGTTTCCTCGGCCAGCGGGATGAAGTCCGACGGCGAAACCAGGTTGCCGTTGCCGTCGCGCCAACGGATCAGCGCCTCCATGCCGACGATCCGGTGCTCGCGGACATTGACCTTGGCCTGGTAGAACACCTCGAACACGCCCTCGTCGATTGCCGCGCGCATGTGTCGCTCTAGCAGGTGCCGGGCACGCATGCCGCTCTCGATGGCGGGTGAGAAGAACTGGTAGCGGTTGCGCCCGGCCTGCTTGGCCTGGTACATGGCCGAGTCGGCATGACGGTAGAGCGACTCCAGGTCATCGCTGTCTTCCGGAAATACCCCGATGCCGATGCTGGCCGTCAGGTCGTAGCGATTGCCCTGCAGCGAGAACGGGTTGGAGATGGTCGTCAGCACCTGCTCGGCAAAATTGCCCACGGCCTCGAAACTGTCGACCTCCGACAGCAGGATGATGAACTCGTCGCCACCTTGTCGGCTGAGCGTGTCCATGCTGCCCAGGATCAGCGACAGCCGCGTGGCGACGTACTTGAGCATCTGGTCGCCGACCGAATGCCCCATCGAGTCGTTGATCGCCTTGAAGTTGTCGAGGTCCAGCAGCAGCATCGCCAGCCGTCCGTGGTTGCGCCGGGCCATTTTCAGCGCCTGCTCCGCGCGATCACGCAGCAGCATGCGGTTGGGCAGCCCGGTCAGGGCGTCGTGGTTGGCCAGCCGCTTGGCTTCGTTGCGCAGGGTGATATGCGCGTTGATATGGGCCCGGGCCACCGGCAGGTTAAGCGGTTTCTGGATGAAATCGATACCGCCGTAGCCAAGGGCCTGCAACTCGTAGTCGGCCTGGGCATGAGAGGTGACGAAGATCACCGCGGCGTCGGACAGCTTCGGGTCGGCCTTCAACGCCTTGCAGACCTCGAAACCGCTCATGCCGGGCATCTCGATATCGAGCAGGACCACGTCCGGGAGGAACTGGCGGGCCACCCGCAGAGCCTCCTCGCCATTGCTGGCGACATACACCTGCGCCAGATCCCGTACCGACTCACTGAGAATGAGCGCATCGGTTGTCTGGTCATCGACGATCAGCACAACCGGAGCTGGACTGAAGGAGGTTTCACGCATTCCTTGCTCCCAGGCAATTCCTTGTTAACTCATGGTCAAAGGGCGCCGACAGGTTTCCCGTCCGCTGAGTCGGTGCAGGGTGTGCGGTGCGTCAGGCGCCGCAAGGGAAATCACACGTCTATTGGTTATAGCGCAGACAAGGCATATAGCCACCCCTTGGCCGGGGTTTACGCTTGGAACGGTGGGATACGACGCAGTTCCAACTCAGCGTGACTCGCCGAGCAGGCCCAGCTCCTGCGCCCGAGCCACCGCCTGGGTGCGTCGCTCCACGCCGAGCTTGCTGTTGATGTGGCTGGCGTGGGTCTTCACGGTGTGCAACGAGATGAACAACTGGTCGCTGATTTCCTGGTTCGAGCAGCCTTGGGCGATCAGTTGCAGGACCGCCAGTTCGCGAACGCTCAGTTGCTCGCCGGGAGGCAGCGGTTCGCGTGCCACCGGCGCCGGCAACAGCGCCAGCAGGCTATGGCGCAGGGGGGTATCCGGCCCCGATAGCAACTGCTCGCGCATCCACTCCGGATGGTGGGCGCTCAAGGCCTGGAAGGGCAGCAGGGCACCACCGGTGCCCGCCTCCACTGCCCGGGCGAACAGCGAGCGGGCCTCGCCCTCCCGCGACTCGGCGAGAGCCAGCAGGATCTGCTGGTTCCAGGCCAGGATGCTGAGCAGTTGCCCACCACTGGCCTGCCCCTGCGCCACCAGCCGCCCCAGGCGCTGGCGGGCCGCCTCGGGCCGGCCCTGGCTGACGTCGAGCTGCGCCTGCTGCAACTCGATGTGTGCCGGCAACTGTGGATGAAACTCCGGCGCTGCCGCCGGCTGTTCTCCATTGTAGGTCTGCCCCAGGCGACCGAGCCAGGCGTCGGCCAGGTCCACCCGGCCCTGCGCCAGCCACAGCTCGCATTTGACCAGGGTGATCATCGCCAGGTAGTAGATCGGCGGCACATCCCAGATATGCATCAGTCGCTCGGCTTCGGCCAGTTCGGCAAAGGCCCTGGCGAAATCACCGGCGCGGCCTTCCTGATTGGCGATCACGCAGTAGCCGATCAGCACACTGATGTCGCGACAGGCCCGCGCTTCATGCAGTCCCGCCAGAAGGCGCAGGCGCGCCTCCTCCGGCTGCAGGCGCAGGCTCAGCAGATACCCCTCGTACATCGTCAGCCGTGCCCGGGCCGCATACAGTCGCTGGGGCGACAGCCCCTGCAGGCGCTGCAAGCCCTGCTGAACCTCGACCAGCGCCCGCTGGATCTCGCCACGGGCCTGCAGCACCCGCGCCCGGTCGTAATGGGCCAATGCCTCGAACAACGGGTTGCCGACCCGCTGGGCCAGCTCCAGCGACTCGCGGTTCAGGCTGCGGGCGCGCCACAGGTCACCCTCGGAAATCGCCAGGTTGGACAGCGTCGACAGGCACAACAGACGCTGGCCATAACGCTTGTGCGGCAGGCTGAGCAGGGCTTCGCCGCAATAGGCCAGGGTCCGCTCACGGTCGCCGCGACCGCGGGCGATGATGCCGCTCAGGGCCAGCCACTGGGCCAGCATGGACTTCTGCGCCGTGGCCGAGGGTGCCGGCAGGAAGTTGCTCAGGTTGCTGGCCAGTTCCTCTGCGGCATCCAGTTGGCAGGCCAGCCCCAGGGCCCAGGCATACAGCACGATCAGCCGCGGCGAACTGATCAGCAGGCTGTCGGGCAGGTCCATTTTCCAGCGCAGCAGCATGCCGACGTTCTGCTCGGCCAGCAGTTGCTCTTCGGAAAGGTTCTGTACGAGGTTGGCCGCCACGTCCAGATGACCGGCGCGCAACGCCTGCTCCACCGCCTCATCGAGCAGCCCCTGGGCGCTGAACCAGCGACAGGCGCGCAGGTGCTGGGTAGCGGGTGGCACCAGGGTGTTGGTGGCGGGCCGGCTGCGCAGCAGGTCGGAGAACAGGTGGTGATAGCGAAACCAGTGGCCGTGCTCGTCCAGCGGCACGAGGAACACCTGGTGCGACTGCAGGTAATCGAGAATCTGCCCGCTGTCATGGGACTCACGGATCGCATCGCACAGCTCGCGGCAAAACCGCTCCTGCGGCGCGGTGTCATACAGAAACGCCTGGACATGCGGCGGCAGGAAGTCGAGCACCTCCTCCAGCAGGTAATCGCGGATCAGGCCTTCGCCGCCGTGCAGGACCTGGGGCAGTTCCTCATCGTTGGCCTGTGCCGCCAGCAGCCAGAAGCGCAATCCGGCAACCCAGCCCTCGCTGCGCTCGATCAGGGTCTGCAGGGCATCACCGCTCAATGAATTGCGGTGTCGGTCGAACAGGGTCATGCACTCGCCGGCGGTCAGTCGCAGGTCCTGCTCGTTGAGTTCCAGCAGTTGTCGCGACAGGCGCAGGCGCGCCAGGTGCCACTCCGGCCGCTGGCGGCTGGTGACCAGCACCAGCAACCCCGGTGGCAGATGGTTGAGGAAGAACTGCAGGCAGCGGTCCAGCACCGGCCCCTGGGCCAAGTGGTAGTCATCGAGCACCAGCAGCAGCGGGGTGTTGCTCGACAACTGCAGCGCCAACTCATCGAGCAGCCCGTCCAGCCATTCCTCGAAGGCAAACGGCTGGTGGCGCTGGCGCATCTTCAACAGGCCCAGCGCTCGACCGCCCAGTTGCGGGAAATATTGCTGCAAGCCTTCGAGCAGGCGTTCCAGGAAACGTCCCGGATCACTGTCGCGCGGGCTGAGCCCCAGCCACAGGCTTTGCCAGTGCCCGGGCAGGCTCTGGCAGAACTCCACCGCCAGTGAACTCTTGCCGAAGCCAGCCGGGGCACTGATCAGCAGCAGACGTCCCTGCAGGCCGGCCGCCAGCCGTTCGCACAGGCGCGGGCGCAGCACATGCCCCTCGGGCAACGGCGGTCGGTAGAAACGTCCTTCCAGTACGGGTATGGCCGCCCCCATGGGGCCAGGCATACGAAACAGGTCAGTCATGGCCGGCTCTTGTCAAAGGCTGTTATCGGCAAGGCACATCAACGCAGACTAGCGGGAATTGTCAGCGCACTGAAGGTTTTTTTAGCGCAAATGTGTCGAAATGCCTTCATCTTGAAATATCTAGCCATAGTTTTTCCGGACAAAAAAACGCCCCGAACCAGTCGGGGCGTTCTGACAGAGGATGCGCCTCTGCCTTGCAACAAACCTCAGCGAACGCCGTCCTGACGCAAGGCGGCGGGAGTGAAATCGCTGGTATTGGCGGTGAAACCGAAGTCGTACGCCTGTTTCTCCTCGTTCTTCATGCCCAGTGCCAGGTAACGGCCGGACTGCAGGTCATAGAGGGTTTCCAGGGCATACCACGGCACCTGCTTGTCGTAGTAGTTCTCGGCATGCGCCTCGGCCACGCGCCACAGCTGACCACGACCGTCGTAGTGGTCGATCACGGCTGCCTGCCAGGTGTCCTCGTCGATGTAGAAGTCACGCTTGGCGTAGATGTGGCGCTGGCCTTCCTTCAGGGTCGCGACCACATGCCAGACCCGGCGCAGCTCGTAGCGAGCCAGGTCCTGGTTGATGTGGCCGGCCTTGATGATGTCGGCGTACTTGAGCTTCGGATCGTCGAGCCGGTAGCTGTCGGAGGCGATATACATCTCCTTCTTGCCTTCGAGCTTCCAGTCGTAGCGATCCGGCGCGCCGTTGTACATGTCGAGGTTGTCGGAGGTCCGCAGGCCGTCAGCCGCGGTACCCGGGCCGTCATAGGAAACCTGCGGGGCACGCCGCACGCGACGCTGGCCGGCGTTGTAGACCCACGCCGAACGCGGCTCCTTGACCTGGTCGAGGGTTTCATGGACCAGCAGCACGCCACCGGCCAGGCGCGCCGGCGCGGTCACTTTCTGCTTGAAGTAGAACAGGATGTTGCCGGGGTTGGCCGGATCGTAGTCCTTCATCTTGTCGCGGAACACGAACTGGTCCTGGAAATACACCAGGCTGAACGAACCGTTGGCCTGTGGCGTGGCCTGGGTCACCAGGCGGGTCACGCTGCCGCCGCGATAGCGGGTGATGTGGTTCCAGATCACTTCCACGCCGCTTTTCGGAATCGGGAACGGGACCGCCGTCTTGAAGTTTTCCAGGCCGTTGCCGCCACTGACCAGATTGGTCCTGGTGGCGTTTTCCTTGATCGCGGCAAACACGTCATCCGGCACGGTGGCACCGCGATGGGACGGATACACCGGCATCTTGAAGGTATCCGGATAGCGCTTGATCATCGCGTACTGGCCTGGCGCCAACTGGTTCTTGTACTGCTCGACGTTCTGCGCGGTGATGATGAACAGCGGCTTTTCGCTGGCATACGGGTCGGAGAGGAAACCCTTGCTGTCCGCGCTGCCGATGTTCTTCGGCATCGGTTTCCAGGCAGGAATGGTACCGGCCGCGTTGCCGGCCATTTCCGCGCCCATCGGGGTCAGGCTGCTGCCCAGCTTGGCCGCTTCGTCAGCCGACACCGCGGCCATCACGCTGCTCGCCAGCAGGGACAGCCCGAGTACGCCGACCTGCAACAGATTCTTGGTCATCTTCATCTTCTTGTTCTTCCTGAAATACAGCCTGCTTAGAAGTTCACACCGACGCTCAGCGCCACGAAGTCACGGTCATCCACCGTGCTGTAGTCGCCACCGAAGAAGTTGGTGTAGGCCAGGCTCGCGGTGTAGGTGTTCTGGTATTCGGCATCGAGGCCCAGGCTGACGGCCTTGCGACCTTCCTCGAAGTTGCCGCCAGGGCCTGGCGAATAGCCTTTCACGTCGTGGGACCAGGCCACGTTCGGCTTGAGGTTCACGCCAGCGAAGACATCCGGATATTCCCAGATGGCCCGGGCGCGATAGCCCCAGGAGGTGGCGGTGGTGAAGCCGTCGTTGTTGCAGTTCTCGGTACGGTTGCTGCCATCCGCGCCTGGACCAGCGCCCAGAATCGTACCGGCGTTGAGCGTTGCACAAAGTGCCCCTGCGCCCGGACCAAATACCGGGTCACGTCCATAACGCGCCTTGGAACTGCTCTCCAGACCACCAACATGGGTAACCCCTACTTCACCGACCAGAGTCAGGCGACTGGCGCCCATGACCTGATCAAAAAAGTGCGTGAACGTTGTCTGGAATTGAGTGATCTCCTTGCGGCGATAGCCATGCAAATCGGTGCCGGCAGTGCCCTTGAGCGGAGATGCCGCCCCCAGCCCAATCAACGGCGTGACACCCGCATAAAGAATGTCGGTCGTGTTGAGCTGCACCGGTGCGTTTGGCCTGTAGCTCAGTTCACCGCTCCAGGCCGTTCCGGTAGGCAGAGTCGTGGAAAAGCTCAAACCATAGAGTCGAATGTCTTCGGGATACTCGACAAAGTAGCTGGAGTTGCCCGCGACAATCAGAGGACGCAAGCTAGCGGCAGGAGTCAGCGTCAACGCGTTAGCCGCGGCAAAAGTCGCTGCCGACGCACCTGTGGCACTGAAAATCGGCGCACGACTATGATAATTCATGAAATAGGCGCCGAACTCGGTATCCAGCGGCTCGAAGTTGTAATGGAACGCTACACCGAATTGACCACTGTCCCGAGCATCACGGTCAGCACCGCGTTTGACCAGAACCCCCTCTTCGTTGACGTTGACCCCGAACCCTGCCAGCAGCGGCAGTGCACCAGGCTGAGTCGCGAGAAACGAACGCTTGCTCAGTAACCTGAGATTGTCCGAGCAGCCATCAGAGATCACATCCGGCTGCGAGAAAAACGTCCCGCAGTTATCCGTCACCGTCTGGTCCCATTCCAACTGGTAGAACGCCTCGGCCGACAGGTTATCGGTCAGGGTCTGGGACACATAGAACATGTTGACCGGGATCAGGCCTTCCTTGATCTCGGCGCCTGGACGTCGGAAAGCCGACACGTCGATCGGGTTGATGGAGTTGATGCCACCGCCGATGAAGGTGCTCTCACCCCAGCTCACCACCTGCTTGCCGAAACGCACCGAACCCGGCTGATCGGCAATCGAGTAGTTGTGGTACACGAACGCATCGAGAATCTGCCCACCGGACGACTTGGCGCCTTCCTTGCGATTGTCGTTGCTGACGTTCTTGAATCTCAGGTCCTCGTCTTCCAGCTTGAAGTCGTACCAGTACTTGCCGCGCACGAACACACCGGTGTCGCCGTACTTCAGCTCCAGGTCATGAATACCCTTGAAGATTTTCGAAAAGGTATCCCCGGCCTTGAAGTTCAGGTGCCCGTCGTCGGAGGTTTGCGACAGGCCCTTGCCGCCGTTGTTGACGCCAATCAGGTTCTTGTTCGGGTTCTGGGTCGACCAGCTGGCGCCCAGCGACAGCGACGAATCGAAGCTGCCTTCGATTTCACCGATGTTGAAACTGACGCCGAAGGCGGGACCGGCAAGCGTAGAGGCGAGACTGACGGCCAAGGGCAGTTTTGCCCGGCGCCAGAACGGGTTTACTGAGATCATCGACGCTACTCCATGTGCTTTATTGTTATGGCAGTGAGCACTTTCAAGAACGCCCCGGGCACACGGAAAACCTGCTTCCCTGTCTCGTTCGAGGTGGCACGCTCATAGCGCGTGCCTGCTCCGTTATTGAAAATCCCTGGACGGACTATAGCCAGCGGGTAGTACTGCTTGATCCCTCTAAAGTGTGATTTGCAGTCGGCAACCACTCTGGCACAGCCCTTTGCCCCGCCTCGCCACCATTGGCGAGGCAAGCATGGCCGAAAAAAATCATTTGGCAAGGCAAGCGCTTGCTTGGTGGGGGTTGCCACGCCCTCGCGGGCGCGGCGAGGCAGGGTTACAAGGTGGAAAGGAAGGCGCTGTTGCTTTCCTGCCATTCGACGATGTCGAGGCGGATACGCTTCTTGTCGAGCTTGCCGACGCTGGTCTTGGGAATTTCAGTAACAACGGCAATCTGGCTCGGAATCGCCCACTTGCTCAGGTGGCCCAGCTCGACGAACGGCTTGAGGTGTTCCTTGAGCTCCCTCGCGTCGATCTGCTGACCTTCACGCACCACCAGCAGGGCAAACGGACGCTCGCCCCACTGCGGGTCGGCAATGCCCACCACTGCTACTTCGCGTACCGCCGGATGGCGGCTGACCAGGTCCTCCAGGGCCAGGGACGAGACCCATTCGCCACCGGTCTTGATCACGTCCTTGATCCGGTCACGAATGTCGATCACGCCCATGCTGTCCAGGGTCGCGACGTCCCCGGTGTGCTGCCAGCCACCGGCCCAGAGCTGGGCCCCCTTTTCCGGCTCGTTGAAATAGCCCTCGCTCAACCACGGCGCCCGCAGTACCAGCTCGCCCTGGCTCTCGCCATCGGCCGGCAGGAAATTGCCTTCATCGTCGATGATCGCCGCCTCGACCAGCGGCCCGGGCACACCGGCCTTGATCCGGTAGGTGGTGCGCTCGTCCTCGCTGCCGGCCATCAGCTCTTCGTTGAGATGCGCACAGGACACTAGCGGCCCGGTTTCCGACATGCCGTAGGCGGCTGTCAGCTGGATGCCACGGCTCTTGGCGGTTTCGTACAGTGTGCGGTTCAGCGCGCTGCCGCCGATGACCATCTTCCAGCCCTTGAAGTCGGTGCCTTGCGCTGCCTTGGCGTTGAGCACCATCTGCAGGATGGTCGGTACGCAGTGGGAGAAACTGACCTTCTCCCTGCGCCACAGCTCCACCAGGTACTCCGGGTCGTAGCGGCCAGGGTAAACCTGCTTGAGCCCAAGCATCGTCGCCACATAGGGCAGGCCCCAGGCGTGCACGTGGAACATCGGCGTGATCGGCATGTACACATCGTTGGTACCCAGCAGGCGTACACTGTCGACGCTGCCCATGACCGTCGCCACGCCCATGGTGTGCAGCACCAGTTGCCGGTGGCTGAAATACACGCCCTTGGGGTTGCCGGTGGTACCGGTGGTGTAGAAGGTGGTCGCGACGGAGTTCTCGTCGAAATCATGGAAGTCGTAGACCGGGCTCGCCGCCGCCAGCAGTTGCTCGTACTCGCCGACCAGGTTCGGCAGCTCGGCCGTGGTCGCGTCGGTATCGGTGAGCAGCAGGGTCTTCTCCACGGTGGTCAACTGCCCGGCAATCGCCTGGTACAGCCCGACGAACTCGCTGTTGACCAGCACGAAGCGGTCATCGGCGTGGTTCATGGTGTAGAGGATCTGCTCCGGCGACAGGCGCACGTTGATCGTATGGATCACCGCACCGAGCATCGGAATGGCGAACATGCACTCCAGGTAGCGATGGCTGTCCCAGTCCATCACCGCCACGGTATCGCCGGCCTTGACGCCAGCGGCGGTCAGCACGTTGGCCAGGCGGGCGACCCGCTCGGCCAGGGTGGGATAGTTGTAGCGCACCTTGTCGCGATAGACGATTTCGCGGGTCTTCTCGTAGCGGCTGCCGGACATCAGCAACCGCTTGATCAGCAACGGGTATCGATAAGCCCCTTCGGCGGGCGGAATTACGCGTGTCTGCAACATGGAGTTCCCTTTCTCTGACTGCACGGTCGTGGCTAAAGATAGGCACTCTAGAGACGTCGCGCACTCTCTAAATCACCCAAAGGGATGATTTGCAGACGGACGCGAATAATGGCAATAAGACACTATTCGCGTCGCAGCATTCCCCAGCTCAGGCCGCCTGCCCCGCTGGCAGCTGGGCCGGGGTCCTGGGAAACACCAGCGCGGCGATGAAGGTCAGCGCGCCAAACCCCGCCAGGACCAGGTACAACCCGGCAAAACCCTGGCGCGGCTCGATGTAGGCGATCAACGGAATCGCCGTGGCGCTGGCCCCGAAGGACAGGCAGTAGCGCAAGGCGAACACCCGTGCCTGCCACTGCGGGGCGACGAAATTGGCGACCATCGCGTCGTTCACCGTGACCTGGCCGAACACCACGAACATCAATGCCGCGCCCAGGACCATCACCGCCACGCCATCGACATGGGCCAGCCCGAACAACATCGGCGCCTGGCACAGGGTCAACAGCACGAAGGGCCACTTGAGGCTGACACGGTCGATCACCCGGCCGATGCTCAACTGCGCGACCGCACCGAAGGCATAGGCCAGGCTGACCACTAGGCCGAGGGCCTGCGGCGAGGCGAACAGGTCATGCAGACGCTCCTGGAACAGCTTCGGGTAGGTCATCGTGGTGGCGTTGAACACCACTCCGCCGGTGGCGGTGACCAGGGCCAGTACGCTGAATACCATGACCATCGAGATCTGCCGGCCATTCTCACCCTTGGGCCGGACATGGGCAGTCACCGGGATCGGCTCCTCGCGCACCTGCAAGGCAAATCCCACGCCCAGCAGGATCGAGATCACCCCGGGCAGGATGAACGCGGCGCGCCAGCCGAAGTGCGCCACCAGCAGTCCGGTGACCAACGCCGAAAACGCCACGCCAAGGTTGCCCCACATGCCGTTGATGCCGATTTCCCGGCCGCGGTTGCGCGCGTAGCTGACCAGCATCGCCGTGCCCACCGGATGATAGATCGCGGCGAAAATGCCGATCAGCGTCAGCCCCAGGGTCAACATCGGCGCCGTGCTGGCAAGGCCGGTGAACACCGCGGCCGCACCGATGCCGAAGAAGAACAGCAGCATCATGCTGCGCCGGCTCCAGCGATCGCCCAGCCAGCCCGCCGGCAGCGAACAGGCGCCAAAGGCAATGAAGCCGCCGAGGGAAAGGCCAATCATCTGGGCGAAGTCGAGACCGAAGGCCTCGCCCATGCCCAGTACGGCAGCGGGAAAGATCAGCATGAACATGTGGTCGATCACATGGGCGGCATTGATATAGCGGATCACGTTTCTGGCTTGGTGCATGGCGGCACGCCTCACGAAAGTCGGGGGAGCCCTATGCTAGGTTGGCAACAAAACGCATTTCTGCCATATAAGTCATCAAACCGGACAGACTGGGCCCATCGCACATGTTGATCAGCCACTTCCTCCACGGCCCCGTCAGCGCCTACCCACGGGACTACCCCGACGGTGCCCACCAGGAACTGCACCGACATGCCGAGGCGCAGTTGCTGTATGCCGCGTGTGGCGTGATGCGCCTGGTGACCAGCCAGGGGGCGTGGGTCATCCCGCCGACCCGGGCGGTATGGATTCCACCGCAGGTGGAGCATGAGATTTTCATGAGCGGCGAGGTGCGGATGCGTTCGCTGTTCGTCGCCGCCGAACTGTCGCCGGCCAACCTGCAGAACTGCTGCGTACTGGCGGTGACGCCGCTGCTGCGTGAATTGATCATGAGGGCGGTCCAGGGACCAGAGCAGGCCGGCAATCCGTTGATCCAGCAACTGATGCTGGAAGAACTCGCCACCCTGGAGAACCTGCCGCTGCACATCCCGATGCCCAGCGACCGGCGGCTGCAACGCATCTGCCTGGCACTGCTACAGACCCCGACCCATCCCAATACCCTGGAAGACTGGGCGCTGCAGGTCGGTGCCAGCACCCGGACCCTGGCCCGGTTGTTCCAGCAGCAGGTGCAGATGAACTTCAACACCTGGCGCCAGCAGTTGCGCCTGATGGAAGCCCTGCCCCGGCTGCTGGCCGGAGACAGCGTGCAACAGGTGGCCAAGGCCACCGGCTACGGCAGTGCGCGAGCGTTCAGCTCGATGTTCCGGCGACTGCTGGGGGAGAACCCGCGCGAATATGTCGCCAACCTGAACCAGTTCAATGAAATGATCAGGATCGGGTAGAGCCTACTTGCGAGAAGTGTTCTTGCGAATATTCACGCCATTGTTTTCCTGCTGCAACGCATGATGGCTTAGGCAGTCCCTGCGGCCACCCATCCGAATCAACGGAGTGTGCAGCGAGTCGAATCTCTTTCAAGCCTTTTTCCCACCAGACAGCACGGCAGGCATCGGCATAGTGCGAAGTGGACAATACACTGCCGTAGAGCAGGTCACGCCCCACCTTGTGAAGAGCTACAGGTGTGCGTATAAGGTCAATTTTGATTCTTGCTCTTGATAGAAAGCCTGGAACGCATTTGTACACAGGCACTTCTTTCGACAATCCAGGTAGCTCTTCCCGATAGTGCTCGCCATATTGCTCAAAGAAAACCTTGTGCATCGCATGGAAAAACTTCTTGTCTGAGTAGTAGTGGTAAATCTGTCGCCGAGTCTGTCCTATCCGCTTGCCATGCATCACCCATGACAAGGCTATCTGTTCAAGCGTATGCAGATCCTTGACATGCCTGGACCAGCTATCGATCAACTTGATGGACTCGGTCATCAAGCCGACATCCCTGTCCATCAGGCCACAGACACCACTGTTGAACAGCCTCCATCCGGCTGGAGTCGGTGAGTTACTGGCTTGCAGATGCTGAGACAGCGCCAGAAACTGAGAACGCCTCTTCACCTCGTCCCACGAAAACTCGAATTCATCGACCCAGTAATGCTCCGGCTTGATACGACGAATCAACGGGAGGGGATCAACCAGGAACAGGGTATCCGTATCGACAAACAGTGTTTTTTCTGCAAGTTCAAGGCCTGCGGCAATCGCGCAGGCCTTGCGCCGGTGATAATAACCATCAACGCCCTGCCACTCTTGCAGCAACTCGGCACTCAACGGCACTGTATCCACAGGCCAGCCAAGAAAGTCATCAGGGTTGTCGGTGAACACCCGGATAACAAGTTCTCCAGGAGTTTTACACTTCGCAAGTGCCGACAGAATGCTGAACTTTGCTTCTCGACGATATACGTCCTGCCCACCGTATACCAGGTAAAGAAGCTGCTCGGGTCGTTTCTTGAGTACCATCAGTTAATCCAGTTCAAAATCCAGTTGAGTGATTGGGCATCTGGCCGCAAAGGATCGATAAAAAGCCGCGCATCATACGTTCAAAGCCCATCAGCCGTGAACAGCCGATATGCCGCAGGGAAAATACGCCGACAGTGGGTAGCTCAGTGCATCTCGCTGAACGCCAGCTTCACGCCGATGGCGATCAGCACCGCGCCCATGGTCCGGTCGAACCAGTGGCCCATGCGGGCGAAGCCGGCGCGCACCCGTGGCTGGCTGAACAACCGCGCCACCAGGCAGAACCACAACGCGGTGGCCGCGGCCAGGTAGATGCCATAGCCGGCCTGGATCGCCAGCGGCGTGTGGGGATTGATCACCACGGTGAACAACGACAGGAAGAACAGCGTCGCCTTGGGATTCAGGCCATTGGTCACGAAGCCCGCCGTGTAGGCCCCGCGGGCCGTACGCTCGCCCGCCTGCTTGGCCAGCTGCTCCGAGGCCGGCGCCGCCGGCCTGGCGCGAATCGCCTTGAAGCCGATGTACAGCAGATAGGCCGCCGCCAGCCATTTCAGCACGTTGAACAGGACGATCGACTGCGACACGATCAGGCCGATGCCCAGCAGCGAATATCCGACATGCAGGAAGATCGCGCTGCCCACTCCCAATGCGGTCCAGGTGCCGGCACGCCGGCCATGGGTCACGCTCTCGCGCACCACCACGGCAAAGTCGGGGCCCGGGCTGGCCACCGCCAGCAGGTGAATCAGCGCAACGGTCAAGAATTCGGTCAGGTACATGGACACGCCCGTGGACTCCTCGGTAACTGGGTAGGTCATCTGTTAGGCTGGCTACCTTACGCGTTCACCCGACAGCACAAAAGGTACAGTTGATGAGCCACCCTCGCCGCGCGGTATTTCTCGATCATCCCTCCCTGGACCTCGGCGACCTCGACCTCGAACCCTTGCGCGCCTGCTTCGACGAGTTGCGCCTGTGCAGCCGGACCACAGCGCAGAACCTGCTCGAACACCTGGCCGGTGCCACTGTCGCCATCACCAACAAGGTGCCGCTGGACGCCGCGACGCTGGCTGCCTGCCCCGAGTTGAAACTGATCCTGGTCTCTGCCACCGGTACCAATAACGTCGACCTGGTTGCCGCCCGGGCGCAGGGTATCACCGTCAGCAACTGCCAGGCCTATGGTACCCCGTCGGTAGCCCAGCATACGTTGATGTTGCTGCTGGCCCTGGCGACCCGCCTGAACGATTACCAGAAGGCCGTGGGCGAGGGCCGCTGGCAGCAGGCGACACAGTTCTGCCTGCTGGACTTCCCGATCGTCGAACTGCAGGGCAAGACGCTCGGCCTGCTCGGTCATGGCGAACTGGGCGGGGCGGTGGCGAAGCTGGCCGAAGCCTTCGGCATGCGCGTGCTGCTGGGGCAGATTCCCGGACGACCACAGCGAGACGACCGCATCCCGCTGGCACAGTTGCTGCCGCAGGTCGACGCCCTGACGCTGCACTGCCCCCTGAACGAACACACCCGCCATTTTATCGGTGTCGCCGAGTTGGCCCTGCTCAAGCCGGGAGCCTTCGTGGTCAACACCGCCCGCGGCGGCCTGATCGACGAGCAGGCGCTGGCCGACGCCCTGCGCAACGGTCATCTCGGTGGCGCGGCGACCGACGTTCTCAGCGTCGAGCCACCGCGTGCCGACAACCCGCTGCTGGCCGGCGACATTCCGCGATTGATCGTCACCCCGCACAACGCCTGGGGCAGCCGCGAAGCCCGGCAACGCATCGTCGGCCAACTGGCGGAAAATGCCCTGGGCTTTTTCGCCGGGGCAGCGCTACGGGTCGTCAATTGATAGACTGCCGGACTTTTTTTCAGGGAGCAGACCATGGATCCGCGCAGTGAAGTACTGCTTCGTCAGGCCGAATATTTCCAGGGCAACCTGCTGCTGGTCGGTCTGCCCGCCGACGACCTGCTCGGCCACTTGCCCAACGCCCGCGGCTGGTGCTGGCACGCCGGCGACCAGGCGGCCCTGGAGGCACGTTTCGCCGGGCGCAGCCACTTTGGCGTGAATCCGCCGGAGGCAGCGTTCGACGCCGCCGTGGTGTTCCTGCCCAAGTCCCGCGAACTGGCCGACTACCTGCTCAATGCCGTCGCCTCGCGGCTGCCCGGCGGCGAGGTTTTCCTGGTCGGTGAAAAACGCGGCGGCATCGAAGGCGCGGCCAAAAAGCTGTCGACACTCGGCAAGCCACGCAAGCTCGACAGCGCCCGGCATTGCCAGCTGTGGCAGGTTGGTGTCGCCGAGGCACCACAGGCCAAACCGCTGGAGAGCCTCGCCAGGCACTACCAGTTGGAACTGGCCGATGGTCCCCTGACGGTGGTCAGCCTGCCCGGCGTGTTCAGCCATGGTCGCCTGGACCGGGGCACCGCCCTGCTGCTCGAACACCTGGACAACCTGCCCGGCGGTCCCCTGCTCGACTTCGGCTGCGGTGCCGGTGTCCTCGGCGCGGCGGTGAAGCGTCGTTACCCGGACAACCCCGTGGTCATGCTCGACGTCGACGCCTTCGCCGCCGCCAGCAGTCGCCTGACCCTGGCTGCCAACGGTCTGGAAGGTGAGGTGCTGACGGGGGACGGAATCGATGCCGCGCCCCTGGGATTGAGCACGATCCTGAGCAACCCGCCGTTCCATACCGGGGTTCATACCGATTACCAGGCCAGCGAGAACCTGCTGAAAAAATCGGCCAAACATCTGCGAAACGGCGGCGAACTTCGCCTCGTGGCGAACAGCTTCCTACGCTACCAACCGCTGATCGAGGAGTACCTGGGCAACTGCGTGACACGGGCCGAAGGCGACGGTTTCCGAATCTACAGTGCCAGGCGCGGCTGAAAAATAAACGCTTGCGCAATGGATTTTGCCTAGGCAGAATCCGCTCCGTCCTAGGGGAGTAGTCTCCCACGAGCGCCACGCTCGTCCGGCATGCGTCAACATACTTGGTCCTCAGACCATGGCGCATGCGACCCACGGTTCGCACAGACGAACCCGGGGTTTGACAAGACCTATGACACGCACACCTTACCCGGGGCGGGAAGGCTGTACGTGTCATAGCCGTGTCGACCCGCCCCTTAGGAAAACCTGATGCTGGATTCTCTTCTCGTTCCCACCGCAATCGTTGCCTTGGCCGAAATCGGCGACAAGACGCAATTGCTCGCGCTCATCCTGGCAGCTCGTTTTCGCAAACCCTGGCCGATCATCGCCGGTATCGTCGCCGCGACCCTGGCCAACCACGCGGCAGCCGGCGCGGTAGGTGCCTGGTTCGGCAGTTTCTTCTCGGATGCGGTGTTGCACTGGGTGCTGGCCGCGAGCTTCACCGCCACCGCACTGTGGACCCTGGTGCCAGACAAGATGGACGATGACGAAGCCAGCACCAGCCGCAAGTTCGGCCCGTTCCTGACCACGCTGATCGCGTTCTTCCTGGCGGAGATCGGCGACAAGACCCAGGTCGCCACGGTCATGCTGGCGGCCCAGTATCCGGAACTGTGGCTGGTGATCATCGGCACCACCCTGGGCATGCTGATTGCCAACGTACCGGTGGTGCTGGCCGGCAACTTCGCCGCCGACAAGCTGCCGCTGACCCTGATTCGCCGCCTGGCCGCCTCGGCGTTCTTCATCCTGGCGATCGTCGCGGTGTACAAGGCAATGCAGAGCAGCGGCTGGATCTGAAGACGATGCCCTCCCCCTGCTGGATGACCAGACCAGGGGAGAGGGTTTATGTGGCGAGCGGGCTTGCCCGTGCTGGGCTGCCAAGCAGCCCTGAACCTGGCCTACCCGTACGATCGGAAAGAACGAGGCAGCAGGTTTGCGACTGCTACGCAGCCGAGCGCGGGCAAGCCCGCTCGCCACAGGTACTGCTCAACCACGAGTACTGCTCAACCCCGGGAACATGATTCTCAGGACTTGCGGGCCTGCTGGTACAGCGGCATGACCTTGGGAATCGCCGCCTGCAGCGAAGCAATCCGGCTGCTGGAGGCCGGGTGAGTGCTCATGAACTCCGGCGGCGCGCCTTCAGAGGCCTTGCTCATCTTGTTCCAGAGGGTAATGGCCGCGTTCGGGTTGTAACCGGCGCGAGCCGCCAACTCCAGGCCAATCAGGTCGGCTTCGTTCTCGTTCTCCCGGCTGTTGGGCAGGGTCATGCCGTAGTTCGCCACGGTATCGGCCAGCGCCAGGCTGTCCTGGGTCAGACCGAACAAGGCACCCGCCCCCTGCTTGGCCATCTGGATGCCATAGGCCTTGGACATCGCTTCGCGGCCGTGCTCGCGCAGGGCGTGGGCGATCTCATGCCCCATCACCGCGGCGATTTCGTCATCGGTCAGCTTGAGCTGGTCGATCAACCCGCTATAAAAGATGATCTTGCCGCCGGGACCGCAGTTGGCGTTGAGCTCATCGCTCTTGATCAGGTTGACCTCCCACTGCCACTGCGCCGAGTCCGGGCGGAAATTCGGCGCCTGGGCGATCAGCCGATTGGCGATGGCCTGGACCCGCTTGGCATTGGCACTGGTCTTGTCCAGCACGCCCGATCCCTTCGCCTCACCCAGCGTCTTCTGATACGACTGGGCATACATCTGATCGACTTCCTGACTCGACAACATGCTGAACATATATTGTTGGCGCTGAACGCCAACGGCACCGCCGTTGGTGGTATTGACCGCCTGGCACCCGGCCAGCAGCATTCCCGTTGTCAACGCACACAAAACCAATCGTTTAGTCATGAACACTCTCCCTGAAAACTGCCGGCTATCCTAGGCGGTGATTTGTATCGACGCCAGATACAAAACTTCTGTCGTTCCGGATTTCAGACGAGCTTCAACATTTGTAGGAAAAAATTCACGACTCATTGCTCGGCGCGGCTGGCAGGGCCTGGAGACTTATTCATTTACGACATGGGCGCACTCAAAACGGTCATTTCCAGCCACGCCCCTCATGCCCGAACAAATCCTTGCCGATACAACCGGACAGACGTCATCTCCCGCGTCCGGAGCTCCCATGAAATTCAAGTCGATCCAGTTTTCCGTCGCGGCCCTGGCCGGCGCGATCGTCCTCAGCGTGGTTGCCGCCCTGGTGATCTATGCCCTGGTGTCCGGGGCCAAGACCCAGGAGATGGTGCAGCAACGCACGCAGGAGCAGTTCGAGCAGGTGATCGAACAACGGCTCAATGCCCTGGCCCGAACCCAGGTCAGCCAGATCCAGCGCGAGCTCGAGGCACCCCTCCTGATCGCATCCGGGCTGGTGCATGTCAACGCCCTGCTCGGCACCACGGACGCCGACGGCAAACCGGTCCTGAGTATCAGCCGTGAACAGTTGATCAGCCTGATCAAGGAAAACGTCGAGCAGAACCCGAAGGTGCTCGGCGCCTACATTGGCTGGGAAAAGAACGCCCTGGATCACAACGACGCAGCCTATGCCGACAATGCCAAGGCCGGTGCGGCCAAGGACGGGCGTTTCCTGCCCTGGTGGTTCCGCAATGACGATGGCAGCCTGGGCTTCTCGACCCTGGTCGACGTCGACGACCAGAAGGTGCTCTCCACCGGCGTGCGCGCCAGCGAGTACTACCTGTGTTCCAAGGAAACCCGCAAGACCTGCGTGATCGACCCGGCCCCCTACAAGGTCGGCGACAAGATGGTGATGCTCGCCTCCTTCATCCAGCCGATCATGCTCGGCGGCGCATTCCAGGGCATCGTCGGCGCCGACCTGTCGGTGAACTTCATCCAGGACATGCTGCTGGCGGCCAACCAGAAGCTCTACAACGGCGTCGGCAACATGGCCCTGGTCGGCACCAACGGACGCCTGGTGGCGTACACCAAGGACCCGAGCAAGTTCGGCGAGAAGGTCAGCGACATTCTCGATGCCGACAAGGTCGCCACCCTGGGCAAGCTCAACCGTGGCGAAGTGACCTACAACGTCGACAAGAGCAAGGGCCTGATCGAACTCTACCTGCCCTTCGGCATCGGCCAGAGCGATGCGCGCTGGACCCTGATGATGCAGTTGCCGCTGAACGCGGTGATGGCCGACCTGCACAAGCTCCAGGGCGACCTCGACGAACAGCGCAAGGCCGACGTATTCGGCATGGCCGTGGTCGGCCTGGTCATTGCCGCAATCGGCCTGCTGGTGATCTGGCTGGTCGGCCACGGTATCGCCCGGCCGCTGCGGCAGATGGTGGCGATGCTCGACGACATCGCCCAGGGTGAAGGCGACCTGACCCGCCGCCTGAGCAGCGACCGCGCCGACGAACTGGGCTCGATCGCCAAGGGCTTCAATACCTTCCTGGTGAAACTGCAGGCGATGATCACCCAGGTGGTGACATCAGTGCAGAGCGTCAGCGACTCCTCGGAGCACACCGCCGACATCGCGATCCGCACCAACCTCGGCGTGCACAAGCAAATGGCCGAGATCGACCAGGTTGCCACCGCCGTGCAGGAAATGACCGCCACCGCCCAGGACGTGGCCCGCAACGCCACCCAGGCCGCACAGGCTGCCAGCCACGCCGACATGGCCGCCAGCGACGGCATGCGCATCGTGCGTGACACCTCCACCGCCATCGGCGACCTGGCCGTGGAAATCGGCCGCGCCGTGGGCGTGGTGCAGACCCTGGCCAAGGACAGCGAGAACATCAACGCGATCCTCACCGCGATTCGTGGCATTGCCGAGCAGACCAACCTGCTGGCGCTCAACGCGGCGATCGAGGCGGCCCGGGCCGGCGAACAGGGGCGCGGTTTTGCCGTGGTGGCCGACGAGGTACGCAACCTGGCACAGAAGACCCAGCAGGCCACCGAGGAAATCCAGTCGATGATCCAGCAGTTGCAGCAGGGCACTCGCGAAGTGGTCAAGGTCATGGAGGACAGCCAGCACAAGACCGACGAAAGCGTGCAACATGCGGCCAAGGCCGCCCAGGCCCTGGAAACCATCACCCAGGCGGTGTCGGTGATCAACGACATGAACACCCAGATCGCCAGCGCCGCCGAGGAACAGAGTGCGGTGGCCGACGACATCAACCGCAACGTGATCAACATCGGCCAGGTGGCGAACGAGGTCGCCGGCGGTGCCGACGAGTCGAGCACGGCCAGCGCGCAACTGACCAAGCTGGCGGAGCAGCAGCGCCGGCTGATCAATCAGTTCAAGGTCTGATACCACCCGGTGTGATGACTTGAACTAAACCTGCTGGTGAACCGATCGTTCCCACGCTCTGCGTGGGAATGCTCCCTGGACGCTCGGCGTCCGCTCTTGTGACGCACAGCGTCACAGGCTGCGTGCCCACGCGGAGCGTGGGAACGATCATCAAAGGTCTGATACCACCCGGTGTGATGACTTGCACTAAACCTGCTGGTGAACCGATCGTTCCCACGCTCTGCGTGGGAATGCCCCCTGGACGCTCGGCGCCCGCTCTTGTGACGCACAGCGTCACGGGCTGCGTGCCCACGCGGAGCGTGGGAACGATCATCAAAGGTCTGATACCACCCGGTGTGATGACTTGCACTAAACCTGCTGGTGAACCGATCGTTCCCACGCTCTGCGTGGGAATGCCCCCTGGACGCTCGGCGTCCTCTCTTGTGACGCACAGCGTCACGGGCTGCGTGCCCACGCGGAGCGTGGGAACGATCATCAACGAGTGCAGGGCCTCAACCCGGCGTCAGGCACTCCGGCGCATTGAGCTTCGGATCATTCACCAGGTTGGCCAGCAGACGCTCGCGCAACGGCATCTGTGGACTCGCCAGCAACCCCTGCAACACGTGCAGCGGGGTGTCTTCGGCCAACCAGGCGGCCTGCCCGGCCTCGTCGAGGATCAGCGGGCGACGCTGGCTGGCCGCCGCTTGCGTGACCACTGCGGTACTCAGCCAGACCTGCTCCTGCACCGGGTAGGCCTCCCAGACCGCCGCGAAGAACAGGCTCGAGCCCTCGGCCGGCGTCAGCCAGTACGGACGCTTGCGCTGGGTGCCACGCCACTCGTAGAAACCGTTGGCCGGCAACAGGCAACGCCGCTCGCGAAACGCCTGGCGAAACATCGGCTGCTCGGCCAGGGTTTCGGCCCGCGCATGCGCCGGTGTGCGCGACAGGTCGGTCAGCCAGGCCGGAGTCAGCCCCCAGCGGGCACGGGCCAGTTCACGCTGGCCGGCATGGGCGCGCAGGATCAGTACCGAATCGTTGGGCGAAATATTCCACTGCGCCCGCTGATCAGCGGGAAAACCGGGCAGTGCCGCAAAGGCGGGGTTCCAGCGAAACAGGGCAAAACGTCCACACATGGGGCAATACGACTCGTTCTGTAAACTCGATCAAGGGCCTGGAGGCTGCTAGCAGAGCAGCACGCCGGCAACGTGCTCCGGCTCGTCGCCAGGCAAGGGCAATGCGGCATTGTACGCGGCGATCAGCTCTCGTGCGTACTGCGCCTGGTCGTTCTCGACCGCCAGGGCCAGCAGGCCGAACACCGGCAACTCGCCGGCGCCGCCCAGCAGGTCGCGCCCGACCAAGTGCGCCTCGATACCTTCGCTGGCGAGCATGCCCTGCAGCAGCTCGCCCTCCATCAGGTTCTCCGGTTCATAGATGCGCTGCATAGACACGCCCCATCACTCGTTTTCCGTGTGCACGTCGAGCATCCACTCCTGACCGTCGGTCTGCAGGGTGAACACGATCGGTCGACAACACACCGGACAGTCCTCGATATAGGTCTGGTCGCCGCCGGAAAGATCCAGCACGGCCTCGGACTCTTCACCACAGTAGGGGCATGAGTAGTACTCAGTTTCCAGCATCGCGGCCTCCGAAGGTGACTTGTGCGTATAATTGCCGGTCTATTTGCAAGGCCGATTTTTGTCCGAGCCTTATTTTTCCAATCGGGCTTTGTTATTTATCACTCAACCCTCTACTTACCCTAGCCGTTTCCAACAAGAGAGCATGATGGGCGAATTCGATGCCATCCGACCCTACGACGACTCCGAGGTGCCAGCCGTGCTGGCCCGGCTGCTCGGCGACAAGGCGTTTCTGGATATTCTCACGCACTTCCGTTTCCCGCGCCTGGTCGGCGCCTTCGGCTGGCTGCTCAGGCCGCTGATCGCCTACCGGTTGCGCCGTGAGTTCGCCGACGTGAAATGCGTGGCGACCCTGCAGGACAAGATCGAGGTCTACGTCGACAACACCATCGAGCGGGCCACCGACGGCGTGACCTATACCGGCGTCGAGCAGTTCAAGTCCGGCACCGCCTACCTGTTCCTGGCCAACCACCGTGACATCGTGATGGACCCGGCCTTCGTCAACTACGCCGTCTACCACGCCGGCCTGCCGACGCCGCGCATCGCCATCGGCGACAACCTGCTGCAGAAGCCGTTCGTCAGCGACCTGATGCGCCTGAACAAGAGTTTCATCGTGCACCGCTCGATCAGCGGGCGGCGGGAAAAGATGGCGGCCTACCAGTTGCTGTCGGCCTATATCAACCACTCGATCCGCAACGACTGCCAGTCGATCTGGATCGCCCAGGCCGAAGGCCGGGCCAAGGACGGTGACGACCGCACCGAATCGGCCATCCTGAAAATGTTCCACATGAGCCGCAAGGACGAGCCGTTCGCCGAGGTCATCCAGTCGCTGAACCTCACCCCGGTGTCGATCAGCTACGAATACGACCCCTGCGACCTGGCCAAGGCCCGCGAGCTGTACATCCGCGCGACCACCGGCAGCTACAGCAAGGCACCGGGCGAGGATGACGTGAGCATTGCCAAGGGCATCACCGGCTACAAGGGCCGGGTGCATGTGAACTTTGCCGCGCCGCTGAGCGGGGTCTTCGAGGACACCAAGGTACTGGCACAGGAAATGGACCGGCAGATCCTCGGCGGCTACCGGCTGTTCCCGGTGCACTACCTGGCCTACGCGCAATGGAGCGAAGCCGATCCGCAACTGCAGGTGCCAAAGGCCGCCGAACTGTTCCCGGCCGAGGAACTGGGCAAGGCCCAGGAGCAATGGCAGAGCCGCCTGGACGCCTGCCCGGCCGAGCACCAACCGTATCTGGTGCAGCAATATGCAACCCCGGTTCGCAACCAGTACCGGGTGAAGGCCGGGCTGCCGCTGTAATGGCGTAGTCCCACAGTGGTGGCAGGGCTTGCCGGCCTATTCGCGGGCAAGCCCGCTCCCACAGGCCAGCCGGTTGGCTGCAGGCGGTACTCCGACAATTGGCCAAAGGTGGCCATTCACCGGAAAGCCATGCCCAGGCAAGGGTAGGCTCTACAACCGGGTGCTGATCCAGGACACCAGCAGCGCCACCGCCAGGCACGCGAAGCCGAACCGGTAGAAGAACCGGTTCGCTCGCACCACCCGTGAGTCGAGCAACAGCAGCGGCTGATCGATCGACCGCCCTTCACTCTGCATCTCCAGCTGTTCCAGCGCCCGCTGCTCGCGGCGGCGTGTGAGCTGCAACAGCCACGCCCCCGGACAGGCCACCAGCAAGGCAAACAGGTTGAGCCACTTGGCCGGATGACCGGCGAATGCGCTCCAGATCAGTTGCAACGACATCATGAACCCTCAGGTAACCCGCGCCTTTACGAACACCCGACAAACGGCGGGTAGCCGTCGCCGCGCACTCAGGTATGGGAACACCCGTGCGTTACAGTTTCCTGTGTCCGGCTTCATACAATTTACGGATTAATTTGCGCTGTCACCTGAACGTCACCTTAACAGGCCACCCTGTCGCCCTCGATTATTCACGGAGCTTGTCATGCTGCACGCCAACAACCAGGATCGCCTGTACCTGATCGCTCCCAGCGAGGAACAGGAAGCCCTGGTCGACGCCATGTCGTTCAACGTCCAGGACCGCCACTGGCTGGTCTATTGCGCCCTCGGTGGCCATCAGCATGCCGACCTGCCGGAAGCCGACCTGACGACCGGTGTAAGCCTGCTGGACTTTCATATCGAAGCCGCCTGACGAACGGCAGGCCATGACCAGACACGCAATAAAAAGCCCGGCTTCGACAGCCGGGCTTTTTCGTTACCGCACCAGGTTACTGGCTCAGCAGGCGACCGATGCTCGGGTCCTTGAAGACCCGGGTCAACGCGTCGCTCAGCACGTCGCTGATCAGCTTGGTGTTGGTCTGCTCGTTCGGCGCCATGCCGAAGCGCTGGTTCAGCGATGCGCCGTACTGGCCGCTGTAGCGCTGGTTGGCGTTGGTCACGTCGGAACGGAAGTTCGCACCGATGGTGGCCTCGGTCACGTAGGTGGTGTCCTTCGGCGACTGGTAGGTCAGGTCCGACAGGGTCACCGTCAGGGTCGGGGCGTTCATCGCATTCGGCGTCGGGGTGAAGCCCAGCAGACGGACAGCGGCTTCGGCCTGGGCCTGCAGCCTTGGCACCAGGTCGGCGCCCTGGACGGTAATGGCGCTGGTTTCAGGGTAGAGGCCACCACGGGTCCCCAGTACCGGCGAGCGACGACCGTCGACCACCCTAACGACCACTTGCTGACCATGTCCCACCGGGGCGAGCTGGGTAGTGAGCGTGGGTTGCGGGCTAAGCTGCTGAGGACTGTTGGCACAGCCGACCAGGGTCAGGCTGGTCACAGTGATCAAACCGAACAACAGGCGTTGCAACATGCGCATCTCTCCAAGGACTAGGCACAATCAGGCCGTCAGTATAGCCGCGCACGTGCGCCGCTAACCAGACATCGCCCCGCAACGCGCCCGGACAGGGCATCCCGGGCGCTCGTGTCACATTTAATTCACCGTCCTTACACGAGCACGTAACCGCCCTCCCCCAGCATCACAACCATAACGGGACAACCGGTAACGTGATGATGGAATTCCTCTGGCAGCTGTTCTTCCCCCGCAAGCCCAAGCGCAGCTTCGCCCGGCTCGGCGCCGACGGCCGCTGCCAGGCCTTCAAGCAGTGCGACCTGCCTCCGTCGGGTGACGGCTGGGTCGAAGTCGAGGAAATCCGCCTGGCCTGGATGCACCAGCCACTGCCTGCCAGTGCCCGTGTCAGCCCCCGCACGCAGCACTCGCGGCGGGCCCTGCCGTTGACCATCTGACCAGATGGCTAATAAAAGTCATTCAACAGGGTCATTTCTGCGCATTTCTTGGTTACAATCTCCCCCCGATTATAAGGACGTCTCCTGATCGGGCCTCGCAGTACCGCCGATGCACCTGCATTGGTCCCCCGCACCGCCCACAGAGAGCCGCCCACACAGATCGAGTGAAGTCGGCGTGCTTGCTGCTGCACCTGCAACCCACCGTTTTACCGAATCTGCCAGAGCTGCCTTTGTGCTCGTTCACTGAGCTGTTTGCCCGTACGCCAGCCCCTTTCAGGCCGGCATTTGCTTCGCGGGCCCGGTGATAGGCCGCGGCAGCCCTTTTTTGAGGTTCACGTCTTCAAAAGAGCGTGAAAAAACGGGTATTCACTACTTCACGAGAGTGTGGCGAGCAAATGAAAAGTTTTGCCTCTGGAAATGCACCATCAACGTCGCTAGCGACTCGATCAAACAGGACCCGATATTCCCAGGCAGGGGCTTGAGCCTGTCCGACTACGGATTTGGTTGCACGAACGGATGCCCTCGACCATAAGTCGAATTGCCGGAGGTTGCCTGAAATGCGTTCATACGCACCTCAAGCCCACCGACAGCGTCCGCTGAAGTTGCAAAGAATTGCGAAAAATCGGACATGGCGAACCTGGCCATGAGTGACACCGGGCTGAAGTTGCCCTGTCAATTCCTGGCGGCCATGCCGTCAATGTGGTGCTGCAGATTTTGGAGACGCGTTAATGGCGCATAACGAAGCAGTTGATGTGGTCCTGGTTGGGGCTGGCATCATGAGTGCGACCCTCGCGGTGCTGCTCAAGGAGCTCGACCCCGCGATCAAGCTGGAAGTCGTCGAGCTGATGGACTCCGGTGCCGCCGAGAGTTCCAACCCGTGGAACAACGCCGGGACCGGCCACGCCGGGCTGTGCGAGCTGAACTACACGCCACAGGCTGCCGACGGTTCCGTCGACATCAAGAAAGCCGTGCACATCAACAGCCAGTTCGAGGTGTCCAAGCAGTTCTGGGCCTACCTGGCCAAGAAAGACACCTTCGGCTCGTGCAAGTCGTTCATCAGCCCGGTGCCGCACCTGAGCTTCGTCCAGGGCGAGAAGGACATCGGCTTCCTGAAGAAGCGTTTCGAGGTGCTGCACCAGCACCACGCCTTCGCCGAGATGGAATACACCGAAGACCGGGCGAAGATGGCCGAATGGATGCCATTGATGATGCCGGGCCGTCCGGTCGACCAGCCGATCGCCGCGACCCGCGTGCTCAAGGGCACCGACGTGAACTTCGGCGCGCTGACCAACCAGTTGCTCAACCACCTGACCAGCGCCCCGGGCACCCAGGTCAAGTACTGCAAGCGCGTGACCGGCCTCAAGCGTAATGGCAACGGCTGGACCGTGAGCATCAAGGACGTGAACAGCGGCAGCAGCCGTGAAGTCGACGCCAAGTTCGTCTTCCTCGGTGCCGGTGGCGCTGCATTGCCCCTGCTGCAGGCTTCGGGTATCGAGGAAGGCAAGGGCTTCGGCGGCTTCCCGGTCAGCGGCCAGTGGCTGCGTTGCGACAACCCGGAAGTGGTCAAGCATCACCAGGCCAAGGTCTACAGCCAGGCGGCCGTGGGCTCGCCACCGATGTCCGTGCCGCACCTGGACACCCGCGTGGTCGATGGCAAGAAGTCCCTGCTGTTCGGACCCTACGCCGGCTTCACCACCAAGTTCCTCAAGCACGGTTCGCTGTTCGACCTGCCGGGCTCGATCCGTGCCGGCAACATCGGCCCGATGCTGGCCGTGGCCCGGGACAACATGGACCTGACCAAGTACCTGATCAGCGAAGTGCGCCAGTCGATGGAACAGCGCCTGGACTCCCTGCGCCGCTTCTACCCTGAGGCGAAAGCCGAGGACTGGCGCCTGGAAGTGGCCGGCCAGCGGGTGCAGATCATCAAGAAGGACCCGAAAAAGGGGGGCGTGCTGCAGTTCGGTACCGAACTGGTTGCAGCCGGCGACGGCTCGCTGGCCGCCCTGCTCGGCGCCTCGCCAGGTGCCTCGGTGACCGTCTCGATCATGCTGGAACTGATCGAACGCTGCTTCGCCGACAAGGCCAAGGGTGAGTGGGCCGCCAAGCTCCAGGAAATCTTCCCGGCACGGGAGAAGGCCCTGGCTACCGATGCGGCGCTGTATCGCCAGATCAATGCCCAGAACAACATCAGCCTGGAGCTGGTGGAGCCGAGCAGCGAGACCGAAAGCTACGCCTGAGGTCTTCGCAGCATGAAAAACGCCCCGGCCTGTTGAGGTCCGGGGCGTTTTTTTTCGGCTGTGGAAAACTCAGCCGCGAGCGTTGTTGATCAGCTCGATGTAGTCCGGCGCGTTGCGCTGGTCCTGGATCAGGGCGACGAAGTCCTGGCCATGCTCGTCCTTGCCGTCGAGGTCGTAGCCGGCTTCCTTGAAGAACACCAGGAAACGCTCGAAATCATCGATGCGCAGGCCGCGGTAGGCCTTGATCAGCTTGTGCAGGGACGGCGAAGTCGCATCGGCCGGTTCGAAGTCGAGGAACAACTTGATCTGCGCATCGCCGATCTCGTCACCAATCACCTGTTTCTTGTCTTTGCGCATTACCGGCTCCAGCCACAGATATTACACGGGGCGGGCAGTTTACCCCCGCATCTGCTCCGGTCTCAACGAGTACGAACTGATCCGGTATGCAGGTCGGCCCAGATATGACCGTTGGCGTAGCTCAGGAACTGGCAGTACACCGTATCGTTACGCAAAAGGTCCATGACCACCCGGTACTGGGTCAGCGGGTAATACAGGTTGAGGGTCTTGCTCGCCTCGTCGAACATCGGCTTTTTCAGGCTCTTGCTCTCGCCGTCGAAGCTGATCAGCACCTGGCTGACGGTGGCCCCCTTACTCAGCGGCTTGCCCTTGAGGCGCACCAGCAGCGGCGAGGTCACCGGGATCGGCTGCTGGTTGGACTGGCGCTGGCTGCCGATCACCACCGAATACTCGGTGACCTGCAGCAGCTGTTGCTGCTCGGGCTCGGCGCTGCGCAGCGACAGGTCATCCGGCGGCAGGTACTGCGCGTGCAGGGGCGGGCTCGGCGCGGCATCGACGGTCAGGGGCAGTCCGGCGAACATCAACAATGTCGCGGCATGGCGGATCGAAACGGGCATGGCAGGCTCCAGGGCGCTTGGCAGGGCACTCTAGCACAGAGCAAGGCGCTTGCTCGGCAACAAAGACTGTGCTCCAAAGCCTGCGCCGGGCGTCTAGCTGCTTGTAGTCCCGCAACCCCGCGGGAAGTGACTGCGAGCCCGAGCATGCAAGCGCTGTTGAACGAAATCCTCGATGAAGTGCGTCCCCTGATCGGCCAGGGCAAGGTGGCCAATTACATCCCGGCGCTGGCCGATGTGCCGGCCAACCAATTGGGCGTCGCCGTCTACGGCAACGACGGCGAGCTGTACTACGCCGGCGATGCGCAGACGCCCTTCTCGATCCAGAGTATTTCCAAGGTGTTCAGCCTGGTCCAGGCGATCAACCACTCCGGCGAAGCGATCTGGGAGCGCCTGGGTCACGAACCGTCCGGCCAACCGTTCAACTCGCTGGTGCAGCTGGAGTTCGAACGCGGACGTCCGCGCAACCCCTTCATCAATGCCGGGGCCCTGGTGATCTGCGACATCAACCAGTCGCGCTTCGCCGCCCCGACCCTGTCGATGCGCGACTTCGTGCGACGCCTGTCCGGCAACATGCAGGTGATGGTCGACGGCAAGGTCGCCGATTCGGAATACCAGCATCGCGCCCGTAACGCGGCAATGGCCTACCTGATGCAGTCGTTCGGCAACTTTCACAACGATGTGGAGACGGTGCTGCGCAGCTATTTCAGCCATTGCGCCCTGCGCATGAATTGCATCGACCTGGCCCGCGCCTTCGGCTTCCTGGCCAACGACGGCTTCTGCAAGCACAGCGGCGAGCAGGTCCTGACACCGCGCCAGACGCAGCAGGTCAACTCGATCATGGCGACCAGCGGGTTGTACGATGAGGCCGGCAATTTTGCCTACCGGGTCGGCCTGCCGGGCAAGAGCGGCGTGGGGGGCGGGATTGTCGCGGTGGTCCCGGGACGGTTCACCATCTGCGTGTGGTCGCCCGAGCTGAACAGCGCCGGCAACTCGCTGGTGGGGATGGCGGCACTGGAACTGCTGAGCCAGCGGATCGGCTGGTCGGTGTTCTGATCCAGGGCCGTGCGCGATGCACGGCCCTGGCTGGCCGGGCCGGTTACTGGGCGCCCTGCTTGTCGATCAGGGCGGCCAGGGCCTCGTACTCCTGCGCGGTCAGGTCGGTCAGCGGGGTACGCACCGGGCCTGCGTCGTAGCCGGCGATCTTCGCACCGGCCTTGACGATGCTCACGGCATAGCCGGCCTTGCGGTTACGGATGTCCAGGTACGGCAGGAAGAAGTCATCGATGATCTTGCTGACGGTGGCATGGTCATCGCGGGCAATGGCGTTGTAGAAGTCCATCGCGGTTTTCGGGATGAAGTTGAACACCGCCGACGAGTAGACCGGTACGCCCAGGGCCTTGTAGGCCGCCGCATAGACTTCAGCGGTCGGCAGGCCGCCCAGGTAGCTGAAACGATCACCCAGGCGGCGACGAATCGACACCATCAGCTCGATATCACCCAGGCCATCCTTGTAGCCGATCAGGTTAGGGCAGCGCTCGGCCAGCTTTTCCAGCAGGTCGGCGTTCAGGCGGCAGACGTTGCGGTTGTACACCACCACGCCGATTTTCACCGATTTGCACACGGCCTCGACGTGGGCGGCCACGCCGTCCTGGCTGGCTTCGGTCAGGTAGTGCGGCAGCAGCAGCAGGCCCTTGGCGCCCAGGCGCTCGGCTTCCTGTGCATATTCGATGGCCTGGCGGGTGGAGCCACCGACACCGGCGAGGATCGGTACGCTGCCCGAGCAGGTGTCGACCGCGGTTTTCACCACTTCGGAGTATTCACTGGCCGCCAGGGAGAAGAACTCACCGGTACCGCCCGCAGCGAACAGGGCCGTTGCACCGTACGGCGCCAGCCATTCCAGGCGCTTGATATAGCCAGCGCGATGGAAGTCGCCCTGGGCATTGAAATCGGTAACCGGGAAAGACAGCAGTCCGGAGGAGAGGATGGACTTCAGTTCTTGTGGATTCATTCTTCGAACACCCTGGAAAGCACGTTGTGATGAAAACGACGCGACGGCATCGCCAAGTCGTACGTCATCGTACAACTTAAATTATAAAGGTCAACTGCTATCGGTCAGGCGATCTCACAGACTTTTCAGTCCTTGACGTAGGAATTATTCCATCTATGATCAGATTTAACTGTACAAATATACAGTTAAATTGAACAAAACGATGACATATCAAGGAGCTAGAAATGTCAGCCATTGAACGCACGCAGCAGCAGAACCTGCTGCACGACGGCAAGCTGATTGCCGCACTGGACGACCTGTTCAACGAACAGGGCATTACCCTCCCCGGCGACGGCAGCCACATCGTCCTGCTCGCCGAAGGACATCACACCGTCAAGTACCACCGCCCCGAACACTTGCCGAGCGGGCCAGGTAGCGGGCTCAAGGCGTCGCCACAGGTTCGCTTCGAAGGCGGTGAACACACCGCGATCGGCGACGGCACCCTGCTGCGTTTCGCCGAGAACGCCCCGGCCATTCCCGCCTGGCAGGTGCAATTGCATCTGAACAACGGCCTGGCCCTGACCTACGGCCAGGTGATTGCCCTGGGCGGCGACTTCTACGGCATTCCGGATCGGCCAATCGCCGACGGCGGCACCCCGCAGGAACGCCAGGCACGCTTTCGTGCAGCCTTCGACTCGCTGGCCGTACTGCCTGCCTCGCGCGAAGAGGCACAGAAAATCCTGCAAGTGATGAAGACCGAAATCAACGCCGCCAACCAGGCGATCAGGGACGGCCGGCAACCACACGAAGCCTACGATGAACTCGGCGATACCCTGTCGGGCGAATGGAACAGGATCACGGGTGGCGGCAGCATTGCCTCGCCCCTCTTCCCGCTGGGCCGCTACCTGAAGCTGGCCGCCAGCAACTGGGACCACTTCGGCGAATGGGCCCTGCTCGCCTACCAGGCCGGGCATGCGGTGGCGTTGCAGCAGGCCCTGGTGGCCCGCCAGAGCGGCAAGGACCAGGACCTGGAACTGGCCTATGCGATGAACGCCTTTGCCGACCACTTCCTCACCGACCTGTTCTCCGCCGGGCACCTGCGCGTCCCCCGCAAGCAACTGGCCGACAGCGTCACCCCGAGTGACGTCGGCTCGCTGATCTCGCGGTTCATGCACGACGAGGACAGCCAATACGGTCTGAAAGTCGGCAACGCCCGGGGTGAACAGTGGAACTGCTACGGCGACAAGCGTTACTTCGACACCCTCGACAACAGCAACCGTCATCAGGTCAAGCAAGCGGTACAACAGTCGGCGGACGAGGTATTCGCGGCCTATCTCAGCGGAGTCGTCACGCCACTGGAAAGCTATGCCGCCCTGCGCTCGGTGCCGGACCTGGTCAAGGTCGCAGACGGCCAGGACCGGCTGAACTTCGCGCCACTGTTCGCCCTCAAGGGCAAGACCGTGCTGCGGCGCCAGGACGTCAATGACCTCAATGATCGCCATCAAAGCGATAGCTGGTGGGGCTGGAGTACCTATCTGCTGCTCAAGGACTACAAGCCGAACAAACCCGCCGGCTACCTGAACCCGCCCGGCGTGGCCCCGACGATCCAGGCCGATGGCTGGCAGAGCCATACCGCCAGTGAACCGAACTGGTTGCCAGGCAATGCGGTGCGCTACGCCTTCAGCCACGGCAAGGGGCTGGATGAATCCTACACCGGTCCCTGGACCGCCTATGCCGAGCTGACCGATCGTTTCCAACCGACCCTGAACGTGCCGTTCGATGCCGCCGTCGGCGCAACGGCACGCAACGTGTTCCGCCAGTTCCGCGGTGGCTCGCCCGAACTGATCGGCACACTGGGCAACCCGGCCACGACCTTTATCGACAACCATCAATGACAAGGAGATCAGCGATGACCTTTACCGCAAGATTCGAACTGGCGTCCGGCCAGTCGCTCAAGGATATGCCGCTGGAACTGCTGGCCGACGGCGTGGCCGTCGCCCGGGCAAAGGCGGATGAAACCGGGAAAGTGCTGTTCGAGGTGTCAGCGACAGCCACACGCTGGGCGATACGGGTGGATCGGACGATCCTGGGGGCCTAGGCAGCCAGTTGAAAGGCGTTATCGTTTTTTCGCGGGCAAGCCCTGCTCCTACAGGTTGCTGTGATCATGGGAGCAGGGCTTGCCCGCAAAAAAGATAACGCAAGCCTGCTAGTGGCCTATGTGGCTAATTCGCATACTCAACTTCGAGTCCAAGGGTTTGGGTATCCGAACTAACCGTACAGGCCACTAGTTCTGCGCCTCGGCCTCTTCGTGGGCCTGGCGCAACCGCTCGCGGCTGTTGGTCAGGTGCAGGCGCATCGCCGCCCGTGCCGCATCGGAGTCCTGGCGGGCGATCGCTTCGTAGATTTCCTCGTGCTCGCGGCCCAGCCGGTTCATGTAGTGTTGCTGGTCGTCATGGGCCAGGCGCGCGGAGTTCAGGCGGGTCCGCGGGATGATGCTGGTACCCAGGTGGGTCATGATGTCGGTGAAATAGCGGTTGCCGGTAGCCAGGGCGATCTGCAGGTGGAACTGGAAATCCGAGGCCACCGCATCGCTGGCATGGGACACGCTGTCGTTCAGCGCATCCAGTGCCGCGCGCATCGCTTCCAGTTGCTCGGGCGAACGCCGCTGCGCTGCGAGACCGGCCGATTCCACTTCCAGGCTGATACGCAGCTCGAGGATCGCCAGCACATCGCGCAGGGTCACCACCGTGGCCGGGTCGATCCGGAAACCGCTCGGGCTCGGCGTGTCCAGGACGAAAGTGCCGATACCGTGGCGGGTTTCCACCTGCCCCGCCGCCTGCAGGCGGGAAATGGCCTCGCGCACCACCGTGCGGCTGACCCCATGGGCATCCATGATCGCCGACTCGGTAGGCAGCTTGTCGCCGCGCTTGAGTTGACCATCACGGATCTGCTCGGTCAGGACCGTGACCAATTCCTGGGCAAGACTGCGGCGCTTACGAGGTGCGCGGAGCGCGGCGCTCTGGTTTTCCATATCGAACATCTATCTCGGCTGAACGGCTGAGCCCCATCATAGCTCAACCAGGTTGTACGATCACCGTCTGACTATGCGCCGACGGGCTCTTGAGTGACCAGATGTCCCTGTTCGATACGCAAATGCCGCGGATGGAACTTGTTCAGGCTGCTGCGGTGGCCAACGCTGACAATACTCAGGCCGGGGATCTGGTCGATCAATGCCTGGTACAACGCCGCTTCGTCTTCCTCGTCCATGGCCGCCGTGGCTTCATCGAGGAACAGCCATTGCGGGGCATACAGCAGTGCCCGGGCGAAAGCCAGGCGTTGTTGCTCTCCCGGCGACAACATCCGCTGCCAATGATTGCTCTCATCCAGCCGGCCGGCAAGATGCGTCAGGCGGCAGGTCTGCAGCACCTCCTGATAACGCGGGTCCGGATAAGCATCGCCGGACTGTGGATAACTCATCACCTCGCGCAGGCTGCCAATCGGCAGGTAGGGTTTCTGCGGCAGGAACAGCGAACGTGCCGCCGGCAGGCGGATGCTGCCGGAACCTCGTGGCCAGAGCTTGCCCATGGCCCGCAGCAGGGTGCTCTTGCCGCTGCCGGACCGCCCGCTGAGCATCAGCCGTTCGCCCGCAGCCACCGTCATGCTGGCACCGGCCAGCAGGTGCCGGCCATCCGCCAGGTCCAGCGCCAGGTTGCTCACCTGCAGGGTATCGCCCTGGGCCTGCACGTCGATTGCCGCGACGCGTTCCTCGTTGTCGAGCATGGCTTGGCGGAAACTCAACAGACGATCACAAGTGGCTTTCCAAACGGCGATGTTCGAATAGGCGTCGATGAACCAGCTGAAGTTTTCCTGCACGTTGCCAAAGGCCGAGTTGATCTGCATCAGCTCGCCCAGCTGGATCTTGCCGGCGAAGTAGCGTGGCGCGGCAACGATGAAGGGGAAGATGATCGCGATCTGCGCGTAGCCGGCCGTGAAGAACGTCAGCCGCTTGGTCACCCGCATCAGCGCCCAGTAGTTCGACCAGACCTTGCCGAAGCGGCTGCCCAGGCGTTGTTTCTCGTTCGGTTCGCCATCGTACAGCGCGATGCTTTCGGCGTTCTCGCGCACTCGCACCAGGGAGAAACGCAGGTCGGCCTCGAAGCGCTGTTGCTGGTTGTTCAGCGGGATCAGGTTGCTGCCGATCACCCGCGTCAGCCAACTGCCGACGGCCGCGTAGAGAAAGGCGCACCAGAACATGTAGCCGGGAATGGTGAGGCCGAAGACCTCGATGCTGCCCGAGACGCCCCAGAGGATGATCGAGAACGACACCAGGCTGACCACCGTGCGGAACAATCCCAGGGTCAGGGTCAAGGTGTCGCTGGTGAAGTTGTTGAGGTCTTCGCTCAGCCGCTGGTCCGGGTTGTCGGTGTGTCCGCCCGACTCCATCTGGTAGTAGTTCTTGTGCTCGAGCCAGCGCTTGAAATGCTGCTCGGTCAGCCAGCGGCGCCAACTGATGGTCAGCATCTGGGTCAGGTACAGGCGGTAGACCGCACCCAGGATGGCGACGGCGGCAATCACGCCGAAATACAGGATCAGGTGCCAGAAGGCCTCGCTGTTCTTTTCCTGCAGCGCGTTGTAGAAATCCTTGTACCAACTGTTGAGCCAGACCGAGATGCCGACGCTGAACAGCGTCAGCACGACCACGCTGATCAGCAGCAGCCAGGCCTTGCCCTTCTCTTCGCTGCGCCAGTAAGGCGAGGCCAGCTGCCAGACCCTACGAAAGAAATGCCCTTTTACTGCATCGTTGACCGCGGAATATTCAGCGTTCTTAGTCATTCTAAGGCTCGGTTGGCGTAAGAAATTTCACCAACCGATCATAGATGATTCGCCCATGCAGGCGTGCAGATTGAAAGGGTTCCGTTCAGCGCCAGTTCAGCGGCGCACCGGCCGCTTCTGCAACTTGCGCTGCAAGGTCCGCCGGTGCATGCCCAGCGCACGGGCGGTCGCGGAGATATTGCCTTCGTGCTCGGTCAGTACGCGCTGGATGTGCTCCCACTGCAGGCGGTCCACCGACATCGGGTTTTCCGGCACCAGGGTGTCGAGGTCGGCGTGCTCGGACAGCAGCGCCGCCAGCACATCGTCGGCATCCGCCGGCTTGCACAGGTAGTTGCAGGCACCGCGCTTGATCGCCTCGACGGCAGTGGCGATGCTGGAATAGCCGGTCAGGATCAGCACGCGCATCTCCGGGTCCAGCTCCAGCAGCTTGGGCAGCAGCACCAGGCCGGAATCGCCGTCCATCTTCAGGTCCAGGGCGGCGTAGTCCGGCACGTCCTGCTGGGCCAGGATCAGCCCCTCTTCGGCGGAACCGGCGATGCTGACGCGGAAACCGCGGCGGCTCATGGCCCGCGCCATCACACGGGTAAAGGTGGCGTCGTCGTCCACCAGCAACAGGTGCGGCAGTTCCTCGCCTTCGACCTGGATCTCGTCACTCATGCTTCGTCTCCTCGGGCAACACGGGGCAGGCGCAGCTCGGTGAGCGTGCCACCTTCCTCATGACTGTAGAGTTTCACCGAGCCGCCGGCGCGTGTCACGCTGGCCTTGCTCAAGAACAGGCCGAGGCCGAAGCCTTTGCCCTTGGTGGTAAAGAACGGTTTGCCGATCTGCTCGGCAATGGCCAGCGGCACACCGGCGCCGTGGTCGCGAATACTGATGGTGAAGTTCTCCTCGTCCCAGTCGAGTCGCACCTCCAGGCCCTCGGGGCAGGCGTCGGCCGCGTTGTTCAACAGGTTGAGCAGGGCCTGGGTCAGGTCCGGCGGCGGCGCCAGGCGCGGCACCTCGCCCTGGCCGAGGCGCTGGAAGCGATAACTGGCTTCCGGACGCATCAGGTGCCAGCGGTTCAGCGCCTCGTCGAGCCAGACAGTGACGTCCTGCATCTCGACCGCCAGGCGGCGATTGGCCTCGGCCGCGCGCACCAGTTGCTGCAGGGTTTCCTTGCACAGCTTGACCTGATCCTGGAGCACGCTCAGGTCATCCTGGAGCAACGGGTCCGGGTGGTCCTGGCGCATTTCCTTGAGCAGCACGCTCATGGTCGCCAGCGGCGTGCCCAGTTCGTGGGCGGCACCCGCGGCCTGGGTGGCCACGGCCAGCAGTTGCTGGTCGCGCAGCCCTTCCTCGCGGCGCAGGGCGCGCAGTTCTTCCTGGCGCCGCAGTTCCTCGGCCATTTTCGCGGCGAAGAAGGTGATCACTGCGGCCGCCAGGGCGAAGCTCAGCCACATGCCGTAGATCTGCAACTTCTCACGCGAGATCGGCAGGGTTTCCAGCGGGTAGAACTGCACCAGCAGCAGGGTGTACAGCGCCAGCGCGACACCGGAGAGCGCCAGCGAGAAACGCCAGGGCAAGGTCACTGCGGCGATGGTCAGCGGTACCAGGTAGTAGGAAACGAAGGGGTTGGTCGACCCCCCGGAGAAGTACAGCAGGGCACTGTGGATGAACAGGTCGCAGGCCAGTTGCACGGCGTATTCGAGCTCGGTGACCGGCCAGGTGGTGCGCAGGCGCACCACGGTGAAGGCACACAGCACCGCCGAGCAGGCCAGCGTGGTCCACAGCTGCAGCCAGGGCAGCGGCAGCAGTTCGAAGCCGTAGGCGATGCCTACCGAACCGGCCTGGGCAGCCAGCACCAGGATACGGATGAACGTCAGGCGCCAGAGGTTCTGGCGAGTCGCGGACAGCAATTGAAAGGGGGCGAGCATGAGCTCTCCTGATGAGCGCTCCAGGCGGACCCGGCAAGTATACCCAAGCCGGGCACCCGGCTGGGAAAAGTGCGGCAAACGGCCACATCTCCCGACAACATCGGCTTACATATGTATCGAAGTTGTAATTGGGTGAAACCGACGATAACCGCTAGAGTCTCATGGGTTCACGCGACCTCGCCCGCCGATCATCGCGTCCCGTACCCCAAGGAGTTTCTATGCAACGGTTCACTCGCAGCGCCACCCTGCTCGCCCTCAGCACCGCCACCCTGGCCAGCCTGCCGGCGTTGGCTGCCGATGAGCTTCATTACAACCAGGTCTCCCTGCGTGCCGAAGCCAGCCAGGAAGTGGCGCGCGACCTGATGATCGTCACCCTCTACACCGAGGCGCAGAACGCCGACCCGGCGAAGCTCGCCGCGCAGATCACCACCACCCTGAACAAGGCTCTCGGCGAGGCCCGTGAAGTGAAGGCCGTGACCCTGCGCCAGGGCTCGCGCAACAGCTACCCGATCTACGACAGCAAGACCCAGAAGATCACCGGCTGGCAGGAGCGCGCCGAACTGCGCCTGGAAAGTGCCGACTTCGCCGCCCTGTCCAAGCTGACCGGCGACCTGATGCAGACCCTGAAGATGGACAGCATGAACTTCACCATCTCCAACACGGCGCGCAAGACCAGCGAGGACGCCCTGCTCAAGGATGCGGTCAACGCGTTCAAGGCCCGCGCCCAGATCGCCACCGAGGCGCTCGGCGGCAAGAGCTACAAGATCGTCAACCTGAACCTCAACAGCGGCGGTTATCCACAGCCCTACGCCCGTGCGCCGATGATGATGAAGGCGGCCGCGATGGATTCCGCACCGGCACCGGAAGTCGAAGCCGGTACCAGTGAGGTGAAGATGAGCGCCGACGGCGTGATCGAAGTCCTGCAATAAGCCTGGAGAAAGCCCCTCCAGGTGCTTTCTAAGCGGCCCGCAACGGCGGTAACCTCGGTGACCGCCGTTTTTTTTTGCCCGTTGAAAAGCACTCCCAGGGGATTCCATGGAAAGAACCGTATTCAAACCGCTGCTCCTTGCTGCCGGCCTGCTGGCCTGCGCACCACTGGCCCAGGCCGCCAGCACCCTGGTCTACTGCTCGGAGGCCAGCCCGGCCGGTTTCGACCCCAGCCAGTACACCAGCGGTACCGACTTCGACGCCTCGGCGGAAACCGTGTTCAACCGCCTGACCCAGTTCAAGCGCGGCGGCACCGAAGTCGAGCCCGGCCTCGCCACGAGCTGGGAGGTTTCCCCGGATGGCCTGGCCTACACCTTCCACCTGCGCCAGGGCGTGAAATTCCATACCACCGACTATTTCACCCCGAGCCGCGACTTCGACGCCGACGACGTGCTGTTCACCTTCAATCGCCTGCTCGACAAGGACATGCCGTTCCGCAAGGCCTACCCTTCCGAGTCGCCGTACTTCACCGACATGGGCCTGGACACCACGATCAAGAGCATCGAGAAACTCGACGGCAACACCGTGCGCTTCAACCTGAACAATGTCGATGCGGCCTTCGTCCAGAACCTGGCGATGAGCTTCGCCTCCATCCAGTCCGCCGAATACGCCGGCAAGCTGCTCAAGGAAGGCAAGGCCGAAGAACTCAACCAGAAACCGGTGGGCACCGGGCCGTTCGTGTTCAAGCGCTACCAGAAGGATGCGCAGATCCGCTACAGCGCCAACAAGGCCTACTGGAAACCCGAGGACGTCAAGCTCGACAACCTGGTCTTCGCCATCACCCCGGATGCCGCCGCCCGCCTGCAGAAGCTCAAGGCCGGTGAATGCCAGGTCAGCGGCTACCCGCGCCCGGCCGACATCGAGGTGATGAAGCAGGACCCGAACCTGCAGGTGCTGCAACAGGCCGGCTTCAACCTGGGCTTCCTGGCCTACAACGTGACCCACAAACCGCTGGACCAGCTCAAGGTCCGCCAGGCACTGGACATGGCGATCGACAAGCCGGCGATCATCAAGGCGGTGTACCAGGGCGCCGGGCAACTGGCACAGAACGCCCTGCCGCCGGCGCAGTGGTCGTTCGACCCGAACATCAAGGATGCGCCCTACGATCCGACCAAGGCCAAGGCGCTGCTCAAGGAAGCCGGCGTCGCGCCCGGCACCAGCATCGACCTGTGGGCAATGACCGTGCAACGCGCCTCGAACCCGAATGCGCGGATGTCGGCACAGATGATCCAGCAGGACTGGGCCAAGGTCGGGATCAAGGCCAACATCGTCAGCTACGAATGGGGCGAGTACATCAAGCGCGCCAAGAATGGCGAGCACGACGTGATGATCTATGGCTGGACCGGCGACAACGGTGACCCGGACAACTGGCTCGGGGTGCTGTACAGCTGCGCGGCGGTCAAGGGCAGCAACTACGCCAAGTGGTGCAACCCGGACTATGACAAGCTGGTCCAGAAGGCCAAGCTGTCCAGCAACCGCGACGAGCGGGTGAAGCTCTACCAGCAGGCGCAGAAGATCCTCAAGGAACAGGTGCCCATCACCCCGATCGCCAACTCGACGGTGTTCCAGCCGCTGCGCAAGGAAGTACGCGACTTCAGGATCAGCCCATTTGGCCTCACGCCGTTCTACGGGGTAAGTCTCGATAAGTAACAGCAACGCCCCAACCGGGTGCGCCAAACGCCCCGGTTGCCCACTTGCAGTGCGCCGCCTGCACCGGAAAAAACCTGTGCAAACGGTCAAATGCGTCAACTTTTACACAATTGCGACATTCGTGTACGTTCGTGCCACACTTTGAGACTTGCGACCTCTCTGCATCTTGCAATGGGTACAGGGCCTGCATAAGTATCCGCAGGTCGACTCACGAGGTCGTCCTCACAACCAAAAATGACAACAAATCATGAGGCCACCAATGCTTAAAAAAGCAGTCATTCCGTTTTTAGTTGGCGCAGGCCTCTTGGCCAGCGCACCGTTCGCCCTCGCAGCGACCAACCTGGTGTACTGCTCCGAAGGGAGCCCGGCCGGTTTCGATCCAGGCCAATACACCGCCGGAACCGACTTCGACGCCTCTGCCGAAACCGTCTTCAACCGTCTGAGCCAGTTCGAACGTGGCGGCACCGCCGTGATTCCTGGCCTGGCAACCAGTTGGGACATTTCGCCCGATGGCCTGACCTACACCTTCCACCTGCGTGAAGGGGTCAAGTTCCACACCACCGATTACTTCAAGCCGACGCGCAATTTCAACGCCGACGACGTGCTGTTCACCTTCAACCGCATGCTCGACAAGGACATGCCGTTCCGCAAGGCCTACCCGACCGAGTTCCCGTACTTCACCGACATGGGGATGGACACCAACATCGCCAAGGTGGAAAAGCTCGACGACCATACCGTCAAGTTCACCCTCAAGACCGTTGATGCCGCCTTCATCCAGAACCTGGCCATGAGCTTCGCCTCCATCCAGTCCGCCGAGTACGCCGACAAGCTGCTCAAGGAAGGCAAGGCCAGCGACATCAACCAGAAGCCGATCGGTACCGGTCCGTTCGTGTTCAAGAGCTACCAGAAGGACTCCAACATCCGCTACACCGGGAACAAGGAGTACTGGAAGCCCGAGGACGTGAAGATCGACAACCTGATCTTCGCCATCACCACCGACGCCTCGGTGCGGATGCAGAAACTCAAGAAGAATGAATGCCAGGTCAGCGTCTACCCACGCCCGGCCGACCTCGCGCCACTCAAGGCCGATCCGAAACTGCAGATGCCGAGCCAGGCTGGCTTCAACCTGGGCTATATCGCCTATAACGTGATGCCGGTCCTCAAGGGCGAGACCGCCGCCAACCCGCTGGCCGACCTGCGCGTTCGCCAGGCGCTGGACATGGCCGTGAACAAGCCGCAGATCATCGAGTCGGTCTACCAGGGCGCCGGCCAGCTGGCCGTCAACGCCATGCCGCCGACCCAGTGGTCCTACGACACCACCATCAAGGATGCCAAGTACGATCCCGAGAAGGCCAAGCAACTGCTCAAGGAAGCGGGCATCAAGGAAGGCACCGAGATCAAGCTGTGGGCCATGCCGGTCCAGCGTCCGTACAACCCGAACGCCAAGCTGATGGCCGAAATGCTCCAGTCCGACTGGAAGAACATCGGCCTGAACGTGAAGATCGTCAGCTACGAGTGGGGTGAATACCTCAAGCGTGCCAAGGCCGGCGAGCAGCAGGCGATGATCATCGGCTGGAGCGGTGACAACGGTGACCCGGACAACTGGCTGAACGTACTGTTCGGTTGCGACGCCATCAACGGCAACAACTTCTCGAAGTACTGCACACCGAAATACGACAGCCTGATGAAGGAAGCCAAGTCGACCTCCGACCAGGCCAAGCGCACCGAGCTGTACAAGCAGGCCCAGCACATCCTCAAGGATGACGTCCCGTATACACCTATCGCGCACTCGACGGTGTATCAGCCCATGAGCGCTACCGTGAAGGACTTCAAGATCAGCCCGTTCGGCTTGAACTCGTTCTACGGCGTCAGCGTCAGCAAGTAAGGTCCCGCAAAGGCGACGTCCCGGTACGTCGCCTTTGCGCTACCCGCCAGAATTGCAGGAATTGCCCTCTCCCTGACCGTCCAACTTCGGAAGGATGAGTCAGAAGCGCAGTTTTTTCCTACAACTCTCTCAGGCTCTACGCATTTACGGCAGTGACTTGGCGCCATAACGTCAGGGCATTACCGACCAATGCCAACGAGCGGCACTGCTGCATTCGACTGACTGGGTTGGTGATGTCTCCATGCCCCAGGACATGGCAATTGCTCACCAACGACAATAAAAATGGATTGGGATCGTCATGCGCCATACCTTCGTTTTATCCGCTTTCATCGGCACCGCCCTGTGGGCTGGAGCCGCTTGTGCCCAGGCTGCCGGCAGCCTGGTGTTCTGCTCCGAGGGCAGCCCGGCCGGGTTCGACACCGCGCAGTACACCGCCGCTACCGACAATGATGCCGCCGAGCCGATCTACAACCGGCTGGTGGAATTCGTCCGGGGCGAGACCTCCGTCGCACCGGCGTTGGCCAAGAGCTGGGATATCTCGCCGGATGGCCTGGTGTACACCTTCCACCTGCGCGAAGGCGTGAAGTTCCACACCACCAAGTACTTCACCCCGCATCGCGACTTCAACGCCGACGACGTGCTGTTCACCTTCAACCGCATGCTCGATGCCGAACACCCGTTCCGCAAGGCCTACCCCACGGAGTTCCCCTACTTCACCGGGATGAGCCTGAACAAGAATATCGCCAAGGTCGAAAAGACCGGGCCGCTGACCGTGGTCATGACGCTCAACAGCGTCGACGCCGCGTTCATCCAGAACCTCGCCATGAGCTTCGCCTCGATCCTTTCCGCCGAATACGCCGAGCAGTTGCTCAAGGCGGGCACTCCGAGCGAGATCAACCAACAGCCGATCGGCACCGGGCCGTACGTGTTCCAGCGTTACCAGAAGGACACGCAGATCCGCTACGCGGCCAACAAGCAGTACTGGGACCCCAGCCAGGTCAAGCTCGACCAGCTGATCTTCGCGATCAATACCGATGCCTCGGTGCGCGTGCAGAAGCTCAAGCGCGATGAGTGCCAGGTCACCCTGCACCCGCGTCCGGCCGACGTCGCCGCGCTCAAGAGCGACCCCAAGCTGCAGGTGATCGAGAAGCCGGGCTTCAACCTCGGCTACATCGCCTACAACGTTCGCCACAAGCCGTTCGACCAGCTCGAGGTACGCCAGGCGCTGGACATGGCGGTGAACAAGCCGAGCATCCTCAACGCGGTCTACCAGGGCGCCGGGCAGTTGGCGGCCAATGCCATGCCGCCGACCCAGTGGTCCTATGACAGCACCGTCAAGGACGCCGCCTACGATCCGGAAAGGGCCAGGGAGCTGCTCAAGGCCGCCGGTGTCAAGGAAGGCACCGAGATCACCCTCTGGGCCATGCCCGTCCAGCGCCCGTACAACCCCAACGCCAAGCTGATGGCCGAGATGCTCCAGGCCGACTGGGCGAAGATCGGTCTCAAGGTGAAGATCGTCAGCTATGAGTGGGGCGAGTACATCAAGCGCACCAAGAATGGCGAACACGATATCAGCCTGATCGGCTGGACCGGCGACAACGGCGACCCGGACAACTGGCTCGGGACGCTCTACAGCTGTGACGCGATTGGCGGCAACAACTACTCCATGTGGTGCGACCCGCAGTACGACAAGCTGATCAAGCAAGCCAAGATCGTCACTGATCGCGAGCAGCGGACAGTGCTCTACAAACAGGCCCAGCAGTTGCTCAAGCAACAGGTGCCGATCACCCCTATCGCCCACTCGACGGTCAACCAGCCGCTGAGCGCCAAGGTGAATGACTTCAAGGTCAGTCCCTTTGGTCGCAACTCGTTCTCGGGCGTCAGTATCGAACAATAAAAAACCGTGACCCGCGCTGGGGGCGAATTTCGCCCTCACGCAATCTTGCAGCCGAAATTCGGCGAACCACTGCCAAGCAAACGTTTGCGACAAGAAAAAAAGAGTTCACCAAAAACAACCGGCATACCTGAAAAAGCCGGTAAGCAAAAAAAGAAACTAAAGGAGCTTTACCTTGAAACTCTCTCAGAAAGCGTTGTTAGCCTTAGCAATCAGTAGTGCCAGCCTGATGGCCCATGCGGAATCGCAGAGTCAGGAGTTCATTCCGACCGGCCTCAACACCAGCAATGCCCAGAGCGAAGCCAAGGGCTTCATCGATGGCCAGAGCCTGGGCGGCACTACCCGTAACTGGTACGCCAACGAACTGAAACGCCGTGATGACCGCTTCTCCTACAAGAAAGGCGGCGACACCCCGACCCCGACCCCACGTCGTATCAACTGGGTCCAGGGCACCATCCTGAACTACACCTCGGGCTTCACCCAGGGCACCGTCGGCGTCAGCACCGAAGTCGCCGCCTACAACGCCATCGCCCTGGACCGTGACCGCAAGGACATGGCCGGTGGTTCCAACCGTACCCTGACCCACAGCGACGGCGATGCCGTCGGCCAGTGGAGCAAGCTGGGCCTGGCCAACGTCAAGTTCCGCGTGTCGAACACCACCCTGACCGCCGGCCGCCAGAACTTCAGCACGCCGATCGTCGACACCATCGGTAACCGTGCGCTGCCTTCCAGCTTCGAAGGCGTGAGCCTGCACAGCGAAGAGCTGAACAACCTGTCCTTCGATGTCGCCACCTTCGATCGCGTATCACCACGGACCGAACAGAGCCTGTCGAAATTCCGCTCCGAGTACACCAACAATGGTGCAGAAACCGACCACGTCAACACCGCCGGCATCAACTACCAGCCTTTCAAGAGCCTGAAGACCAGCCTCTACGGCGCCCACGTCGAAGACTTCTGGAACCAGTACTACTTCGGCGCCACCCACGACCTGGGCGACAGCTCGGTACTGGGCCTGACCACCGGCCTGAACTACTACAAGACCGTCGATACCGGCAAAAAGAAGATGGGCGAAATCGACAACGACACCTACTCCCTGTCGCTCGGCCTGACCCACCAGGCCCACAGCCTGACCTTCTCCTACCAGGCGGTGAACGGCAACGAGTACTTCGACTACCTGCACGAAACCAACGGCATCTACCTGGCCAACTCCCTGCTGTCGGACTTCAACGGCCCGAACGAGAAATCCTTCCAGATCGCCTACGGCCTCAACATGGCCGAGTACGGTGTACCCGGCCTGAAGTTCAACATCTACCAGGCTCGTGGCTGGGGCATCGACGGTACCCACTACACCGGTACCGCCTATGACGTGCGCAACATGAACGGCGAGCACCACTATGAATACGGCATCGGCGCCTCCTACGCGGTACAGAGCGGCCCACTGAAGGCCACCGCCATTCGTGCCACCTACACCACTCACCGGGCCTCGGAGAACCAGGCTGACGGCAACCTCAACGAGTTCCGCCTGGTCACCACCATCCCGTTCAAGATTCTTTGATTGCGGGATCCCGGTAGGTAGCGACGTTGGGGTCGGCTCGACGAATCGGCCCCAGCGACTAATCTGGCTCAATTGATTACGGAGGGTTTATATGAAGATGCTTTCCCTGCGGGCGGCCGTCGCAGCCAGCCTGCTGACCATAGCCGTTGGCGTTTCGGCAAAACCCTTGGTGGTTTGCACGGAAGCCAGCCCGGAAGGTTTCGACCCGGTGCTGTACACCACCGCCGTCACATCCGACGCTGCGGCCGAGACCCTGTTCAACCGCCTGGTGGATTTCAAGCCAGGCACCGCCGAGATCCAGCCGGCCCTGGCCGAAAGCTGGGAAATCAGCCCCGACGGCCTGCAGTACACCTTCCACCTGCGCAAGGGCGTCAAGTTCCACACCACCGATTACTTCAAGCCGACCCGCGAACTCAATGCCGACGATGTGCTCTGGAGCTTCCAGCGCCAGCTGGACCCGAACCATCCCTGGCACAAGCAGTCCACGGTGGGCTTCCCCTACTTTGAAAGCATGGGTTTCCAGGACCTGCTGAAGAACGTCGAGAAAGTCGACGACATGACCGTACGGTTCACCCTGGCCCGTCCCGAAGCGCCCTTCCTGCTCGACCTGGGCATGGCCTTCACCTCGATCCACTCCGCCGAGTATGCAGGCCAGCTGCTCAAGGCCGGCAAGCAGGACGACCTGAACGCCAAGCCGATCGGCACCGGTCCATTCGTGTTCCAGCGTTATGCCAAGGACGCCCAGGTACGCTACAAGGCCAACCCGGACTATTTCCGTGGCAAGCCACCGGCCGAAGTCCTGGTCTTCGCCATCACCCCGGACAACAACACCCGGCTGCAGAAGCTGCGGGCCAATGAGTGCCAGGTCGCGCTGTACCCGAAACCGGATGACGTACCGAGCATCCAGGCCGACGCGAACCTGCAGGTGGTCAGCATGGCGGCCATGGCCACCGGCTACACCGCGATCAACACCGAACACAAGTACCTGAGCGATGTGCGGGTACGCCGCGCCATCGAGCTGGCGCTGGACAAGCAGACCTACGTCGACACCCTCTACGGCAAGGGCAACGCCATCGCCGCGGTCAATCCCTATCCACCGACCCTGCTGGGCTACAACGACAAGCTGAAGAACCCGCCGCAGGACCTGGAGAAGGCCCGCGCCCTGCTCAAGGAGGCCGGCGTGCCCGAAGGCACGGTGTTCACCCTGTACACCCGCAATGGCGGTGGTCCGACCAACCCGAACCCGCAGCTGGGCGCACAGTTGATCCAGTCGGACCTGGCCAAGGTCGGCATCAAGATCGACATCCGCGTCATGGAATGGGCCGAGATGCTCAAGCGCGCGAAAAAGGGCGAGCACGACATGGTGTCCGCCGGCTGGAGCGGCGACAACGGCGATCCGGACAACTTCCTCAGCCCGCTGATGAGTTGCGAAGCCGCCAAAAACGGCGAAAACTACAGCCGTTCATGCAACCCGCAATTCCAGGCGTTGATCGACCAGGCCCGTGCCAGGACGGAACCGGCCGAACGCGCCGCGCTCTACGAGAAAGCCCTGGAAATCCTGCATGACCAGGTGCTTTGGGTCGACCAGGCGCATCCGAAGATGTTTACCGCCATGCGCAAGAACGTAGAGGGTTATCACATTAACCCGCTGTCCACCAATAACTTCGCCACGACCCAGGTGAAGTAGAAAACACGCCGGAAGCGGCCCTACCCGGGGCCGCGACCAGCACGCCTAACCGGCTGATGAGGTACACCACAAGATGTTTAGTTTTATTGCCCGCCGACTGGGGTTACTGATCCCCACGTTTTTCGGCATCACGCTGTTGACCTTCGCGCTGATTCGCATGATCCCAGGCGATCCCGTGGAAGTCATGATGGGCGAGCGCCGGGTCGACCCGCAGATGCACGCCCAGGCGATGGAACGCCTTGGCCTGAACAAGCCGCTCTACGAACAATACATCGACTACGTGGGCAAGCTGGCCCATGGCGATCTCGGTGAATCCCTGCGCACCCGCACCGGTGTCTGGACCGAATTCACCGCGCTGTTCCCGGCCACCCTGGAGCTGTCCATCTCCGCCCTGCTGTTCGCTGGAGTCTTCGGCCTGCTGGCCGGGGTGATCGCGGCCCTCAAGCGCGGCTCGCTGTTCGACCATGGGGTCATGGGCATATCCCTGGCGGGCTACTCGATGCCGATCTTCTGGTGGGGCCTGATCCTGATCATGTTCTTCTCGGTCGCCCTGGGCTGGACCCCGGTTTCCGGGCGGATCGACCTGCTCTACGACATCGAGCCGAAGACCGGCTTCATGCTCATCGACACCCTGCTCAGCGATCAGCCGGACGCATTCTGGGACGCCCTGCACCACATGATCCTGCCGTCCATCGTACTCGGCACCATCCCGCTGGCGGTGATCGCCCGGATGACCCGCTCGTCGATGCTCGAGGTGCTGCGCGAGGACTACATCCGTACCGCCCGCGCCAAGGGCATGTCGCCGGCCCGCGTGGTGTTCGTCCACGGCCTGCGCAACGCGCTGATCCCGGTACTGACCGTGATGGGCCTGCAGGTCGGCACGCTGCTGGCCGGCGCGGTCCTGACCGAAACCATCTTCTCCTGGCCCGGTATCGGCAAATGGCTGATCGAAGCCATCGGCGCCCGGGACTATCCGGTGGTGCAGAACGGCATCCTGCTGATCGCCTGCATCGTGATCCTGGTCAACTTCGTGGTGGACATCCTCTACGGCTTTGCCAACCCACGTATCCGTCACCAGCGCTGAGAGCCTATTCATGAGTACTCCAATCTCCTCAGCAGCAGTCGACCAGAGCCTGCTGTACCCATCACCCTACAAGGAATTCTGGCAGGCCTTCGCCCGCAACAAGGGCGCCGTCGCCGGCCTGCTGTTCATGCTGCTGGTGGTCTTCTGCGCGATCTTCGCCCCGTGGGTGTCACCCCATGACCCGAGCGAGCAGTTCCGCGACTTCCTGCTCACCCCGCCATCCTGGCTCGAAGGCGGCCAGGCGCAGTTCCTGCTGGGCACCGACGAACTCGGTCGCGACCTGCTGTCGCGGCTGATCCAGGGTTCGCGCCTGTCGCTGCTGATCGGCCTGTCCTCGGTGGTGATGTCGCTGATCCCCGGGATCCTGATGGGCCTGCTGGCCGGTTTCTTCCCGCGCGTTCTCGGGCCGACCATCATGCGCCTGATGGACATCATGCTCGCCCTGCCCTCGCTGCTGCTGGCCGTGGCGATCGTCGCCATCCTCGGCCCAGGCCTGATCAACACCGTGATCGCCATCGCCATCGTCTCGCTGCCGTCCTACGTACGCCTGACCCGCGCCGCGGTGATGGGCGAGCTGAACCGCGACTACGTGACCGCCGCACGCCTGGCCGGTGCCGGCCTGCCGCGCCTGATGTTCATCACCGTGCTGCCCAACTGCATGGCGCCCCTGATCGTCCAGGCGACCCTGAGCTTCTCCTCGGCCATCCTCGACGCGGCCGCCCTGGGCTTCCTCGGCCTCGGCGTACAACCGCCGACTCCGGAGTGGGGCACCATGCTGGCCTCGGCCCGCGACTACATCGAACGCGCCTGGTGGGTGGTGAGCCTGCCCGGCCTGACCATTTTGCTCAGCGTGCTGGCAATCAACCTGATGGGCGACGGCCTGCGCGACGCGCTGGACCCGAAACTCAAGAATGCCGCCTGAGGAGATTCCCATGTCACTGCTAGAAATCAAGAATCTCAACGTCCGCTTCGGCGACAAGAACGCTGTGCCGGTGGTCGATGGCCTCGACCTGAGCGTGAACAAGGGCGAGGTCCTGGCGATCGTCGGCGAATCCGGTTCGGGCAAATCCGTGACCATGATGGCGCTGATGGGCCTGATCGATCACCCCGGTATCGTCACCGCCGACGCCCTGCGCTTCGACGGCAAGGACATGCTCACGCTCAACGCCCGGCAGCGCCGGCAGATCGTCGGCAAGGACCTGGCGATGGTGTTCCAGGACCCGATGACCGCGCTGAACCCCAGCTACACCGTGGGTTTCCAGATCGAGGAAGTGCTGCGCCTGCACTTGAAAATGTCCGGCAAGCAGGCCCGCAAGCGTGCTATCGAGCTGCTGGAGAAGGTCGAGATCCCGGGCGCCGCGAGCCGCATGGACGCCTACCCGCACCAGCTGTCCGGTGGCATGAGCCAGCGCGTGGCGATTGCCATGGCGATTGCCGGCGAGCCGAAACTGCTGATCGCCGACGAACCGACCACCGCCCTGGACGTGACCATCCAGGCGCAGATCATGGACCTGCTGATCAACCTGCAGCAGGAACAGAACATGGGCCTGGTACTGATCACCCACGACCTCGCGGTCGTGGCGGAAACCGCCCAGCGGGTCTGCGTGATGTACGCCGGCCAGGCCGTGGAAGTCGGCCAGATCCCCGGCCTGTTCGACATTCCGGCGCACCCCTACAGCGAAGCGCTGCTCAAGGCGATCCCGGAACACAGCCTCGGCGCCGCACGCCTGTCGACCCTGCCCGGCATCGTCCCCGGCCGCTATGACCGGCCGCAGGGCTGCCTGCTGTCGCCGCGCTGCCCGTACGTGCAGGAAAGCTGCCGCCAGCAGCGTCCGAGCCTGGACCCGAAAGCCAATAGCCTTGCCCGTTGCTTCTACCCGCTGAACCAGGAGGTGGCGTAATGGCCGTCGTTCTTACCGCCCGCGACCTCACCCGTCACTACGAAGTCTCCCGTGGCCTGTTCAAGGGCCACGCCACCGTGCGCGCCCTCAATGGCGTGTCCTTCGAGCTCGAAGCCGGCAAGACCCTCGCCGTGGTCGGTGAGTCGGGTTGCGGCAAGTCCACCCTGGCTCGCGCCCTGACCCTGATCGAGGAACCGTCCTCCGGCTCGCTGAAGATCGCCGGTCAGGAAGTCGCCGGGGCCGACAAGGCCCAGCGCAAGCAACTGCGCAAGGACGTGCAGATGGTCTTCCAGAGCCCATACGCCTCGCTCAACCCACGGCAGAAGATCGGTGACCAGCTCGGCGAGCCGCTGCTGATCAACACCAAGCTGTCGGCCGCCGAACGCCGCGAGAAAGTGCAGGCGATGATGAAGCAGGTGGGCCTGCGCCCCGAGCATTACCAGCGCTACCCGCACATGTTCTCCGGTGGCCAGCGCCAGCGGATCGCCCTCGCCCGCGCCATGATGTTGCAACCCAAGGTGTTGGTGGCGGACGAGCCGACCTCGGCCCTCGACGTGTCGATCCAGGCCCAGGTACTGAACCTGTTCATGGACCTGCAGCAGGAGTTCAACACCGCCTACGTGTTCATCTCGCACAACCTGGCGGTGGTGCGCCACGTGGCCGACCAGGTGCTGGTGATGTACCTCGGCCGCCCGGCGGAAATGGGCCCCAAGGAAGACATCTACGAGCGCCCGCTGCACCCCTACACCCAGGCGCTGCTGTCGGCCACCCCGGCCATTCACCCGGACCCGCTGAAGCCGAAGATCAAGATCGCCGGCGAGCTGCCCAACCCGCTCAACCCGCCCAGCGGCTGCGCCTTCCACAAGCGTTGCCCGTACGCCACCGAGCGTTGCGGCACCGAATTGCCGGAGCTGCGCCAGGTGGACACCCGCCAGGTCGCCTGTCACTACGCCGAGCAGTTCCTGTAAGGCGCAAAAAAAGCGCTCTCCAGAACCTGCGAGAGCGCTGAAACCGCTGCACCGGCCCCGGCTTCCAGGTTGCGCATCAACCTGGAAGCCGGGGCCTTTTTCATGACTCAGGTATCGCTGTCACCTTCGTCGCCGTCATCGCCACCCGGCTCCTCGGTAGTGGAATCGTCATCCCCCTTGCTGCCGCCCTGGCCCTCGTCACCCGGTTCGGCGTCGGACTTGGCGAGCATCTGGCCGCTGTCCTGGACACTGTGCATGCCCCAGAAGCCATCGCCCTGGACGGGAGTCGTGGTGGCCCACGCGGCGCTCATACCCAGTGACAGCATCACCATTACCTTGATCAGCAACACCATGCGTTGAAAGATGTTCATCGTCGCTCCTTCCTGTGGCAGGCAAATCGCGAACACTGGCGCCCGAAAACGGCGCCGACCTTGACTGAACCTAGTCCCGGGCGGGCGACTTCGCCATGGTGGCTACATGAAACTTGGTTTCTTCCTTTAGATCGATTGCGACTAACCCTTAGAACAGGTCATCGACCATCATCCAGAACAACGACCGATCCCACGCTTGGCGTCCGCGCTTGTGACGCACAGCGTCACGGGCTGCATTCCCACGCGGAGCGTGGGAACGATCAAAACAGGTCATCGGCCAGCACGCAGAGTAACGATCACCACACGCTTGGCGTCCGCGCTTGTGGCGCAGAGCGGCACGGGCTGCGTTCCCACGCGGAGCGTGGGAACGATCAAAACAGGTCATTGGCCAGCACGCAGAGTAACGATCACCCCACGCTTGGCGTCCGCGCTTGTGGCGCAGAGCGGCACGGGCTGCATTCCCACGCGGAGCGTGGGAACGATCAAAACAGGTCATTGGCCAGCACGCAGAGTAACGATCACTCCACTCTCGGCGTCCGCGCTTGTGGCGCACAGCGGCACGGGCTGCGTTCCCAGGCGGAGCGTGGGAACGATCATTTGTCTGCCCCATAAAAAACCCCGCTGCCAGGCAGCGGGGTTTTCGTTTACCGCGTGTTCGCCAATGGCGAATCAATGATGCTCGCGGGTGGCGCGGAATTTCACGTCCGGCCAGCGCTCTTCCATCAGCGCCAGGTTGACCCGGGTCGGAGCCAGGTAGGTGAGGTGACCACCACCATCCAGGGCCAGGTTTTCCACGGCCTTGTTGCTGAATTCCTCGAGCTTCTTCTTGTCGCTGCAATCGATCCAGCGCGCAGACCACACGGTGATCGGCTCGTAGGAGCACTCGACCTTGTACTCCTCCTTCAGGCGGCTGGCGACCACGTCGAACTGCAGCACACCGACGGCGCCGAGAATGATGTCGTTGCTGCGCTCGGGGAAGAACACCTGGGTCGCACCCTCTTCCGCCAACTGCTGCAGGCCCTGGCGCAATTGCTTGGACTTGAGCGGATCACGCAGGCGTACGCGACGGAACAGTTCCGGGGCGAAGTGCGGAATACCGGTGAAACCCAGCGCCTCGCCTTCGGTGAAGGTGTCACCGATCTGGATGGTGCCGTGGTTGTGCAGGCCGATGATGTCGCCGGAGTAGGCCTCTTCCAGTTGCTCACGCTCGGAGGAGAAGAAGGTCAGCGCATCGCCGATGCGCACGTCCTTGCCGGTGCGCACATGGCGCATCTTCATGCCCTTTTCGTACTTGCCGGAGCAGATGCGCATGAAGGCGATCCGGTCGCGGTGCTTGGGGTCCATGTTCGCCTGGATCTTGAACACGAAACCTGTGAACTTCTCCTCCACCGGCTCCACCGAGCGCTCGTTGGCCACCCGGGCCAGCGGCATCGGCGCCCAGTCGACCACCGCGTCGAGCACGTGGTCGACACCGAAGTTGCCCAGTGCGGTACCGAAGAACACCGGAGTCATCTGGCCGGTCAGGAACTCTTTCTGGTTGAACTCGTGGCAGGCGCCCTGCACCAGCTCCAGTTGTTCGAGGAAGCGATCGTACTCGTCGCCCAGGTGCGCGCGCGCCTCCGGCGAGTCGAGTTTCTCGATGATCTTCACCTCGGTGCGCTCATGGCCGTGACCCGGGGTGTAGACGATGATGTAGTCGCCCGCCAGGTGGTACACGCCCTTGAAGTCGCGATAGCAGCCGATCGGCCAGGTGATCGGCGCCGCCTTGATCTTCAGCACCGCCTCGATCTCGTCGAGCAGTTCGATCGGGTCGCGGATATCGCGGTCGAGCTTGTTGATGAAGCTGACGATCGGCGTGTCGCGCAGGCGGCAGACGTCCATCAGGGCGATGGTCCGCGGCTCTACGCCCTTACCACCGTCGAGCACCATCAACGCCGAGTCCACGGCGGTCAGGGTCCGGTAGGTGTCTTCCGAGAAGTCTTCGTGACCGGGGGTGTCGAGCAGGTTGATCATGTGCTCGCGATACGGGAACTGCATGACCGAGGTGGTAATGGAAATACCACGCTGCTTCTCCATCTCCATCCAGTCGGAGGTGGCATGGCGGTCGGACTTGCGCGACTTCACCGTACCGGCCACCGCAATCGCCTTGCCCATCAGCAAGAGTTTTTCGGTGATGGTGGTTTTACCCGCATCCGGGTGGGAAATGATGGCGAAGGTGCGGCGTTTCGCGACTTCGGCGGCCTGGTTGGTCATGGGAAATCGCCTGACAGGTGATTCAAAAAAGGGCGCAGATTATAGACCAGACTGCAGCCCAGCGGCCACCGCCAGCCCGACCGACGCCCTGCGTCGCCCTTCCCGCGAGATGGCCAAATGCTGCCAATTGCGGAACCTTTTAAACACCGCAGGCGTCCACTCCCCTGTCATGACCTTTCGTCAGGTGTAGAAAAATCAGTCAGTTAGCCTGACGAGGTCGGCGCTCATGGCTTCTCCCGTGGCCGTTTATCGGCCGGGACGAAGCTGCTTTTCGCGGACACTTTTCCGGCAGCCAGGCATGGCGTTGCCTCACGGAAGAGTGTTCGCCGACCGAAAAAAGGAGTCCATCTGTGGCTAATCGCTATGGCAAGGGGCTTACAGGAGGCGTGATCGTGATCGCCCTCCTCGCCCTGTTGATCCACTGGATCGGCATCAGCACGATCGCGCACTACCAGGCCGATCTGTGGTTCTACCTGCAAGCGCACCTCTACCTGGTGCTCGCCTCGATGTTCGCGGCGCTTCTGGTCGGTATTCCCGCCGGCATCCTGCTCAGTCGCCCGGCCATGGCCGCGCGCGCCGAACGCTTCATGCAAGTGTTCAACATCGGCAATACCGTGCCGCCGCTGGCCGTGCTGGCGATCGCCCTGGGGATTCTCGGCATCGGCGCCGGCCCGGCGATCTTCGCGCTGTTCCTCGCCTCGCTGTTGCCGATCGTGCGCAACACCTATGAAGGCCTGAAGAACGTCGAGGCATCGCTCAAGGAGGCCGCCACCGGTATCGGCATGACTCCGCGCCAGGTGCTGTGGAAGGTCGAATTGCCCAACGCCGTACCGATCATCGTCGGCGGCGTGCGAGTGGCCCTGGCGCTCAACGTCGGCACCGCACCGCTGGCCTTCCTGATCGGCGCCAACAGCCTGGGCAGCCTGATCTTCCCCGGTATCGCCCTGAACAACCAGCCGCAGCTGATTCTCGGCGCCGCCTGTACCGCGTTGCTGGCACTGCTGCTCGACGCCCTGGTGACCCTCGCCAGCCGCCTCTGGCTGGAACGCGGGCTGCGCCCGGCCTGAGCAAAGGAAAGAACATGAAAAGACTCTGCATTTTTCTCGCCTGCGCCCTGCTGTTCGCGGGAGCGGCCCAGGCCGCCGACAAACCGCTGATCCGCATCGGCGCCCGGGTATTCACCGAGCAGACCCTGCTCGCCGAGATCACCTCGCAATACCTGCGCAGCAAGGGCTACGACACCCGGGTCACCGGCGGCCTGGGCAGCAACCTGGCCCGCAGCGCCCACGAAAGCGGGCAACTGGACCTGCTCTGGGAATACACCGGCGTCTCGCTGGTGGCCTACAACCATGTGACCGAAAAACTCGACCGCGAACAGTCCTACGCACGGGTCAAGGAACTCGACGCGAAAAAGGGCCTGGTCTGGCTTAGCCCGTCGAAATTTAGCAACACCTACGCCCTGGCCCTGCCGGAGAAGGTGGCCCAGCACTATCCACAGGTCAGCAACATCAGCCAGCTGACCCAGGTACTGGCCAATGAGGCCGACCAGCATCACCTGGTCGCCCTCGACACCGAGTTCGCCAACCGCTCCGACGGCTTGGAAGGCATGGTCAAGCTGTACGGCATGAACCTCGATCGCCGCACCATCCGCCAGATGGACGCCGGGCTGGTCTACACCGCCCTGCGCAACAGCCAGGTGTTCGCCGGCCTGGTCTACACCACCGACGGTCGGCTGAACGCCTTCAAGCTCAAGCTGCTGGAAGACGACAAGCATTACTTCCCGGACTACACCGCCGCACCGGTGGTGCGCCAGGCGGTGCTCGACGCCAACCCGCGGCTGGCCGCCGACCTCAAGCCACTGGCCGCGCTGTTCGACGACGAGACCATGCGCCAGCTCAATGCCCGGGTCGACGTCGACCACGAAAGCCCGGCCGCCGTGGCCGCCGACTTCCTGCGCCAGCACCCTATCGACTGAGGAGAAGACATGGAATTGATCAACGCCTTTTCCCATCTGGACTGGTCACAGGTCCTGCACCTGACCGGGCAGCACATCACCCTGGTCGGCATCGCGGTGACCCTGGCGATCGTCATCGGCGTGCCCCTGGGCGTGCTGATGACCCGCTTCCCGACCCTGGCCGGCCCCCTGCAGGCCAGCGCCACGGTACTGCTGACCATTCCATCGATCGCACTGTTCGGCCTGCTGCTGCCGTTCTACTCGAAATTCGGCCAGGGCCTCGGCCCGCTGCCGGCGATCACTGCGGTGTTCCTCTATTCACTGCTGCCGATCATGCGCAACACCTACCTGGCCCTGACCGGTGTCGAACCGGGCATCCGGGAAGCGGCCCGCGGCATCGGCATGACCTTCGGCCAGCGCCTGCGCATGGTCGAGCTGCCGATCGCCGTGCCGGTGATTCTCGCCGGCGTGCGTACCGCCGTGGTGATGAACATCGGCGTCATGACCATCGCCGCCACCATCGGTGCCGGCGGCCTCGGCGTACTCATCCTCGCGGCCATCAGCCGCAGCGACATGTCGATGCTGCTGGTCGGCGCGGTACTGGTCAGTGTCCTGGCCATCGTCGCCGACCTCCTGCTGCAACGCCTGCAACGCACGTTGACTCCAAAAGGACTCCTGAAATGATCGAACTTCAAGACCTGAGCAAGACCTTTCAAAGCAATGGCAAGGCGGTCAAGGCCGTCGACTCCGTGGGCCTGACCGTCAACGAAGGCGAGATCTGCGTGTTCCTCGGCCCGTCCGGTTGCGGCAAGAGCACCACGCTGAAAATGATCAACCGGCTGATCGTGCCGACCTCGGGCAAGGTGCTGATCAACGGCGAGGACACCACCGAGCTGGATGAAGTGACCCTGCGGCGCAACATCGGCTACGTGATCCAGCAGATCGGCCTGTTCCCGAACATGACCATCGAGGAAAACATCACCGTGGTCCCGCGCCTGCTCGGCTGGGACAAGCACAAATGCCACGAGCGGGCCCGCGAGCTGATGAGCATGATCAAGCTCGAGCCCAAGCAGTACCTGCATCGTTATCCACGGGAACTGTCCGGCGGCCAGCAGCAGCGCATCGGCGTGATCCGCGCGCTGGCGGCAGAGGCCCCGCTGCTGCTGATGGACGAGCCGTTCGGCGCGGTCGACCCGATCAACCGGGAAATGATCCAGAACGAGTTCTTCGAGATGCAGCGGGCGCTGAACAAGACCGTGATCATGGTCAGCCACGACATCGACGAAGCGCTCAAGCTGGGCGACAAGATCGCCATCTTCCGTGGCGGCAAGCTGATCCAGATCGACCACCCGGACACCCTGCTGGCGCACCCGGCGGACGAGTTCGTCAGCAACTTCGTCGGCCAGGACAGCACGCTCAAGCGCCTGCTGCTGGTCAAGGCCGAGGATGCCGCGGACAACGCGCCGTCGGTCAGCCCGCACACTCCGGTGGCCGAGGCATTGGAACTGATGGACGAGCACGACCGCCGCTACGTGGTGGTCACCGACGCCGACAACAGGGCCCTGGGCTACGTCCGTCGTCGCGACCTGCATCGCCAGAACGGTGATTGCGGGCAGTTCCTGCGCGAATTCAACGCCACCGCCGCCTACGACGAACACCTGCGCATCCTGCTGTCGCGCATGTACGAGTTCAACCGGGCATGGCTGCCGGTACTGGATGCCGAGCGGGTATTCCTCGGCGAAGTGACCCAGGAATCGATCGCCGCCTACCTGAGCTCCGGGCGCTCGCGCGGGGCCAAGACCAGCATCGTCTCGCCGGCGGAACTGGTCGAGGCCTGAGCCCGACGGTGTAACGGAGCCTCATTGCAGGAGCCGGCGTGGTGATACAGGCGGGGCTGGACGCAAACCATCGGTCGCTGAAGGGGAACATCAGACTGTCATCCGGGTCGGTTAAATAACTGACTGATCCGGGTCACGCGACGAGCGCGTGCAAAAACGCGACATTTTTAGTTGATCTCAAGCCCCTCAAGTCCTAAAGTTCGCGCCGAACGTCCATGCTGGAAACGATCCATCCGGCTCAAGTACTGACGACGAGACAGCAAGGCCAAGGGAAACTGTTCCGGGCCGTCCGAGAGCGTCGCGAGCGCAGAAAAGGCAAGGCGGGAAGAGGCGAGGAAGCGGAGTTTACTGATGGTAAATGAGCATTCCGAGCCTCTTTCCAACGCAGCCTTTTCCAGCGCAGCAGCTTTCAGGCGGCCCGGATGGCCTTTTTGCTTTCGGCGGCAATGCCTTGGGAAGTAGGCGAACCAAAGTGGGGATACGGAGGACGTTCATTTGCACCCATTGATAACTCACGTTTGCCACTAGGAGTCCCCCACGTATGTCGATCCAGGTCGAAGACTATTTCGCGCGCGATACTTTCAAGAAAATGAAGGCATTCGCCGACAAGCAGGAAACCCCGTTCGTGGTCATCGATACCCAGATGATCGCCCAGGCCTATGATGACCTGCGCGCCGGTTTCGAATTTGCCAAGGTCTACTACGCGGTCAAGGCCAACCCGGCGGTCGAGATCATCGACCTGCTGAACCAGAAGGGTTCGAGCTTCGACATCGCCTCGATCTACGAACTGGATAAAGTGATGGGTCAGGGCGTCAGCGCCGACCGCATCAGCTACGGCAACACCATCAAGAAATCCAAGGACATCCGCTACTTCTACGAGAAGGGCGTGCGCCTGTACGCCACCGACTCGGAAGCCGACCTGCGCAACATCGCCAAGGCCGCCCCGGGCTCGAAAGTCTACGTGCGGATTCTCACCGAAGGCTCGACCACGGCCGACTGGCCCCTGTCGCGCAAGTTCGGCTGCCAGACCGACATGGCCATGGACCTGCTGATCCTCGCCCGTGACCTGGGCCTGGTGCCTTACGGCGTATCCTTCCACGTGGGTTCGCAACAGCGCGACATCAGCGTGTGGGACGCGGCGATCGCCAAGGTCAAGGTGATCTTCGAGCGCCTGAAGGAAGAAGACGGCATCGAGCTCAAGCTGATCAACATGGGTGGCGGCTTCCCGGCCAACTACATCACCCGGACCAACAGCCTGGAAACCTACGCCGAGGAAATCATCCGCTTCCTCAAGGAAGACTTCGGTGACGACCTGCCGGAAATCATCCTGGAGCCGGGCCGTTCGCTGATCGCCAACGCCGGTATCCTGGTCAGTGAAGTGGTGCTGGTAGCCCGCAAGTCCCGTACCGCCGTGGAGCGTTGGGTCTACACCGACGTGGGCAAGTTCTCCGGCCTGATCGAAACCACCGACGAATCGATCAAGTTCCCGATCTGGACCGAGAAGAACGGTGAGGTGGAAGAAGTGGTGATCGCCGGTCCAACCTGCGACAGCGCCGACATCATGTACGAGAACTACAAGTACGGCCTGCCGCTGAACCTGGCCGCCGGTGACCGCCTGTACTGGCTGTCCACCGGTGCCTACACCACCAGCTACAGCGCCGTCGAATTCAACGGTTTCCCACCGCTGAAGTCGTTCTACGTGTAACTGCTGGTATCGGCGTCAACAAAAGGCCCGTGCTCATCACGGGCCTTTTTTGTTCCGGCGCCTCCATGGCGGATCAGCTCGATAGTGAAGTCATGCGTCGCCTGGGTCGATGCTTTCGCGGATAAACCGGGACGCCGGACCGCCGGCTCCCACAGTGTCAGCGTCGTTCACAGGATTCATGCACGACGCGAGCACTTGTGGGAGCCGGATTTATCCGCGAAGAGGCCCCCAAGCCATGCTCACAAGTCGACGGATCGCCTTACGCCTGAAAAGCCTGCAAGGCGGCAAGGTCGTGCTCATCACCGATGGCAGCCGCCCGCTGGTGATAGGCCAGGGCCATGCCCCGGATCGCCGGATCACTCGCGGCCTTTAGCGCCTGGCGACTGACCCGGAGAAACTTCAGGTTGCCGCCCTCCAGCGCCCGCTCCAACCACTGCAGGGCCGACTCGACCTGGCCCTGGTCAGCCAACACCGCCGCATGGCTGAACTGCCCGCGAAAATCCCCCGCCTCGGCCGAACGTCGATACCATTCGTGGGCCGCCGTCAGGTCAGCCGGACAGAACCGTCCATCTTCCAGGTAACGCCCGAGCAGGTTCATCGACTTGGCATGCCCCATCTCCGCCGCCTGCCGATACCCCGCCAGCGCCTGCACCTGGTCCTCGGCCACCCCGCGCCCGGTCGCCAGCAGGTTGGCATGGTTGTACAAACCCCAGTCCAGGCCAGCCTGCGCAGCCATCCGGTAATGCCGGGCAGCCTGCACGGCATCGGCCTCGCAGCCCCAGCCGTGCTCGTGGCAACGCCCGAGCATGTTGCGCGCCATCGCGTGACCGCCATTGGCGGCAATCTCGAACCAGCGCACGGCCAATGCCGGGTCCTGTTCGATGCCTTGCCCCTGCAGGAGAATCTGCCCCAGCAGGGCCTGGGCCTCGACGATCCCCTCGCCGGCAGCCAGCAGGATGGCCTGGGCGGCGCGCACCGGATTGTCCTCCAGCATCGCCCGCAACGACTCGCCATCGAGCACTTCCTGGCGGCGCAACTGAAAGCTCATCGACTAGACCTCCACCCAGCGGCGCAGCAGGTTGTGGTAGGTACCGGTCAGCTGGATCAGCGCCGGGTGATCGGGCACGTCACGGGTCAGGCTCTGGATCGCATTGTCCATGTCGAACAGCAGGGTTCGCTGGCTGTCCTCGCGGACCAGGCTCTGGGTCCAGAAGAACGCCGCATAACGGGCCCCACGGGTCACCGCGTTGACCTTGTGCAGGCTGGTGCCCGGATAGAGCACCAGGTCACCGGCCGGCAGCTTGACCTGCCGCGTACCGTAGGTGTCCTGGATTTCCAACTCACCACCGTCGTAGTCGTCCGGATCGCTGAAGAACAGCGTCGACGACAGGTCCGTGCGGACCCGCTCCGGGTTGCCGCGGGGTTGGCGCACCGCGTTGTCGATGTGGAAGTCGAAACTGCCACCCGCCGTGTAGCAGTTCAGCAACGGCGGGAACACCTTGTGCGGCAGCGCTGCAGACATGAACTGCGGATTTTTCCACAGCCGCTCGAGCATCGCCGCACCGATCTCCTTGGCCAGCGGATGCCCCTCGGACAATTGCAGGTTGTGCTTGGCCTTGGCCGACTGGTAACCCGCAGTAACCTTGCCATCGGCCCAATCGGCCTGCTCCAGCGCCTCGCGAATACGCAGCACTTCGTCGCGGGAGAACACGCCAGGGATGTGCAACAGCATGGAGCGACACCTTAAAGAGAAAGTATCGCAATGGTATTTGATTCTTATTGAAACTGTAAAACGCCGTTCGGCCCGGCAGACGAATGAGAACGTAAAAACCGTAAGGAAAATTTGTAAAGAATGTAAATTAACCGCGAATAGTAATTTATCGCAATTGATACAAATACTTGTTTACCCTATATTCCGCCGCCTCAAAACCTCGGGGAGGGGAATTCTGATGTCACGCCAACAAAGACAAACACCGACCGGTTCACCACGCCTGCTCGCCTCGGCAATCGGCATGGCCATCACGGCCACCTCGGCCGCGCACATGGTCCAGGCGGCAGAAGAGACCGACAGCAAGGCACAGGACAAGGTGCTTTCGCTCGGTGCCACCACCGTGACAGGCGAAGCCCAGGAGTCCACCTCCTACCAGGTCGAAAAGGCCTCCTCGCAGAAATACACCGCGCCCCTGGTCGACACGCCGCGCTCGGTCACCGTCGTGCCGCAGCAGGTGCTGAAGGACACCGCCGCCACCTCGCTGCAGGATGCCCTGCGCACCGTGCCGGGCATCACCTTCGGCGCCGGCGAAGGCGGCAACCCGCAGGGTGACCGCCCCTTCATCCGCGGCTTCGATGCCCAGGGTGATACCTACGTCGACGGCGTACGGGACACCGGCGCGCAATCGCGGGAAATCTTCGACGTCGAGTCGATCGAAGTCAGCAAGGGCCCCAACTCCTCGTTCGGCGGCCGCGGCTCGGCCGGGGGCAGCCTGAACCTGGTCAGCAAGCTGCCCAAGCAGGCCGACTTCACCAACGGCGGTTTCACCTATGGCTCCGACCAGACCCGCCGCTACGTGCTCGACGTGAACCGCCAGTTCCTCGACAGCGCCGCGTTCCGCCTGAACCTGATGAGCCACGAACAGAACGTCGCTGACCGTGACTCGGTCAACTACGACCGTTGGGGTGTCGCGCCCTCGCTGAGCTTCGGTTTGGGTACCGATACCCGCGTCAACCTCAGCTACTACCACATGCAGAGCGATGACCTGCCAGACTCGGGCATTCCCTACGGCTACGGCTCATCGACCGCCACCGCCCACGTCCACGACAAGCCGAACGATGGCGGCGACAGCAGCAACTTCTACGGCCTGAAGGATCGCGACTTCCGCAAGACCCGCACCGATATCAGCACCTTTGCCTTCGAGCATGACCTGAACGATGCGATGACCATCAAGAACACCCTGCGTCACGGCAACACCGGCCAGGACTACATCCTCACCCAGCCGGACGACAGCAAGTTCAACGTGAACCGCTACGGCACCGTCTGGCGTCGCGCCAACACCCTGGTGTCGAACACCGAAACCACCACCAACCAGACCGACCTGTTCGGCAACTTCCGCCTGCTGGACATGAAGCACAGCTACTCGACCGGCGTCGAAATCAGCCGCGAGGAAAGCCAGACCAGCAGCTACAACGTGGCAGGCAACACCGCCAAGGTCTGCAACCCGGGTACGATTCCAAGCTGCACCTCGCTGAGCAACCCGAACCCGAACGATGCCTGGACCGGCGCCATCACCCGCAACTACGCGGGCACCGACACCACCGGCGACACCCGTGCGATCTATGCCTTCGACACCATCGAGCTGGACCCGAAATGGCAGCTCAACGTCGGCCTGCGCTACGACTCGTTCAAGACCGAGGCGAAAAACACCACCACCGGCAAGACCAGCAACGACAGCCATTTCTGGAACTGGCAGAGCGGCCTGGTGTGGAAGCCGGTGGAAAACGGCAGTATCTATGTCTCCTACGCGACCTCCGCCACCCCGCCAGGCGCCATGCTCGGCCAGGGCAGTGACGGCAACCCGTTGACCGCCGGCAACAGCACGCTGCAAAGCGACCTGGAACCGGAAACCACCACCAACTACGAGCTGGGTACCAAGTGGGACGTATTCCACGACCGCCTCTCTCTGACAGCGGCGATCTTCCGCACCGAGAAGGAAAACACCCGGGTCCTGGTGTCGCAGAACATCTATGAGAACGCCGGCGAATCGCGGGTCGATGGCCTGGAGCTGTCGGCCAGCGGCAAGATCACCGACAAGTGGCAAGTGTTCGCCGGCTACAGCTACCTCAAGAGTGAACTGGTCGACGCCGGCCTGACCGGCCGCAACGGTGCCGTCACCGCCGGAGCCGCCCAGGCCAGCGGCAACCAGATGCCGAACACGCCGAAGAACAGCTTCAGCCTGTGGACCACCTACGAGGTCATGCCCAAGCTGACCATCGGCGGCGGTGCCTTCTACGTCGACCAGGTCTACGGCGATACCGGCAACACTGTCTACGTACCGTCCTACACCCGTTACGACGCCATGGCCGCCTACAAGCTGACCAAGAACATCGACCTGCAGCTCAACGTGCAGAACCTGACCAACGAGACCTACTACGACAAGGCCTTCTCGACCCACTTCGCCAACCAGGCGCCCGGCCGTACCGCCTTGCTGACCACCAACTTCCACTTCTAGGTTGTTGCGTAGCCGAAAGCCCCGCCCATCGACATGAGCGGGGCTTTCGTGCGTCAGGTCCGTTGTAGCGCTGTGTATCGTAATGTTTGTAAAAAGCTAACAAATATGAATTCGTCGCATTCGCACACACGGCATAATAGGTGCCGTGAAGAATCGGTTTGATTGAGCAAGGCGGTCATCGTGTTGAAAAAAACACTGTTCCAGCTGCATTGGCTGTTCGGCATCACTGCCGGGCTGGTGCTGGCCTTCATGGGCATTACCGGTGCCATGGTGTCCTTCCAGGACGAACTGCTGCGCCTGCTCAACCCCTCGGTGCTGCAGGTCGAGGTCCCCGATCATCCCGCCCTGCCGCCGGCCGAGCTGGTGCGCAAGCTCGAGGCCAACGAAGGCAAGAGCGTTGCGATGCTGTGGGTCGAACCCCATGGCGATCAGGCAGGACGGGTGTTCTTCACCGCCCCACCGGGGGAGCGCCGGGGCCAGTTGCGCTACTTCGATCCCTATACCGGCGAGTACCAGGGCGACGTGGTCGGCCAGGACTTCTTCAACCTGACGCTGCAACTGCATCGCATCCTGGCCATGGGCGACACCGGTCGCCAGATCACCGGTGCCTGCACCCTGATGCTGGTGTTCTTCTGCCTGTCCGGGCTGTACCTGCGCTGGCCGCGCAAGGCCCTCGACTGGCGCGCCTGGCTGACCCTCGACTGGGCGAAAAAGGGCCGGGCCTTCAACTGGGATCTGCACTCGGTGGCCGGCACCTGGTGCCTGGTGTTCTACCTGCTGTCGGCATTGACCGGGTTGTCCTGGTCCTACGAGTGGTACTCCAACGGCCTGAACAAGCTGCTGGCCGACTCCCCGGCCCAGCAGCGCCGGGGCAACCGTGGCCCGGCACCGGCAGGTCCGGCCCCCACCGCCGACTACGACGCAATCTGGGCCAGCATCCAGAAGGCTGCAGGCCCGGGCCTGACGGCCTACAACATCCGCATGCCACCCGTGGCCGGGCAGCCGGCGACCGTGTTCTACATGCTGCAGGACTCGCCTCATGATCGCGCCCTGAACCAGATCATCCTCGACCCGGCCACCGGCAAGATCCGCGAGCACTTCCCCTACGCCGACAAGAGCCTCAAGGCACAGTTGCTGACCAGCATCTACGCGTTGCATGTCGGCAGCTATTTCGGCCTCACCGGGCGGATCCTGCTGACGGTTTCCAGCCTGACCATGCCGCTGTTCTTCGTCACCGGCTGGCTGCTTTACCTGGATCGTCGGCGCAAGAAACAGGCGGTGAAAAAAGCCCGCGAGGGCCTCGGCCAGAACAATGGCGAGACCTCGGGCTGGCTGGTGGGTTTTGCCAGCCAGAGCGGTTTCGCCGAACAGTTGGCCTGGCAGACCGCCGGCCAATTGCAGGCCGCCGGCCTGCCGGTACAGGTCCAGCCGCTGGCGCAACTGGACGAACGCCAGCTGCGCGAGGCGCGCCATGCCCTGTTCGTCGTCAGCACCTTCGGTGACGGCGAGGCGCCGGACAGCGCCCGCGGCTTCGAACGCAGGGTGCTTGGCCAGGCGCTGGCCCTCGAGGGTCTGAACTACTCGGTGCTGGCCCTCGGTGACCGCCAGTACCCGAACTTCTGCGGCTTCGCCCGCCGCCTGCACCATTGGCTCGAGACCCGTGGTGGCCAGACCCTGTTCGCCCCGGTGGAAGTCGACAGCGGCGACCCGTACGCACTGCGCTACTGGCAGCAGCAACTCAGCCAGGTCACCGGTGGTGCACCGGTGGCGAGCTGGGAAGCACCACGCTTCGACAACTGGACCTTGAACCGGCGCGAACTGCTCAACCCGGGCAGCAGCGGCTCCGCTGTCTACCTGCTCGGCCTGAGCGCCCCGGCACCGAGTACCTGGCAAGCCGGTGATCTGGTGGAAATCCTGCCGCGCCAGAGCAGTGCGGCCGTCGAGCAGTTCCTCAGTGGCCTCGGCCTGGACGCGAGCAGCCCGGTGCAGGTCGACGGCCTGTCGGAGACCCTCGCCCAGGCCCTGGCCGGCCGCCAACTACCGGACAACCGCGGCCACCTGGTCGGCCTGCATGCCCAGGCCCTGGTCGACGCGCTGGTCCCGCTGGCCCAACGTGAATACTCGATTGCCTCGATCGCCAGCGACGGCGAACTGGAACTGCTGGTGCGCCAGGAACGGCACGCCGATGGCAGCCTCGGCCTCGGTTCCGGCTGGCTGACCGAGCACGCAGGCCTGGGGGCAGCCATCAGCCTGCGGCTGCGGCGCAACAGCGTCTTCCATTTGCCGGACGAGCCCTGCCCACTGATCCTGCTGGGCAACGGTACGGGCCTGGCCGGCCTGCGCAGCCTGCTCAAGGCGCGCATCGCCGACGGCCAGCAGCGCAACTGGCTGTTGTTTGGCGAACGCAATCAAGCCCACGACTTCTACTGCCGGGAGGAGTTGCAGGGCTGGCTGACCAACGGCGACATCGCCCGCCTGGACCTGGCGTTCTCTCGCGACCAGCCGGCCAAGGTCTACGTGCAGGATCGCCTGCGCGAGGCTGCGGACGAACTGCACCGCTGGCTCGCCGACGGCGCGGCCATCTACATCTGCGGCAGCCTGCAGGGAATGGCCTCCGGCGTCGACCAGACGCTGGTGGACCTGCTCGGTGCCGACGTGGTCGAACGACTGATCGAGCAGGGACGCTATCGCCGGGATGTCTATTGAAGGGCCCCTTCCCTTCATGCGGGTGCCGCCAGAGACGCCCTATGCAGACTCTGGCGGCAGGCATTTCGACACTTGTCGTGGGTTCTGCGGAACGTCGGTCGTAGCTGACGTCCCAATCGCTGGACAGCGAGCAGGGGGTGTCCTGCTTGAGCCTTTTTGATAAGCCCAGCCTGCATTACACCCCTTAAATACACGGCCCTGTCGTACGTTCGGCGCGACAAAGACAAGGTCAGTCAGGATGCACAGCATTACATCAGCAACGAGTCTTCCGTTTGTGAGCAATACCGGCAAGTTGGCAAGAAGGGGAGCCAACAGATTGGAGAATGAAGTACGGTCCGTCTTCAACCGGCCTGGGTTAATGAAAGCCGCCCCCTCGGGCTTCCCTGCCCCCAGTCGAAACGACTCCCCCGCGAAAACAGGCGAACGCCCCTGGCTGCAGCGCCCGGCAACGCTCCGGCAAAGCCCTGCGAGCGAAAAACCGAGCCCCCACCTCAACGCAATCGTCGCAAGGGCAATCGCCAACCTGAAAGACAAGATAAACCCGAAAGATCCAGACAATCGCAAAGAGTTGGTTGGAGCCTGCTTTACGCTGATCCATGACAACTGTGAGAAATTCATCGACAAGAAACAGATGCCCGCGGACCAGGCACTCAGGTTCAAGTACGAACTGGGTCGCCTGGCCTGGGCCACGGGCATGCCGGGAGAACCGAACCGGCAGGGTGTCTTTGTTCCCAAGGGGGCGGGCAGCGGCGCCAACCCGCTGCTAAATCCCTTGAAAGACCTATTGCACAGGGAACACCCGGATATCCTCAGCGACAAGCGCTCACGCGAAACAACTTTTGATCTGGCCGAAAAAAAGATAACCGCGTTTGTAGAGGCCTACATGACAGGAGAGGAGTGCCAGCAACTGCGAGGCCTGCAACGTGGAAGGGCTGCCCTCGAAGAACAGTGGCAGAGCAATCCCCCCGCGGCCTATGCCACCGTCAGGCCACATCAACTGCGCCACACCCGTACGTTCCTGCAATAGAGGCACGCCAGGCCAGCAGCGCAAACCCATGATGTTTTTTGTGCGCCCCTTGCAGCCGGTTTCAAACCGGTTGCAGTTTCTGCTCGAACACCGCCACGCCATCCAGATCCCGCAGCACCACGCTCATCTCGCCGCTCTGGCCATCGATGTTCACCTCGCCAAAGAACTGGAACCCGGCGAAGGGTGAACTGTTCTGCACCGCCGGCGCCTTCTCGAACACCACCCGGGGACCGAAGGTCTTGTCCAGCACGTTGGGCCCGAAACTGCCGGCGTTCAGCGGTCCGGCGACGAATTCCCAGAACGGGTCGAAGTCCTGGAATGCGGCGCGATCCGGATGGTAGTGGTGCGCAGCACAGTAGTGCACATCAGCGGTCAGCCAGACCGTATTGTGTACCCTCTGCGCCCGCAGGTAGCCGAGCAGCTCGGCAACTTCCAGCTCGCGTCCCTGGGCCGGGCCCGGGTCGCCGTTGGCGATCGCTTCCCAGCGCGGCACCCCGGGGCTGACCTCGCCGTCGGGCACACCCAGGCCGATCGGCATGTCGGCGGCGATGACCTTCCATTGCGCCTGCGAGCCCTTGAGTTCGCGCTTGAGCCAGTCCAGTTGCTCGCGGCCGAGAAAGGCCTTTTCCCCACCCAGGTTGTCGTCGTTCGGGCCACGGTAGCTGCGCATGTCGAGCACGAACACATCGAGCATCGGTCCATAGCTGAGCTTGCGATAAATCCGCCCGCCACCATCGGCCTGCTGCCGGCGCAGCGGCGCGTATTCCAGCCAGGCCTGGCGCGCATGGCCGACCAGGCTGTGGATATCCTTGCTTTTGTAGCGCTCGTCCAGCTGCTTGCTCGGCGACCAGTTGTTGGTCACCTCGTGGTCGTCCCACTGCCAGATCTGCGGCACCTCGGCGTTGAACCGGCGCAGGTTGTCGTCCATCAGGTTGTAGCGGTAGTTACCGCGGAATTCGTCGAGGGTTTCGGCGACCTTGCTCTTGGCCTCGGTGGTGATGTTGCGCCAGACCCGTCCGCTTTCCGTAGTGATCTGCGCCGGGATCGGGCCGTCGGCGTAGATGGTGTCGCCGCTGTGGATAAAAAAGTCCGGCAGGCGCAGGCGCATGGCCTCGTAGATACGCATGCCACCGATATCCGGGTTGATGCCGAAGCCTTGGCCGACGGTATCGCCGCTCCAGACGAAGCGGATGTCACGACGCTGTTGCGGCACGCTGCGCAGGTGGCCGAACCAGGGTTCGCTGGAGACGCCGGTCTGGGCGTCCTCGAAGCGCACGCGGTAGAAAATCGCCTGGTCGACCGGCAGGCCCGTCAGCTCGACCCGGGCGGTGAAATCGGTACGGGCATCGGCCAGCGCCGAGACGAATCGCCGTGGGTTGCTGAAAACGCTGCGGGTGTCCCACTCCACCACCATGCGCGCCGGGCGGTCGGTGCGGCTCCAGACGATCGCCTTGTCGCCCTGCAGGTCACCGGACTGCACGCCGTCGGTCAGCTGTGGACGGTCCTTGACCGAGGCGATCACCGCCGGGGCCAGGCCAGGCAGCAGAATACCGGCGCCCACGGCCTGCACGACACGTCGACGTCCGAGATTGAAATCGCTCATGGTGAACTCCCTGAAAAAAGCCAAACGCTGAACTTAGCTTCAGGGAATGAAAGAGGTGTGACAGCAGACCGGAGGCGTATGCCGTGAACCAGCCCCAATGACAAACCAGCTCTCTAGCTGAACCGGCCCTTGTGCTGAACCGGCCCTTGTGGCGAGCGGGCTTGCCCGCGCTGGGGCGCCGAGCGCCCCCAACGCCTGTTGTCGCGGTGCATCAGGAAGAAGGGCGGTGCCTGGACTGCGGCTGCGGTGCAGCCGAACGCGGGCAAGCCCGCTCGCCACAAGGTATCGCCTCTCTTTCATGAGGCGGCACGCCAGGTCAGGCCTGCGCCGGCTCCGCCACCAGCTCCACCGCTTCCGGCCGTTTCAGCAAGGCATAGACCACCGCCGTCAACAGGCTGCCGGCGATGATCGCCAACAGGTACAACAGCGCATGGTTGATCGCATTCGGGATCAGCATCACGAACAGTCCGCCGTGCGGCGCCATCAGCTTGCAGCCGAAATACATCGACAGGGCCCCGGTCAGCGCACCTCCGGCGATGCTCGCGGGAATCACCCGCAGCGGGTCCTTGGCGGCGAACGGAATCGCTCCCTCCGAGATGAAGCACAAGCCCAGCACGAACGCCGCCTTGCCCGCCTCGCGCTCACTCTGGGCGAACTTGCGCCTGGCAAGCAACGTGGCGATCCCAAGGCCAATCGGTGGCACCATGCCGGCCGCCATGGTCGCCGCCATCGGTGCATAACTCTGCGACGCCAGCAGCCCGACCGAGAACGCATAGGCCGCCTTGTTGATCGGGCCCCCGAGGTCGACGCACATCATCCCGCCAAGCAGCACACCGAGCAGAATGGCGTTGGTCGTGCCCATGCTGTCGAGGAAATGCGTCAGCCCTTCGAGCATCCCGGCCACCGGCTTGCCGACCACGTAGATCATCACCAGTCCGGTGAACAGGCTCGCCAGCAACGGAATGATCAGGATCGGCTTCAACGCCTCCAGGCTGGCAGGCAACCGGGCGTAACGATTGATCGCCTTGGCGCTGTAGCCGGCGAGGAAACCGGCGACGATACCGCCGATGAAACCAGCACCGAGCGTACTCGCCAGCAGGCCACCGATCATCCCCGGCGCCAGGCCCGGACGGTCGGCAATCGAGTAGGCGATGTAGCCGGCCAGCAGCGGCACCATCAGCTTGAACGCGCTCTCGCCGCCGATCTGCATCAGCGCGGCGGCCAGGGTACCGGGCTCCTTGAAGGCGGTGATGCCGAACACGAACGACAGGGCGATCAGCAGGCCACCCGCCACCACCATTGGCAGCATGAACGAAACACCGGTGAGCAGGTGCTTGTAGACGCCGGTTTTCTCCTGCCTGGCCGGTGCCTGGCTGGCCCCCGCGGCCGCCGTCTCCGGCTTGCCCTCGGCGAGGGCCTTGTTCAGCGTGGCATCCGGCTGCTTGAGGGCGATGCCGGTGCCGCAACGGTAGATCTTCTTGCCGGCGAAACGCTCGGTGGCGACTTCGATATCGGCCGCCAGCAGCACCACGTCGGCCTCGGCGATGGCCTGGGCACTCAGCGGGTTGCGCGCACCGACCGAGCCCTGGGTTTCCACCTGCAGTTCGTAGCCGAGCCGCTTGGCCGCCTGTTGCAGGGCTTCCGCCGCCATGAAGGTGTGGGCGACGCCAGTCGGACAGGCCGTCACCGCCACCAACCGCGCGGGCCGCTGACCGGGTAAAACGGTTTCGACCGTCGGCTCGGGGGCAACCTGCAACCTGGCTTCTTCGGCGCCGCGACTGAGCAGGCCTTCGACATCCTGCAGCGCCTGGGCCGGCGGGATCTGGTAGACCCGCTTGCCGACAAAGCGCGACATATCCACAGGGACGCTGTTGACCAGCAGTACCCATTCGGCCGCCGCGAGAGTGGCCGCCGTCAGTTGGCGCTCCGGGTGACGCGGATCGTGGACTTCGACGCTGGTGCTCCAACCCAGGCGCAAGGCCGCCGCTTCCAGCAGGCGGGCACAGAGCACGCTGGTGACCATGCCATTCGGGCAGGCGGTAACAATGGCTACGTTCATCACAATCCCTCTTATTGTTCTGCCAGGGCGCGCACGCTGACGCCCTGCTCGAGCTGCGCCAGTTGCACCCGGTCGCCGATACCGAAGCCGACCTGGGTCACCGCCTGCGCGGCGATCGCGGTGGCGGTGCGCAGGGTCTGCTCGGCCGAATGGCCGCTGAGCAGGCCATGGAGCATGCCGGCCAGCAATGAATCACCGGCACCGACGGTGCTCGCCACAACCACCTTCGGCGGCTGTGCATGCAGGGCTTGAGCCGCGCCGAACCAGTTGACGCCATCGGCGCCCTGGGACACCACCACGTGCTCGACACCCTGGATCTGCAGGCTGGCGGCGGCTTCAGCTTGCGCCTCGGCAGTCTCCACCGGGCGCTGCAGAACCTCGGCAAGTTCTTCGGTATTGGGTTTGACCAGCCACGGCGCCGCCGCCAACCCGGCCTGCAAGGCTTCGCCGCTGGTGTCCAGGGCGACTTTCAACCCCAGTTGCTTGAAACGCAGCAGCAGGGCCTGCAGCCATTGGGGGCTGATGCCCCGGGGCAGGCTGCCGGCGACCACCACCGCGTCATGGCCGGGAGCAATCCGCGCCACGGTCTCCAGCAACGCCTGCTGGGCCTGCGCATCGACTTCCGGGCCTGGGCCGTTCAGATCCGTGACGCGGCCATCCTGCTCGGCGATCTTGATATTGCTGCGGGTTTCCCCGGGCACCCGCACGAATGCATCGACGAAACCACGCCGGGCGAACAGCGCCTCGAACGGCTGCCGGTTGTCCACACCGAGAAAGCCGCTCACCGTCAGTTGATGCCCGAGATCCGCCAGCACCTGGGCGACGTTCACGCCCTTGCCGGCGGCGTGGGTCAGCATCGACACGCTACGATTGACCTGGCCGGGCTCCAGCCGTGCCAACTGCACGGTCAGGTCCAGCGCCGGGTTCAGGGTCAGGGTCAGAATCCGCGCCATTACACCGCCTCCACCAGAGCACGCACTTCATCGGCGCTGCCCACGGCCAACGCCGAGCGGGCCAGGGCCTGGGCCGCCGGCAGGGCCAGCTCGCGCACCCGTGCCTTGACCTCGGGAATGCTGCGCGCGGCCACACTCAATTCGTCGACCCCGAGGCCAACCAGCACCGGCACCGCCAGCGGGTCGGCCGCCAGCTCGCCACACACCCCCACCCACTTGCCATGGGCATGGGCGGCACGCACGGTGATGTCGATCAGTTGCAACACCGCCGGGTGCAGGCCATCGGCCTGGGCCGACAGCGTCGGATGCCCCCGGTCGATGGCCAGGGTGTACTGGGTCAGGTCGTTGGTGCCGACACTGAAGAAGTCCACCTCGGCGGCCAGCACCGGCGCCAGCAGCGCGGCCGACGGCACCTCGATCATGATCCCCAGTTGCAGGTCGGCCACCGGGATTTCCCGGCGCAGGCGCTCGGTCATGTCCCGGGCCTGGCGCCACTCGGCAACGCTGCCGACCATCGGGAACATGATCCGCAGCGGCCGGTTGTCGGCGGCACGCAACAGCGCGCGCAACTGGCTTTCCATGATCTGCGGGCGCTGCAGGGTCAGGCGGATGCCGCGCACGCCGAGGAACGGGTTTTCCTCCTTGGCGATCGGCCAGTAGGGCAGCGGCTTGTCGCCGCCGACATCGAGGGTGCGCACCACCAGTGGTCGGCCAGCAAGGCCGTCGAGCACACGGCGATATTCGGCTTCCTGGGTGGCCTCATCCGGCGCTTGCGGATGGGCCATGAAGATCAGCTCGGTGCGCAGCAGGCCGATGCCTTCGGCGCCCTGCTCCACCGCACTGGCAACCCCGGCGCTCTCACCGATGTTGGCAAAGACTTCCACTGCGTGACCGTCGGCGGTCAGCGCCGGCTGGTGACGTTGTTCGGCGGCCTGGTGCAGGCGCTGCTCGCGGGTATCGCGCTCCTGTAGCGCACGCTGCAAGACGGCGGCGTCCGGCGCGACATGCAGCCGCCCGCGCAGGGCATCGAGCAGCAATGTGGTGCCCGGTGCCAACAGCAGCACTTCGGCCCCCGCGCCGACCAGTGCCGGAATGCCCAGGGCCCGGGCGACGATGGCACTGTGAGCGGTGGCGCCCCCCCGGGCGGTGAGGATACCGGCGACCCGTGCCGGGTCGAGGCGCGCGACGTCCGATGGGCCGACCTCGTCCATCACCAGCACATAGGGCTCGTCCGGCTCGGCCAGGGTCTGCACGCCGCACAACTGTGCGAGCACGCGCCGACCGATGTCACGCAGGTCCGCCGCGCGCTCGGCCAGCAGGACATCCTGCAGGGATTCCTGCTGGCGCGCCGCCGCCTCGATCACCGCCATCCAGCCGGCCTCGGCGCTTTCGCCGAGCTTGAGGCGGCTGTCGACTTCATCGGTCAGTTCCGGGTCGTCGAGCATCTCCTGGTGGGTGATGAAAATCTCGCGAATCGCCTTGGCCTTGCTGCGCTGGATCAGCGTTTCGATATCCTTGCGCACCTCGCCCAGGGCCTCTTGCAGGCGCTGGCGCTCGACAGCGGCGGACTGGCCGCGCAATGGGTAGTCGAAGGCCTGGGCGACCTGGACATGAGCCGGGCCGACGGCGATGCCCGGTGCGGCGGCGATCGCCTGGAGCTGGCTGCCGGCGGTCGGCGCGGCCAACACCACCGGTGGATCTTCCACCGGCGCACTGACGGGCGCGACCTCCGGCAACGGCTCGACTTCTTCGCCCAGGCCCTCTTCCACGGCGGCGACCAGGGCCGGCAACGCATCGGCGGCAATGCTCGGCTCGGCGATGAACTCCAGCACCTGGCCGCGGCGCGCGCCGAGGCTGAGCAGCTTGCTCAGGCTCTTTACCGAGACGGCGCTGCCCGGCGCATCGACGATGCGCACACGGATATCGCCCTCGAAGCTCTTCGCCAGTTGCGCGAGCTCCTTGGCCGGACGGGCGTGCAGGCCGTGAGCGTTGGCCAGGGTAATACGTGCGCTCGGCCAATCGGCCGGCAGCTCGCCACCCAGCACTTCCAGCACCGCGCGGCTGCTGGTGGCGCGGCCCAACTCATGACCACGGCCTTCGATCAGCAGCGCGCAGAGACGTTCGAGCAGGGCCTGGTGAGCCTCGCCGAGACTGGCGAGACAGAACAGGCCGTGCAGCGGTTGGCCAAGGTAACGGATCGGTTTTTCCGGGGTGACGAACGCCAGGCCCGGGCGCTTGACCGTCTGCTCGCTGTGCAGCCACCACAGGCCATCACCCAGTGGCAGGGCCTCGACCTGCTGCAGCACGGCGGCGAAGCCGTTGCTCACGCAGTCGGCCTGGCGCAGCAGGCGGGCACCGCGCCAGACCAGTTCCTCGAAGTCCTCGGCGACCACGCCGAGGCCGATCATCTGTGCATCCAGCGCCAGTTCCTGAGGAGCGCCCTGCAACAGCTTCAACAGTGCTTCGGCGCTGCTGGCGCGGCGCAGGGCCTGGCCCAGGTCGGTCTCGCCGAGGGCACGGGTGAGCAGTTGCAGCAGGCGCAGGTGTTCGTCGGACTTCGCCGCAATACCGATCGCCAGGTAGACGATCTGGCCGTCGCCCCAATCCACGCCCTCGGGGAACTGCAGCAGGCGCACGCCGGTGACGTGCACCAGGTCGCGGGTTTGCGGCGTGCCGTGGGGGATGGCGATGCCCTGGCCGAGAAAGGTCGAGCCTTGTGCTTCACGGGCCTGCAGGCCGGACAGATAACCCTCGGCGACCAGGCCGTCGGCCACCAGTGAGTCAGCGAGCAATTGCAGGGCGGCAGACTTGTCCACGGCCGACTGGCCCATGGAAATCTGCTCTACGGTAAGCTCAAGCATGCCTTTCTCCTATTCAGCGTCCACGGCTGGGCGCTAGGTATTGTTTTGAATACATCAGCTTAGGCTGACCGGCCGGACGAGGTGAAACGGTATTTGGGCAGAACCGTGACACGGGCCGTAATCGCCTTTAAATACGTTTGCTGAAACGTTTAACCTAAAAGTTCTCACACGTTACTCGATTATTGTCCTACGTAGAAGCCCTGCCGGTCGGTGAGATTGCGTGAGGGTCAGGAAAGAGGGGGTGCTGAGCAAGGCTTGGGGGCCTCTTCGCGGGCGAGCCGCGCTCCTGCAGGGGGCGTGTCGAGCGCACAATGGACGTACGACTCGGTTCTGTAGGAGCGTGGCTTGCCCGCGAAGAGGCCCTTGAGGCCGACAAAGGCTTAGCCAGCGAGCCCAGCTCCCAAAGGCCGCTACCCTCCTGAGGTTCTAGCCGTTGCCGTCCCCTGCGGGGGATGTGGCCGAACCCGCCAGCAGCGCATCCACCACCGCCCTGGCCATTTCCACCGAATGCAGCATGCCCCAGAACAGCGTGCGCTCCACCGGGTTGGCATGCAGGCCGATTTCGTCGCCGTTCAGCTCGGCGACCGCCAGCAATTGCGAGACATAGCTCAGCGCATCGTGGGCAGTGACACCGGGCTGGATGACAAACAACGAAGCTTTGAGGGGATCGGTGTGGTCGACGGTTCTGGAGAGGGTCAATGCAAGGGAGTCCAGCAATCGGGCGGCATCACGTCGCGGCTGCGCAGGGTCACTGGAAACGGTAGGTGGATCAGGGGTGATTTTCTTCACCATGGTAGATCTCCGAGCTCATGAGAGGGGATCACCACACTGGCTGCGAAACAAGGGTGGCGAACTGTACGCAGGTTCGCAGACCGGTGAGCTTGGAAACCGGCAGGCATAAGCCTCCTGCGCACAGCCCGCCATAACGCAGACATGAAAAAGCCGCTTACGCGGCGCTGTGCGCCAGCTCACTACCGGGCTGCGAAACCCGCATCGCTGATTTGGCAGCGACCTCGGAAATGTAGACACGGCACTGAACGCACTCAATATTCTCCCATGCCAAAAACACGTAGGAAATATAAGTTCTTTTTGAAAGCTGTTTCTCCGCATTACCAGCCCCCATCCAGCCATGGACACCGGATGCCGGGCCTGATGACCGCCCCCCTGTGGCGAGCGGGCTTGCCCGCGCTGGGTCGCGCAGCGGCCCCAAAACCGCCCACCCGGTCTATCAGGCACAACACAGTGGCAGGTTTTGCGGCCGCTGCGCAGCCGAGCGTGGGCATGCCCACTCGCCACAGCCTCGCCCGATTCCTGCACCATGGAGCCGCCGATGAGGCTCCGGGGGCCTCAGACCTGTTCCCCTGCAACCCATGCCGCAGCTCCTTCCCAGTGTCATGGCTCGAAAATAGGATACGATCAACGAACATGCAGCCATGAGCTACAGCTAACAAGGAATCATCCGCTTGAAACTCAGTGATATTGCCCAACTGGCCGGTGTCTCCGTCACCACCGCCAGTTACGTCATCAACGGCAAGGCCGAGCAACAGCGCATCAGCAACAGTACCGTGGAGCGGGTACGGGCGGTGGTCGAACAATACGGCTTCACCCCCAACCCCCAGGCGGCCGGGCTGCGCAGCCGCAGGACGCACACCCTCGGCTTCATCCTGCCGGACCTGGAAAACCCCAGCTACGCGCGCATTGCCAAGCTGCTGGAGCAAGGTGCCCGCGCCCGCGGCTACCAACTGCTGATTGCCAGCTCCGACGATGACCCGCAGAGCGAACTCGAGCTGCTGCAACTGTTCCGCGCCCGGCGCTGCGATGCCCTGTTCGTCGCCAGCTGCCTGCCAGGCGAGGACGACAGCTATCGCCAACTGCAGGAACGCGGCCTGCCGATCATCGCCATCGACCGGGAGATGCAGCCCGAGCATTTCTGCTCGGTGGTCAGCGATGACCACCAGGCCAGCCTGCAACTGACCCGCAGCCTGCTGCAACCCAAGCCCCGGCATATCGCCCTGATCGGCGCCCGCGCCGAATTGAGCATCAGCCAGCAGCGGGCCGGCGGTTTCCAGCAAGCGCTCGACGGTTTCGCCGGCGAAGTGCTGATCGAGCACGGCGAGGCCTTCAGCCGCGAGTGCGGCCGGGAGCTGATGGATACGCTGGTCAAGCGCCTGGGCCATCTGCCCGACGCACTGGTCACCACCTCCTACGTGCTGCTGCAGGGCGTGTTCGATGCCTTGCAGGCGCAGCCGCTCAATCCGCAACCACTGCGCCTGGGCACGTTCGGTGACACGCAGTTGCTGGACTTCCTGCCGCTGCCGGTCAACGCCATGGCCCAGCAACACCAGTTGATCGCGGACAAGGCCCTGCAACTGGCCCTGGCCGCCATCGAGGAGAAGAACTACCAACCCGGCGTCCAGGCGATCGCCCGGACCTTCAAGCAGCGCATCCGCGAGGCTTGAACATGGAGCTGATCGACACCCACACCCACCTCGACTTCCCCGACTTCGATGCCGACCGTGGCGAACTGCTTGAGCGCAGCCGCGCCCTCGGCGTCGGGCGGATGGTGGTGCTGGGCGTCTATCGGGACAATTGGCAACGGGTCTGGGAGCTGGTGCAGGGCGACCCGCAATTGTATGCCGCATTGGGCCTGCACCCGGTGTACCTGGACGACCATCGCCCGAGCGATGTGAACGATCTGCGCGACTGGCTCGACCGCCTGGCCGGCCACCCGCAATTGTGCGCCGTGGGCGAATTCGGCCTGGACTACTTCCTCCCGCAACTCGATCGCGAGCGCCAGCAGGGACTGTTCGAGGCGCAACTGCAGTTGGCCGCGGACTTCAGCCTGCCCGCCCTGCTCCACGTGCGGCGCAGCCATGCCGCGACCATCGCCACGCTCAAGCGCTTTCGCCTGGCCCGCGGCGGCATCATTCACGCCTTCGCCGGCAGCCGCGAAGAGGCTCGGGAATACATCAAGCTGGGCTTCAAGCTGGGGCTCGGTGGTGCTGGAACCTGGCCGCAGGCGCTACGCCTGAGCAAGGTGATCGCCGACCTGCCACTGGAAGCGGTGGTGCTGGAAACCGACTCGCCGGACATGGCCCCGGTGATGTTCCCCGGCATGCGCAACAGCCCGGAACATCTGCCGGCCATCTGCCGAGCCCTCGCCGAACTCATGTCCGTCAGCCCCGAAACGCTGGCCGCCGCCAGCACCGCCAACGCCTGTGCGTTGTTCAACTGGTCAGCGAATCCGACCTGACGACGGGCTGCAGGATCAGGGTCAGCCGCTGCCGGTAGCGGGCGTAGCGCAGGGTGGCGAAATACAGCAGCAGTGCCAGCAGGGAAAAGTTGAGCTGCTCGACCACGCTGATCAGGCCGATCCACTCGCAGACCAGGGCGACCAGCAGCGAGGTGCCGATCAGGACGATCATGCTGGCCTTGAGCATCGACAGCGAGTCGAGCGCCCTGAAACGCTTGAGCTGCTGCGGGCAATTGAGTTGCACGGCCTTGTTGCAGCAACCACAGGCAAAGCTTTCATTGATGGCGATCGCATTCAGGTGCCAGGCACTGAGGGGGAATGTGCCGTTGCAGTGGGCACACACCCCGTTGATGCCGATGAGCGTCTCCTTCAAACCTGTTCCTCCCTAGTGGCCGGTGAAGCTGGGTAAACGAATGTTCGCTCATCCTGAGCAGAAAGGTCGGCCGCTAAAGAAAACAGGATTTTGGCTACACGCCAAGCAATCAAGTACTACAGACTGTTCCAATACTCATACCCGGAAGGCGCCAATCAGCTGTTTCAGCTCCACGACCTGGGCCGACAGTTGCCGGCTGGCGCTTTCGGTCTGGTGTGCACCATCGGCGGTGCGCTCGCCGGCGCGGTTGATCTCGACGATGTTCTGGTCGATGTCGTGGGCCACGGCGGTCTGCTGCTCGACGGCGGCGGCGATCTGCTGGTTCTGGTCGACGATCATGCCCACCGCTCCCAGGATATTTTCCAGGGCACGCTGGACCTTTTCCGATTGCCCCACCGTACCACCCGCCATCTGGTGGCTGGCGCCCATGGCCTTGACCGCCGCACCGACGCCACCGTGCAGCTTGCCGATCATCTGCTCGATCTCCTCGGTCGACTGCTGGGTGCGCTTGGCCAGGGTGCGGACTTCGTCGGCCACGACGGCGAAGCCGCGCCCCTGCTCACCGGCACGCGCCGCCTCGATCGCGGCATTCAGGGCCAGCAGGTTGGTCTGCTCGGCAATGCTCTTGATCACCTCGAGGATCTGGCTGATCGCCTGGCTGTCGCTCGCCAGCTGATTGATGACCTGCACCGACTGGTCGATCTCGCCGGCCAACTGGGCGATGCAACCCTGCTGGGACTCCACCAGCGCCCGGCCATTGAGGGTTTCGTCGTTGACACTATGGGCACTGCTGACCGCCGCCGCCGCGCTGCGCGCCACCTCCTGGGCGGTGGCCGACATCTGGTTCATGGCGGTGGCGACCTGCTCGATCTGGCTGCGCTGCCCGGCGACCGCCTGGTTGCTGCGGGCGGACACCGACTCGACCTGCCCGGCCTGGCGCTCGACCTCGCCGACCGTCTGCCCGACCCGCTCGATCAGGTCGTGGATCTTCGCCACGGTGCCGTTGAACACCGCGCCCAGCTCGCCCAGCTCATCGCGACTGTGGGCGACGAAGTTGACCGTCATGTCGCCCGCCGCGACCTTGTCCATCATCTGCCCGAGGCGGCGCAGTGTGGTGCGGGTCGAAGCGTAGAAACCGCCATAGAGATAGACGATCGACAGGAACACCACCGCCAGGGCCACCACCAGCAGGAGCATCTGCAGGCGCTTCTGCTCCAGGCGCTGCTGCAGTTCCTGGGCGAAATACGCCAGGGTCGCGTCATTGAGCTGATAGGTCTTGGCCATGACCGTGCTGACCTGTTCATAGAACGCCGGCCACGGCGCCTCCAGGGTCTCGGCCATCACCACCTGCTCCTCGAACAACTCGCTGGCCTTTTTCAGCGAGGCCTGGCTGGCGTTGGCCAGTGAATCGAGCGCCGCATGGGCGTTGCGGCTGCCGCCCAGGGCGTCCTGCAGCTTGAGGGCGTATTCGGCCTGCAGCTTCTCGATCTGCTGCAGCAGCTCGTCGAAGCGGGTGCTCGAGGATGAATTGAGAAAGCCCTGGCCGAGGGAATAGGCACCCATGGCGCGGCCTTCGCCGAGGGTCTGGGTGACTTGCGGGGTAACGCTGGTGACCAGCTCGCTCAGTTGGCGCAGGTCGCCCTGGGCGTCGCGGCTGAGGCCGGACTGGCTGGCGACGATCTTGCCGAAGATCTGCGCCTTGCCCAGCAGCTTGTCGATCAGTGCGCTCTTGCTCTGCAAGGAGGTCTCGGCTTGCTGGGCCTTGAAGGCGGCGATCAGCTCATCGCGCTTGGCGGTGAACAGTGCCAGTTGCTCAGGGTCGCCGGTTACCGCGCTCAGCCCTTGCAGCCGGGCAAGCACGCTCTGTTCAAGTTGGCTGATTCGCCCTTCCAGATCGCCGGCCTTGCCGGACTGGCCGAGTACGGCATTGATCTGCACCTGGTTGTTCAGGGTTTCCAGGTCACGTCGCAGGGCCAGGCTGCTGCCGAGCAGGTCCAGGCTCTGCAGCTCGACCTGGGTGGCGGAAAATTCGCGGTAGGAATCGCGCACCAGGTAGAAGTTGGTCACCAGCATCGGCGCGAAGAACAGCACGCTGATCAGGCTGAACTTCTTCCCGAAGCTCAGGCGATTCATCAGGGCGACGGCGGGAAATAGCAAACTCTTCACTAGAACGCTCCCTTTCCTATTATTTTTATAGTGGCGGCAGGGGCACAGGCATATAGCCAGTATCCGCAGCTACTGCCTGTATAACGTAATTTGAAAGAGAGTTTTGTAACTTAAGGTTAACCGGACCCGAGCAGGCAACCCATCGGGACGGTGGTGACCATGGGGTCGCCGTCGCGCGGGGCCGACGCCTCGAAAGCGCCAGACCCGGGGACACGGGTTTCTAGCGGATCAGCAACGTCCACAAGGCGAACCCGGCGTACCACAGCAGTGCCGCCCGCAGCAGCAGCTCCCAGAGGCTGTCCAGGCTGGAGACGCCATCGGACCCCTCTGCCGAAGCCGGCACTTCACCAGCGACGCGCCCGACCTTTTCGATCAGTTGCCGCGCGGTGATGTCCCAGTTGAGCAGTTCATGCAGCATGATCCGGCTGACCGCCACGAAGTTGCCGACCAGGGCCAGGCTCGCCGCCAGCAGCCGCACCGGCAGCCAGTCGAAGGCATGGCGCAGCAGGGTGGCACGCTCGACCAGCGCCGGGTTCTGGCTGCGCTCGACCGCCAGGGCCAGCAAGCGGTAGCTCAGGGCCGCCACCGGACCGAGCAGGAAATACCAGAAGATCACCACGAAGAAGCTCTGGTAGGCCTGCCACAGCAGGTAGCCCTGGACCTTCTCCAGCAGTTCCTCGCCGTTGTCGGCACAACTCAGGTTCATGTCACGCCGGGCGACATGCACGCCGGCCTGCAGGTCTCCACGACGCCAGGCATCACGGAACGGCCCCAGTGCCGCCAGCAGGTCGCCACGGCCCAGGCTGTAGACCACCACCAGCAGGTGTACCGGCAGGGCCAGCAGCCCATAGGCCACCGGTTGCAGCACCATCAACAGCAAACCGAGCAGAACCACCGGCAGCAGCACCAGCAGCCCCAGGATCAGCCAGGGCCGTTGCCCCCAGCGCGGGCTGGCCTCAAGCCGGGCCAGTTCGCCCAGCCAGGCGCCATCACGCTGGACACGCTGGCGCAAGGCCGAGAACTTCTCGATCCACACCGCCAGCAGCAGCACCAGAAAACTCATTGCGACTCTCCTTTTTCCAGCAGGGCGGCGCGCAGGCGCCCCCAGTCAAAACCCTCGCCCGGATCGGTCTTGCGTCCCGGGGCAATGTCGCTGTGGCCGCAGATCCGTTGCGGGGTGATGCCCGGGTACTGCGCCATCAACTGGCGAGTCAGGGCAATCAGCGAATGGTACTGCGCCTCGGTGAACGGCAGATCATCGGTGCCCTCCAGCTCGATGCCCAGGGAAAAATCATTACAGGTTTCACGCCCCTCGAAGCTCGACACACCGGCATGCCAGGCGCGTTCCAGACAGGAGACAAACTGCGTGACCTTGCCGTCACGTTCAATCAGAAAATGCGCAGACACGCGTAGGTGGGCGATACCGTCGAAGTAAGGGTGTTCCGTAATGTCCAGGCGATTCTGGAAGAACTCCTGGACCTTGCCGGTACCGAACTGCCCCGGCGGCAGGCTGATGTTGTGGATCACCAAGAGGGAAACTTCCCCTTCGGGGCGCTCGTTGAAGTTGGGCGACGGGCAGTGAACGACGGCCTGGCACCAACCCGTGGCGGGATCCAGCTGCATACAGATTCCTTCGAGGATGAAAGCGACTGCCTCAGTATGCCGTGAGAGCAGCCCCGATGGGCAGCAGCCGCGCAGAAAAACCTCAGCGTTTCTTCAGCCGCCGCAGATTGCCGATGACCGACGCCAGGGCGCGGTCGAACAGCAGCGTGTCGTCCAGCAACCGCACCGCGCCACGGCGGAACTCGACGGCCAGGCCCTGGGCGGTCCGCTCCAGCACCTTCATGCCGGTGCGGTTGACGAAGATGTACTTGCCGGTCGGATCGACGATCGCCGCCAGCTTGCACCGCTGGCTGTTCTCCTCGTCCTCGCGGAACTCGACCCAGTGGCCGATCCGCAACTGCCGAACCCACGACAGGCCGACATCGTTTTCCGGCAACTCCACCCTCCGCTCCTCGCGGCTGCCCTCATCAGCGGCACTGAGGACGATTTCCTCCAGCACCTCGACCATCGCCGGCTGCTGCGCTTCGCTCCTGGCCGGCTCGACACTCTGCTTGGCCAGGCGCTGGAACACCTGGACGTGCAGGCTTTCCAACTGGCTGAAGAACTCGCTGGTGGCGAATGGATCGAACGCCGCGCTGGCCAGGCCGTCACGCAGGGCCTTGAGCAGGCCGGGTACCAGCTCCAGCAGGCGTGGCCGCGCGTCGGCCAGCCCCTGGGGATCGGCGCTCCAGATCAGGTCGTCCATGGTCTGCAGGCCGGCCTGCCATTCGGTGGACTGCTCGCCGTGCTTGAGCCAGATGAGCAGCAGCACCTTGCTCCAGGCTTCCTGCAGCAACTGCACCACGACCTCAGGCAGGGTCTTGCCCAACAGCCGCTCGTTCAAGACCGCCTGGACCCGCTGCCGTGCCTGTTCGGCCTTGGCCCGACCCTCCTCGGCATCCCGGGTCCGCTGTTCGAGCAGTTCGCTGCGGCGGCGCTCATCGCTGGTGAAGACGAGGAAATCCGTGAGCAGCTCGGAAAAGATCGCCGGATCGTCGACGAAGTCGTTCAGCAGCCGCTGCACGATCTGCTCGATGCGCAGGTACAAGGCGTCACGCTGGTAGTCATCGCGGGCGCCCCAACCCATGGAGGCCGAGGCGATTTCGTTCAGCAGGCGGCGGGCCGGATGGCTGCCCCGGCTGAAAAAGCTCTTGTCCAGTACCGCCACCTTCAGCATCGGGATCTGCAGGCGGCCGATCAGCGCCTTGAGGCAGTCCGGCAGGTTGCGGTCGTCGAGGATGAATTCGAAGAGCATCGCGATCAGGTTGATCACGTCCTCGTCCATCCCGCCGACCACGCGCGACTTGCCGCTCTTGACGCTGACCCGGGTCAGCAGTTGCTCCAGCTGGTTGCGCAGGTCGAAATCGTCCGTCGCCGCCTGGGTCGGCACGTACTGCTGCAGGTGCGACAGCAGCCGCAACAGGTCGCGGGTGGAAATCGGCTGGATCTCGGAGCCGGCATCGAGCTTGGGGGCGACAGTGCCGCGTACATGCTGCAGCAGGTCCTGCAGCGCCGAGAACACTTCCTGGACACTGGCATCGAGGGTCGCGGTCCCCGGCCGCTGCGCTCCCGACTCATCCTGGCGTTGCCGCGCGTTCGCGGCCGGACGATCGGAGGAGCGCCGCGCCGGAATCGCCTTGAGCTCCGGCAGCACGCCGGTGGCGATCAGCAGCTGGTTGGCGTCCGCGTACAGGTGATCGGTATCGCGCAGGACATACTTTTCGAACAGCTTGAGGATGATCAGCTTGACCTTGATCTCCACCCCCAGGTCGCGCCCGGCCTCGAGGAAATACTCGCAGAGCATCGCCGGGCCCATGGGGTTGCTCTGGTCATCGAGGCGGCGGGTGACCAGCGCATTCAGGCGTGCGGTCAGCTGGCCGAGGGCCAGGCCATCGCGGCTGAGGACCTTGGCGACCATGGCGTCCAGGGCGACGGTCCGCTCCAGCTCATCGTTCGGCACCAAGGCCAGTTTGTCGTAGGCCATCGGCGTGGCGAGGGCCACCTCGTGGACATCGTACTGGCCCAGGGCAGCGAAGGCGTCGGCGAAGCGCTCATGGAAGCCGCGCTCAATGTGCTTGCGCTTGAGCCGCAGATCGCGCATGGCTTCGAAGAAGGTGTTCTGGTCAACGTTGTTCAGGGCCTTGTCAGCCATCTCGAACAGCGTGTCGTCGGCATTGTCGAACAGGGCCTGCAGCGCCTGGCGCAGCTGCTGCGCGGCCTTATCGCGCACCTGGAGCAGAACCACGGGCAAACGGGCGAGCGGCGACGGCGTCGCTCGTTCATCGGTAGCCTTGTGCAAAGGCACTACCTTCCCGTCGTTGTGCATCCAAGCCTCCCTCTGCGGTTCGTTGATCCAGCGTGAACAATCGGTGGGTACGTGGTCGCTGGCGACCCGCTCCCGGTAGCAGCCCAAGGCCACTATCGGCTATCGATAATCGGGGAATCACAGAGACGTCAAAGCTATGACGTCAATTACAAGTCATATTATCTTGCAAAAGATGTCACTTTTGCTAGCGAACTCTGCAACTCGTTTTTCACCTTGTCGCTGGTAGACCATCGCAGACGCAAAAAAGCTCACGCAAAACGACAAAATGTCGGTTTGCCAGCCTTGGGACGATGGGTGCGCCTTGGGTTGGGCGATGCCAGGGCCCTATAATCGAGGGACTTTGTTTGTGGAGCCCGTTATGCCGAATCTACGTCTCGCCGACCTCACCGCCGAAATCGAAGCCAACGTGCGCCGTGCGTTACTCGAAGACGTCGGCAGCGGCGACATCACCGCACAACTGATCCCCGCCGAACGGCTGGCCAAGGCCACCATCATCACCCGTGACGCGGCGACCATTGCCGGCACCGCCTGGGTCGATGCCGTGTTCCGCCAGCTCGACCCACGGGTCGCGGTGCATTGGCAGGTGCGCGACGGCGAGCGGGTCAGCCCGAACCAGGCGCTGTTCCACCTCGAGGGCCCGGCGCGCTCGCTGCTCACCGGCGAACGCAGCGCGCTGAACTTCCTGCAGATGCTCTCGGGCGTCGCCACCCACGCGCGCTACTACGCCGACCTGGTGGCCGACACCTCGGTCAGGCTGCTCGATACCCGCAAGACCCTGCCCGGCCTGCGCCTGGCGCAGAAGTACGCGGTAACCTGCGGCGGCTGCCACAACCATCGCATCGGCCTCTACGATGCCTTCCTGATCAAGGAAAACCACATCGCCGCCTGCGGCGGCATCGCCCAGGCCATCAGCGCCGCGCACAAGATCGCCCCCGGCAAGCCGGTGGAGATCGAGGTGGAAAGCCTGGATGAGCTGAAGGAAGCGCTGGCGGCCGGCGCCGACATCATCATGCTCGACGAGTTGAGCCTGGACGACATGCGCGAAGCCGTACGCCTGAACGCCGGCAAGGCCAAGCTGGAAGCCAGCGGCGGCATCAACGAAAGCACCCTGCGGCCGATTGCCGAGACCGGCGTGGACTACATCTCCATCGGTGCGATGACCAAGGACGTGAAGGCAGTGGACCTGTCGATGCGCCTGAGTCTCTGACGCCCGCCCAGCCCGCTGGCTTCACCCGACCTGTGGGAGCCGGCTTGCTGGTGATAGCGTTCTGACAGTCAACAACATGGTTGACTGAACTGGCGCAATCGCCAGCAAGCGGAGCGCCGCCCGGCCGTCTCCCACAATGACCGCGCCAGACTCGGAGGACCGCGCCCCTCTGTAGGCGCGTGGCTTGCCCGCGAATAGGCCCTCAAGTCTTGCCCACAACCATAGAGTCTCCCACAAGAGCGGGTTCGGTGTAGCCCACAGGTAGGAGAGCGGCACTGAGCCTCAATGCAACTGAAAGTGCCGCGCCTCATGCTCCAGCAACCACTGCTTGGCCGCCAGCCCGCCCCCGAAACCGGTGAGCGTGCCGTTGCTGCCGATCACCCGATGACAGGGCACGATCACCGGCACCGGATTGCGCCCATTGGCCGCGCCCACCGCCCGTGAGGCCTTGGGCCGATTGATCTGCTGACAGATCTGCCCATAGCTGGTGATGCCGCCGTAGGGGATCGTCACCAGCGCGTCCCACACCTCGCGTTGAAACTCGGTTCCGCGCATGTTGAGCTTGAGGTCGAACGCCAGCCGCTCACCGGCGAAATACTCCTCCAGTTGCCGTCGCACCAAGGCAAGTTTTTCCGGCGCATGCAGCCAGCCGTCCAGCGGCGTCTGCGGCCGGTAGTCCAGCTCGAAGCGCAGCTCGCGCAATCCATCGTCATCGGCAACCAGCATCATCGGCCCGATGGGCGAAGGGATCACGTCGTAGTAGATCTGGCTTGTGGTCATTTCCGGCTCCTGCGTATCAATTCCGACTCCACCGCCTGGCGCCACAGGTACATGACCGAATAGGCCCGCCAGGGGCGCCAGTCTTCGGCCATGGCCTGCAGGGCCCGGGTACTGAGTGGCGGACCCTCCGCCACCACCTCCCGCCGCAGGATCAGGTCCGCGGCGGGGAACGCATCCGGGTGACTGAGCACCCGCATGGCAATGTAATGGGCCGTCCAGTCGCCGATGCCCGGCAAGGCGACCCAGCTCCGAACGAAATCCTCCAGGCGCTGCTCGGCCCGAAAATTCACTCGCCCTTCCATCAGCGCCCGGGCAATGCCCTGGATGGTCGCGGTTCGGGCACGGATGACGCCGATCGACCCCAGGTCGGCGTCGAGCAGTTGCTCCGGCCTCGGGAACAACCGATCCAGCCCTGGCGCTGGCGGCACTTCGAGTACGCTGCCGAAGTGGGTCACCAGGCGCGCGGCCAGGGTGCGCGCCGCCGCGACGCTGACCTGCTGCCCCAGCACCGCCCGCACCGCCACCTCGAAGCCGTCCCAGCCACCGGGCAACCGCTGGCCGGGATAACGCTCGACCAGCGGCGCCAGCACCGGGCTCGCGCCCAGGGTCGCGGCAATCGCCTGTGGATCGGCATCCAGGTCGAACACCCGCCGAATCCGCGTCACCACCGGCAACATCTGCGCCGGTGGCACGTTGAACAGCTCCAGCTTCAAGGCATGCGCCCCACCGGGCCAGGCGCTGACCTGCAACCAGCTAGGCGACTCGGGATTGCCGAAGACCCGGCGATAGCGGCCCTCCCCGACCACTTCGATACCCGGCAGGGCCCGGCCGGCGAGAAAACCGAGCAAGGCCTCGAAGTCGTAGGGCGGCCGATAGCCCAGACGCAGGACCAGCGAATTGTCGGCGGTCGTCCGAGGCGTGCGTCGCAATTCCCGAGGCGCAACATGGTTGGCCTCGGCAAACGCCGAATTGAACCGCCGCAGGCTCTGGAAACCCGAGGCCAGCGCCACTTCGGTGATCGGCAGGGCGGTTTCGGTCAGCAACTGCTTGGCGAACAGCAGGCGCTGGGTCGCATGCACCGCCATCGGCGGCGCGCCGAGGTGCTGGACGAACAGCCGGCGCAACTGCCGCCCGCCGACATCCAGGCGCGCGGCCAGCTCGTCGAGCGAGTGCTCGGCGAGAAAACCCTCGTGGATCAGCTTCAGGGCCCGGGCTACCTGGTGCTCGCCGTGCAGCCAGACGCTGTTGCCTGGCGCCAGTTCCGGGCGGCAACGCAGGCAGGGCCGGAAGCCCAACGCCTCGGCGGCGGCGGCGCTGGGGTAGTACTGCACGTTCTCGACCTTGGGCGGTCGCGCGGGGCAGACCGGCCGGCAGTAGATGCGGGTGCTGAGCACGGCGGTGAAGAACACCCCGTCGAACCGCGCATCGCGGCTCAGGCGGGCCTTCTCGCAGATCTCGGCAGGGGGAAATGGCACGGCGTTTGTCCTGTTCATGGGCGCAGGTTAGCACCGGGCATGGAGGCGTACTCGCCATTTTCGGACAGCAATGACCAGGACTGTCGCAGAATATTCCAGGCAATAAAAAACCGGCCTGGTGGGGCCGGTTTTGGGGGATGGTGCCGGAGATAGGAATCGAACCTACGACCTTCGCGTTACGAGTGCGCTGCTCTACCGACTGAGCTACACCGGCGTGGCGCTAACGCTAGCATCGGGCGACGAACGGAGCAAGCTAATCGGGCTTGATCGCGATTACGCCTTGTGCCCAGAAGCGCGGCTGGAGATGACCACCATATTGTTGCTGGTAGAGCTTGTTGCGCTCCTCCAGGTGCGGCACGTCGCGGATGACCACGTAGACCAGGAACAGCACGGCGGCGGTGCTGATGCCCATCCAGGACCAGTGGATGAGCGCATTGGGTTTGGCGGGTTCGCTTTTCCAGACGTGAATGCCCATCAGCCAGCCGACCACCAGGGACAGCCACAGCTGGGAGTACGGCATGACGATCACGCCGTCGACCATGGATTGAGTCAGCGCGCCGATCAGGCTGGCGAACAGGCAGACACGCAGCAGGTCGACCGGATCGTTGGAGTCGGCGCGTTCGCGGACCAGGCGGAAAGTGGCCCAGAGTCCACGGCCGACCAGCCACATCACCAGCAGGGTGGAGGGGATGCCCCACTCGCAGGCCCACTGCAGGATGGCCTGGTGCGGGTGGGCGGCGATGGGGTTGTGGATATCGGCGAAGTGCATGGGGCCGAAGCCGAGCCAGGGGCGTTCGCGGATCATGTCCCAGGCTTGTTGCCAGAGGGGGCCACGGCCGGAGAGGGAGGTGGTGAGGCGGTCGCTGGCAGCGTTGGTGACCTCGATGCCGAGATAGCCGGTTAGTACGTTGAACAAGAGCCAGTAGAGGGTGATGCCGAGAGCGACGGCAAGGAGTTGCCAGGCGATCCAACGTTTGCCGGAGTGGCCGGCGATGAACAGCACGCAAGCTGCTGCCCCCATTCCTAGCCAGCTGCCGCGAGTTCCACCGGTTATACAGATCAACCACCAGAGGGCCAGGAGTGAGAAGACCAATACACGGGTAGAGCGCTGAGCGTGGGATAGCAGCAACGGAAGCGTCAGCAACGGCAGGGTGAAGGTTTGGAACTGACCGTAGAAGCGTTTGTTGGAGAAGCCTGCAATCAGGCGATCAGTATCCAAGACCGCAGGAGCAGTCATAAAAACATCAAGCCCGACAACCAGAAATTGAAAGGTCTTGATAGCGCAAAGCAATACAAGGAACAGCAACAAGGCTCTGTCACCCTCCTCACTCAAGGTAACCCTTGCCACGGAAAAAGCCAATGCCGCGAGGCATAAACCAACAGCCAAGGACAGCTCGACAAGGCCCCATTGCGGCTGGCGTGCCCCCAATGAAGAGCAGAGCCCCAGCAGGGTCATGAGGGAACAAGCAGTGCCAGATAGGCCGTCAAGCCTCCTCGCTGCAATCAGAGGAGTCAAAGACGCCATAAACCCCAGCGCCGTCAGCAAGACGAGAGCCTGAATAGAGCGCTGCCAGTCATGCCCACTGACTGGAAGAGAAATCGATACAGCCATCAGAACAAGACAGGCCAGCAGGTAAATTTTTCCTTTCAAAATGAGTGCACTATCAATAAATGAATTGGAACCAAAAAGCAGAGCAACGGCTATTACTGCTTTGGCACGTGACTTGCTGAGGATCCAGAAAAGCGCCAAACGTCAAAAAACAGAATCCATCAAGAGGTAGTACCCATGAACGCGATGCAAAAGGGCTTTACGCTGATTGAACTAATGATCGTTGTGGCGATCATTGGCATTTTGGCAGCTGTTGCGCTACCGGCCTATCAGAACTACACGAGAAAGGCAGCATACACCGAAGTTGTAGCAGCTATGGATCCGGTCAAAACAGCAATCACCATCTGTTTTCAACAAACGTCTGCTATTGGACAGTGCAACACTGCGGCGCTCTTGAATATCACGCTACCGACCAACCAAGCGGGCGGGGCCCTGAACACCATTGCCGTCTCGGCAGCAGGTGTAATCACCGCAACCCCCAACGCCTACAAGGGGATCGCTGCGGCCGATACCTGCACTCTCACACCAGATGCAAACTTTCAATACTGGACTTACGGTGGGAACTGTGTGACCAATGGGTATGTCAAAAACTAACGTAACCTAAGTGGTATCTGGCAAAACCCTGGAGTTAAGAGCCGCCGTAAGTACTTCGCTACGGCGGTTTTTCATGTCCCCAAAAAATATCGCAGTGTTTTATCAAGCAGACGGTAGCGTGCTACGCCACGACAAAAAATGACATTTTTTGTCACCCCCACGGTCAAATTTGGCACCGCCGCCCGACTAGGCTATAAGACTCCAAGTGTATGTGCCTGGTGCTCCAATGAACGATATCGCCCTTTCCGGCCTGGCCAAGCAACTGGTCGCGGCCGAGCTGATTACCGACAAGAACGCCCAGCAGGCGTTTCAGCAAGCCCAACGCAATCGGATCTCACTGGTCAGCTATCTGGTACAGAACAAGTTGGTAAAAAGCCGCCAGGTCGCAGAGGTCGCCTCCGAGCATTTCGGTGTTGCCCTGCTCGACCTGAGCTGTCTCGACAAGGAGAGCCAACCTAAGGGCTTGGTCAGCGAGAAGCTGATCCGCCAGCACCACGTCCTGCCCCTGTGGCGTCGAGGCAACAAGCTGTTTGTCGGCATCTCGGACCCGAGCAACCATCAGGCGATCACCGATATCCAGTTCAGCACCGGCCTGAACACCGAAGCCATCCTGGTCGAGGATGACAAGCTTACCGATGCCATCGACAAGTTCTTCGACAACCACGTATCAGGCATCGACGACATCGGCGATATCGACCTGGACGGCCTGGACATCGAGTCGGTCGACGATAAGAAGCACGAAGCCATTGCCGGTCAGGACGCGGATGACGCGCCAGTGGTGCGCTTCGTCAACAAGATGTTGCTGGATGCCATCAAGGGCGGCTCCTCCGACCTGCACTTCGAACCTTATGAAAAGATCTATCGTGTGCGCCTACGTACCGACGGTATGCTGAAGGAAGTCGCCCGGCCACCCATTCACCTGTCTGGTCGGATCGCAGCACGCCTGAAAGTGATGGCCAGCATGGATATTTCCGAGCGCCGAAAACCCCAGGACGGCCGCATCAAGATGCGGATTTCGAAGACCAAGGCCATCGACTTCCGGGTCAACACCCTGCCGACCCTGTGGGGCGAAAAGATCGTGATGCGGATCCTCGACCCTTCCAGCGCACAGATGGGTATCGATGCGCTGGGTTACGAGCCAGACCAGAAAGAGCTCTACCTCTCAGCCCTGAAACAGCCTCAGGGCATGATTCTGGTCACCGGCCCCACTGGTTCCGGCAAGACCGTCTCGCTGTATACCGGCCTGAATATTCTCAACACCGTGGACATCAATATCTCCACCGCCGAAGACCCGGTGGAGATCAACATGGAAGGCATCAACCAGGTCAACGTCAATCCGAAACAGGGCCTGGACTTCGCCCAGGCCCTGCGCTCGTTCCTGCGCCAGGACCCGGACGTGATCATGGTTGGTGAGATCCGCGACCTGGAAACCGCCGAAATCGCGATCAAGGCGGCCCAGACCGGCCACATGGTGCTGTCGACCCTGCACACCAACAGCGCCGCGGAAACACTGACTCGCCTGCAGAACATGGGCATTCCCGGCTTCAACATCGCCACTTCGGTCAGCCTGATCATCGCCCAGCGTCTGGCACGCAAGCTGTGCTCGCACTGCAAGAAGGAAATGGATATACCCGAGGAAGCCCTGATCAAGGAGGGATTCCCATCGGAACAGATCGGCCGGTTCAAGATCTACGAACCGGTCGGCTGCGACCAATGCAATGGTGGCTACAAAGGTCGTATCGGTATCTACGAGGTGGTGAAGAACACTTCCGCACTTCAGCGCCTGATCATGGCCGAGGGCAATTCGATTGAAATCGATGAGCAGATGCGCAAGGACGGTTTCAACGACCTGCGGACCTCAGGCTTGCGCAAGGCCATGCAGGGACTGACCAGCCTGGAAGAAATCAACCGGGTGACCAAGGATTAAGCCATGGCAACGAAAGGGGCAAAAGTCAGTGTTTACGCCTGGGAGGGTACCGACAAGAAAGGTACGAAGATGACCGGCGAGCTGAGCGGTCACAACCCGGCGCTGATCAAGGCCCAACTGCGTAAACAAGGAATAAACCCGGGCCGGGTACGAAAAAAGGGCGTTTCGATATTCAGCAAGGGTAAACGCATCAAGCCGCTCGATATCGCCCTGTTCACTCGTCAGATGGCAACCATGATGAAGGCTGGAGTGCCGTTACTACAGTCCTTCGATATCATTTCAGAAGGCTTCGACAACCCGAACATTCGCAAGCTGGTGGACGAGATCAAACAGGAAGTGGCTGCCGGCAACAGCTTCGCTACGTCGCTGCGCAAGAAACCGGAGTACTTTGACGAGCTCTATTGCAACCTGGTCGATGCAGGCGAACAGGCCGGTGCCCTGGAAAGCCTGCTGTCGCGGGTGGCCACCTACAAGGAAAAAACCGAGGCACTCAAGGCCAAGATCAAGAAGGCCATGACCTACCCCATCGCGGTGATCCTGGTGGCGATTGTCGTGTCCGGCATTCTGCTGATCAAGGTGGTGCCACAGTTCCAGACTATTTTCGCCAGTTTTGGCGCGGAGCTGCCCGCTTTCACCCTGATGGTGATTGGGCTTTCGCAAATCCTCCAGGACTGGTGGCTGATTGTTATCGGTGGCCTGGTGGCGGCAGGCTTCGCCCTCAAGCGCACCTATAAAAAATCGGAGAAATTTCGCGATGGGCTTGACCGTGCCCTGCTGAAACTTCCCATCATCGGGCAGTTGCTCTACAAATCCGCCGTGGCCCGCTTCGCTCGAACGCTGTCGACTACTTTTGCCGCAGGCGTGCCCCTGGTAGAAGCTCTGGACTCCGTGGCTGGAGCTACCGGTAACGTCGTCTTCAGAAATGCGGTCAATCGCGTGAAGCAGGATGTTTCCACGGGCATGCAGCTGAACTTTTCCATGCGCGCGACCGGTGTTTTCCCCAGCATGGCCGTCCAGATGACATCTATCGGCGAAGAATCCGGAGCCCTCGACGACATGCTCGACAAGGTCGCGACCTACTACGAAACCGAGGTCGACAACAGCGTCGACAGCCTCACCAGCCTGATGGAGCCGCTGATCATGGCCGTCCTCGGCGTCATCGTCGGCGGCCTGGTGATCGCCATGTACCTGCCCATTTTCAAGCTTGGCCAAGTGGTCTAACCGATGTCCCTACCCGATTTCCTGGCCAGCAGCCCGCTGGCCTTCGTTTTTTTCGCGCTCGTTCTCGGCCTGGTCGTCGGCAGTTTCCTCAATGTCGTGATCTGGCGGCTGCCGAAAATGCTCGAACGCGACTGGCGCGCTCAAGCCCATGAAGTACTAGGCCTGCCGCAAACCGAACCCTCCACGACCTATAACCTGCTGCTACCCCATTCCCACTGCCCACACTGCAACCACCCGATCCGCGCCTGGGAAAACCTGCCACTGCTCAGCTACGCCCTGCTGCGCGGCAAATGCTCCAGCTGCAAGACGCCGATCAGCAAACGCTACCCGCTGACCGAACTGGCCTGCGGCCTACTTTCGGCATTCATCGCCTGGCACTTCGGTTTCGGCTGGCCTGCCGGGCTGATGCTGGTGCTGACCTGGGGGCTGCTGGCGATGAGCCTGATCGACGCCGACCACCAGATACTCCCGGACGCCCTGGTGCTGCCGCTGCTTTGGCTGGGCCTGATCGCCAACCACTTCGCAATCTTCACGTCCCTGGGTGACGCCCTCTGGGGCGCTGTTGCCGGCTACCTGAGCCTCTGGTCGGTGTATTGGGTGTTCAAGCTGCTGACCGGAAAGGAAGGCATGGGCCACGGCGACTTCAAGCTGCTGGCGATGCTCGGCGCCTGGGGTGGCTGGCAGATCCTGCCCTTGACGATCCTGCTGTCCTCACTGGTCGGCGCCCTGCTCGGGCTGATTCTGCTGCGCCTGCGCAACGCACAGACCTCGACGCCGATCCCCTTCGGCCCCTATCTGGCAATTGCCGGCTGGATTGCATTGCTCTGGGGTGGTCAAATAACCACTTCCTATCTGCACTTTGCCGGTTTCTGAATGACCACACCCGCTTCAAAACCCTGGATTCTCGGCCTCACCGGCGGCATCGGCAGCGGCAAGAGCGCTGCCGCCCAGCACTTCATCGATCTGGGCATCCATGCCGTGGATGCCGACCACGCCGCCCGCTGGGTGGTGGAGCCCGGTCGCCCGGCGCTACTGAAGATCGCCGAACACTTTGGCCCGGGCGTGCTGCAGGTCGACGGCCAACTGGACCGCACCGCGTTGCGCAAGCTGATCTTCGAGGACGCCGAGCAGCGGCGCTGGCTGGAAGCGCTACTGCACCCGCTGATCGCCGCCGAGATCGCCAGCCACCTGGCCCAGGCCCAGTCGCCCTATGCGATCCTGGTGTCGCCGCTACTGATCGAATCCGGCCAGTACGCCACAACCCGGCGCGTGCTGGTCATCGATGCGCCGCAAGCGCTGCAGATCGAGCGCACCCTGCAGCGTGACCAGACGAGCGAGGCACAGGTGCAGGCCATTCTCAAGGCCCAGGCCACGCGCGAGGAACGCCTGAAATACGCCGACGACGTGCTGGTCAACGACCGCGACCGCGCCTGGCTGCACAGCGAAGTCGAGCGTCTGCACAACTTTTACCTGACTTTACAAGGAGGCCGAACATGAGCCAGCCCCTGACCGTCGAATGCCCTACCTGCGGAGCGCCCGTGGAGTGGAAAGCGACCAACATCAACCGCCCCTTCTGCTCCGACCGCTGCAAACTGATCGACCTGGGCGCCTGGGCGGCGGAAGAGCACAAGATCCCGGTCGCCCCGGACGCCGAGGACGAACTGTTCTCCGAAGAGCTGTCGCCACGTACCCACTGAGTCACACGGGATCAGGGCCGCATGAAGCCGTAGTCCTGATCGTCATCAAGGTTCTCGGCGAGAAACTGCAGCTCGTCGGCCAGGTCCTCGGCACTGCGCAACGCCTTGCTCTGCTGCACCACCGCGCTGAGCAGGGCACGCAGCCCCAGCCCCGGTTCGAATCCCGCCAGCTGCGCGGCCTCCACGCTGGCCCGCACTTCCTGACGCGCCCACTCGTACACACTCATCACTGCGCCCCTCCCCGGGTGTTTTTCCGAGCATGAGCGTCATGCGGATCGGCTTACTTGATGCAGATCAACGAGAGTTCCCGGGCGGCTCGTTGTCCTTCCACGGCGCCGACAGGTAGCGTGTGCGGTTGAAGGTTTCCAGCCATTCGGGGCAGAACACCACCAGCGCACTGATCACCGTGCCGTTGATGAACGCCTCGGGAAAGAGGATCAGCCACAGGTAACCGATGAAGTCTTCCAGCCACTCCGGCATCGCGAAGCGCCCGTCGAACCACAGCAACGCCAGGCTCGCCAGCAGGCACAGCAAGGCTGCCAGGGCCGCAGCGAAGAACCCCGAACAGAAGATGTAGACGAAGGGATTGCGTGGCTGGGCACGCTCCACCAGCACCGCACAGGCCTCGGTGACCAACACTGGCAACAGGATCAGCAACGTGCCATTGACGCCCAAGGCTGCCAGGTCCTGCCGCCCCAACAGCACCAATCCGAGTTGCGCGACCAGTGCACCGACAATCGCCAACGGCCAGTCGAGCAGCAAGGTGACCGCGGTCAGGCCAATGAAGTGATAGGACACGCCACTGTCGAAGTCACGACGCAGCAACCAGAGCAGGAACAGGGCGAACACGGTACCGAACAACAGGTGCTGACGACGACTGTCGGTGAACAGCTCGACCCACGGCGAACGCCAGACCGCCCACAGCACCACCGGCAGATAGATCAGCCAGCCAATGACCAGGCTGGCAGGCGACAGCAATTGCGCACCGATCATAAGCACCTCTGCGTCACACCTGGAACTCCCTGCCCGGATAAGCCCTACAGTCTACACGGGCAATACGCAGACAGCCCGGAGAAAGTCCCCGGGCCACTTCCTGCTGTCACGATTTCAACGCTAAGCTTGGGCCATGGACGACTCAGACTTCTTACGCTTGCTGACCATCCAGGCCGAGCAAGCCAACACGTTTCTCTCCAATGCCCGCAAATGGGAGCGTGAGCGTTGGGTCTGCCAGCGCCTGCTGCAAGGGCTGAACGTCCCCTACCACAACGATGATTTCCACCCTGCCGGCCAGGAACCACCGGACGTGCTGTTTCGCGAGGCACGCTTCGAAGTGTTCTTCGTGCTCGACGAAGGTCGACGCCTGAACGACGAATGGCGCGAGGAACTGCAACGCCGGCGCAGTGCGTTTTCCCTGAGCCAACTGGTGCGTCGCGAAGCCAAGCCCAGGCGCATTCCCGCTTCCGAGCTGCTGCTGCGCCTGGCACCGACCCTGCGCAAGAAGGCCCACAACTACAAGGAGCGCGGCCTGGACCTGAGCGAACTGGACATCATCGCCTTCGCCAGCCTCAAGCGCGAAGTCCTTGACCTCAACAGTCACTTCCCGCCCCCCACCGAGTATCTGCGCCAGGGCTGGCGCTCGTTGTCACTGGTGGGACCGACCTTCGCCCGGGTGCTGTTCGCCCACCCCGATGCGCCCGACTTCCTGCGTGGCAACCTGGGGCGCAGCATCGTCTTCGACGTAGGCATCAGCCTGTAATTTCATGACGAGATTGCCGACGGGGCGATACAAAGCGTTATCATCCACCTTATTCGCTCACCCATGAGAAGCTTCTCTTGGCGGCTATGCTCAAATGAACGCTGCAGGGTTTCAGGGAGTGGGGGCATAAGGAGACTCGGTGTCGTCCCGGCTGTCTGTTCGCTGATGAATCCGGCTCCCACAGGGGCGTGCGACACAAATCCTGTGGGAGCCGGATTCATCCGCGAACGGGATATCAATGCCCCCTCCAACCCACATGTAGCGTTTGCACATTCGGCAACGTCTATCTGAAGAGACCTTCTTTATGAGCAGCCGCCTGAACCCGGAAGACCAGAAACATGTCGACGAGTACCTGCAACTCTCCCAGCACCAAGTCGAGCGCCGGCCCTTTCGGCCGTGGATGCTCCTGGTCGTGGTGCTCGTCGCGGTGATCGGCCTGGGCCTGCTGAGCCGCCTCCTGAGTTATCTGGCGCTATGAGCTGCCTCGCGCTCGCCCGGATAACGCAGGCACAGATTTCCTTTAGCCTTGCGAGATATCCCCATGACCCATCGTATCGTGATCGTTGGCGGCGGCGCCGGCGGCCTGGAGTTGGCGACCCGCCTGGGTAAGACCCTGGGTAAGCGCGGCAGTGCCAGCATCGTGCTGGTCGACGCGAACCTGACCCACATCTGGAAGCCCCTGCTGCACGAAGTGGCCGCCGGCTCCCTGAACTCTTCGGAAGACGAACTCAACTATGTCGCCCAGGCGAAATGGAACCACTTCGAGTTCCAGTTGGGCCGCATGAGCGGGCTCGATCGCGCCGAGAAAAAGATCCAGCTGGCGGCCACCTACGACGAAAACGGCGTGGAACTGCTGCCGGCCCGCGAACTGGCCTATGACACCCTGGTGATCGCCGTCGGCAGTACCACCAACGATTTCGGCACCCAGGGCGCGGCGCAGCATTGCCTGTTCCTCGACACCCGCAAGCAGGCCGAGCGCTTCCACCAGCAGTTGCTCAACCACTACCTGCGCGCCCATGCCGGGCAGAACGACGCGCCGGAACAGATGATCAGCGTCGCCATCGTCGGCGCCGGCGCCACCGGTGTGGAACTGGCTGCCGAACTGCATAACGCCGCCCATGAACTGGCGGCCTATGGCCTGGACCGGATCAAACCGGAAAACATGCACATCACCGTGATCGAGGCCGGCCCAAGGGTGCTGCCAGCCCTGCCAGAGCGGATCAGCGGACCGGTGCACAAGACCCTGGAAAAACTCGGCGTGCGGGTGATGACCAACGCAGCGGTCAGCGAAGTGACCAACGAGAGCCTGATCACCGCCGATGGCCAGGTGATTCCGGCCAGCCTGAAAGTCTGGGCCGCCGGTATCCGCGCGCCTGGCTTCCTGAAGGACATCGATGGTCTGGAGACCAACCGGATCAACCAGCTCCAGGTTCTGCCAACACTGCAGACCACTCGCGATGAAAACATCTTCGCCTTCGGCGACTGCGCGGCCTGCCCGCAGCCGGATAGCGACCGCAATGTACCGCCACGCGCGCAGGCGGCCCACCAGCAGGCGTCGCTGCTGGCCAAATCGCTGAAACAACGGGTCGAGGGCAAGGCCGGTGCGCTGCCGGAGTATCGCTACACCGACTATGGTTCGCTGATTTCGCTGTCGCGTTTCTCGGCCGTGGGTAACCTGATGGGTAACCTGACCGGTAGCGTGATGCTGGAAGGTTGGCTGGCGCGGATGTTCTACGTGTCGCTGTACCGCATGCACCAGATGGCGCTGTACGGCACATTCCGTACGTTGATGCTGATGCTGGGAAGTCGGATTGGGCGCGGGACCGATCCGCGGTTGAAGTTGCACTGATCGAGCAGCGTGTCGGCGGGGCGGCCTTGCAACTGTCCTCGCCGGCAATGGCTCATGCCCGCAAGCAGCATGAAAAAAACAACTGTAAAACTCGCGAATACGATAGGCCCGGCATTCGGCGCGCGCAGGCTTTGGGGGCGCTTTGCACCCCAGCGCAGGCAAGCCTGCTCACCACATGGGGCTTGCGCGCCATAGTGGGATTTACCTGTCAGTTAGCTGGGAGAAGTTATTCAGGACAGTTCTCCTGAGAAACCCCAGAAGCTGCAAACCCTATTCAGGATGGAATACGCAGGCAAAAAAAAGCACCCTTGCGGGTGCTTTTTTCTGAATATGGTCGGGGTAAGGGGATTCGAACTCCTGACATCCTGCTCCCAAAGCAGGCGCGCTACCGGACTGCGCTATACCCCGGTAAAAAAAAGGCACCTTCAAGAGGCGCCTTCTGCGATCAGCGCTTTTGGCCTCTGATCTTAAGATTCGATTCCAGCGAACTGGTCTCAAAAATGGTGGGTCGTGTAGGATTCGAACCTACGACCAATTGGTTAAAAGCCAACTGCTCTACCAACTGAGCTAACGACCCAAATATGGTCGGGGTAAGGGGATTCGAACTCCTGACATCCTGCTCCCAAAGCAGGCGCGCTACCGGACTGCGCTATACCCCGGTTTGAAATTGGCTCCGTGACCAGGACTCGAACCTGGGACCCAATGATTAACAGTCATTTGCTCTACCGACTGAGCTATCACGGAACGACACATTTCAAGCTACAACTTTAACGCTTCGCCTCCATCTCTGGAAGCTTACCCTTCGCCGCTTTCGCATTTCTGCGTTTGCGTCTCTGAGGCGCGTCATTTTACAACCTTTTAACTCTCTGTCAACCCCTAAATTGCTTTCAAGACACTGAATTTGCAATCTTTTTTCTGGAATTCCCTTTGCGGGGAAGTTCCGGGGATGACTGTGTTGCGGGGCGCACTTTACAAGCCTTTTTCATTGATTTCAACGCCTTGGCGAAAAAAAAGGCCTCGCGATGCGAGGCCCCTTTCCTTTCAGTGCCGCAATCACTCAGGCAAAGACGATCTCGTCGTTCTCCACCCGCCCGGTGATGCTGGTCCCCGGCACGAATCGCCCCGACAGGATCAGCTGGGCCAACGGGTTCTCGATCCAGCGCTGGATCGCCCGCTTCAGCGGCCGTGCGCCATAGACCGGGTCGTAACCCACGGCGATCAGCTTGTCCAACGCCTCGTCGCTCAACGTCAGCGTCAGCTCGCGCTCGGCCAGGCGACCACGCAGGCGACCCAGTTGGATCTCGGTGATACCGGCGATCTGGTCACGGGCCAGCGGCTCGAAGATCACTACTTCATCGACCCGGTTGATGAACTCCGGCCGGAAGTGGCTGCCCAGGGCATCCATGACTGCCGCCCGCTGCGCCTCGCGATCACCCACCAGTTCCTGGATCTGCATCGAACCGAGGTTCGAGGTCATCACCACCACGGTGTTGCGGAAGTCCACCGTACGGCCGTGGCTGTCGGTCAGGCGGCCATCCTCCAGCACTTGCAGCAGGATGTTGAACACGTCCGGATGCGCCTTCTCGACCTCGTCCAGCAGGATCACCGAATACGGCTTGCGACGCACGGCCTCGGTCAGGTAGCCGCCCTCTTCATAACCGACATAGCCCGGAGGCGCACCGATCAGGCGAGCCACGGAGTGTTTCTCCATGAACTCGGACATGTCGATCCGCACCATGGCCTCCTCGGTGTCGAACAGGAATTCGGCCAGGGCCTTGCACAGCTCGGTCTTGCCCACCCCGGTCGGACCGAGGAACATGAACGAGCCGCTCGGGCGATTCGGGTCGGACAAGCCGGCACGAGAGCGCCGTACCGCGTTGGCCACCGCGACCACGGCCTCGCTCTGGCCGATGACGCGCTGGTGCAACAGGCTCTCCATCTTCAGCAGCTTCTCGCGCTCGCCTTCGAGCATCTTCGACACCGGAATACCGGTCCACTTCGACACCACCTCGGCAATCTCTTCCTCGGTGACCTTGCTGCGCAGCAGCTGGTTCTCGCTGTGGCCATGCTGGTCGACCATCTGCAGACTGCGCTCCAGGTCCGGGATCACCCCGTACTGCAGCTCGGCCATGCGGTTGAGGTCGCCTTTGCGGCGTGCCGCCTCCAGTTCCTGGCGCGACTGTTCGATTTTCTGCTGGATCTGTGCAGAGCCCTGCACCTCGGCCTTTTCCGAGGTCCAGACGTCTTCCAGGTCGGAATACTCACGCTCCAGCCGGGCGATGTCTTCCTGGAGCTTGTCCAGACGCTTGATCGCCGCCTCGTCGTCCTCCTTCTTCAGGGCCTGGGCCTCGACCTTGAGCTGGATCAGGCGCCGCTCCAGGCGGTCGAGCACTTCCGGCTTGGAGTCGATTTCCATGCGGATGCGGCTGGCGGCCTCATCGATCAGGTCGATGGCCTTGTCCGGCAACTGCCGGTCGGTGATGTAGCGGTGGCTGAGCTTGGCCGCCGCGATGATCGCGCCATCGGTGATCGCCACCTTATGGTGCACCTCATAACGTTCCTTCAGGCCGCGCAGGATGGCAATGGTGTCCTCCTCGCTCGGCTCATCCACCAGCACCTTCTGGAAGCGACGCTCGAGCGCGGCGTCCTTCTCTATATATTGACGGTACTCGTTGAGGGTGGTCGCGCCGACGCAATGCAGCTCGCCACGCGCCAGGGCCGGCTTGAGCATGTTGCCCGCATCCATCGAGCCCTCGCCCTTGCCGGCGCCGACCATGGTGTGCAGTTCGTCTATGAACAGGATGATCTGCCCTTCCTGCTTCGACAGCTCATTGAGCAGTGCCTTGAGGCGCTCCTCGAACTCGCCGCGGTACTTGGCCCCGGCGATCAGCGCACCCATGTCCAGCGACAGCAGGCGCTTGCCCTTGAGACCATCGGGCACCTCGCCATTGATGATGCGCTGGGCCAGGCCCTCGGCAATGGCAGTCTTGCCCACGCCAGGCTCGCCGATGAGCACCGGGTTGTTCTTGGTTCGCCGTTGCAGCACCTGGATCGTGCGGCGAATCTCGTCGTCACGACCAATCACCGGGTCGAGCTTGCCGTCCTCGGCACGCTTGGTCAGGTCGACGGTGTACTTGTCCAGGGCCTGGCGCGATTCCTCGACGTTGGCGTCATTGACCGCCGCGCCACCGCGCAGGTTGTTGATCGCGTTCTCCAGGGCCTTTTTGCTCACGCCCTGGCCCAGCAGCAATTTGCCGAGCTTGCTGTTCTCGTCCATGGCGGCGAGCAGCACCAGCTCGCTGGAGATGAATTGGTCGCCCTTCTGCTGGGCCAGGCGGTCGGCCTGGTTCAACAGGCGCGCCAGGTCCTGCGACATATTGACGTCGCCGGTGGGATTCTGGATTTTCGGCAGTTTGTCGAGCTCCTTGCTCAACTCCTTGCGCAGGCTGTTGACCTCGAAGCCAACCTGCATCAACAGGGGCTTGATCGAACCACCCTGCTGTTCCAGCAACGCCTGCAGCAGGTGGGTCGGTTCGATGGCCGGATGATCCAGGCCAACGGCCAGGGATTGGGCATCGGACAAGGCCAACTGCAACTTGCTGGTTAATCGGTCTATACGCATTAGTCACCTTCCTTTTGAGCAGGCCGGAGCGATGGACACACCTGAATAGAGAAGCCTGCCAGATGCACCTATAGATACGGGCGATTCTGGGAGTTTCAAGCGTCGGGCGATTGACGCAGGTCAGGAAAGTCTAGTCGGCCAGCCAGATCAGGGAGGCAAAACGACCGGTGCGCGGACTGCGCCGGTAGGAATAGAAGCGCGGGTCGGACACCGTGCAGAAGCCGCCGCCATGGACCGCGGTGATTCCCCGTGCGGCCAGGCGCAGGCGTGCCAGGGCATAGATATCGGCCATGAAACGCCCGGCGTTGCGGCTCGGGACGAAGGCCTCGACGGTTTCCGGATGTGTGGCGATAAAGGCCTCGCGCACTTCCGCGCCGACCTCGAAAGCCTGGGGACCGATCGCCGGGCCAAGCCAGACCAGTATTTCCGAAGGCGCCACACCGAGGCTGTCGACCGCTGCCTCCAGCACACCGGCTGCCAGGCCACGCCAGCCGGCATGGGCGGCCGCCACACGGGTACCGGCACGATCGCAGAACAGGGCGGGAAGACAATCGGCGGTCATCGCCGTACAGGCCACTCCCGGCGTCATCGTCCAACTGCCGTCGGCCTCGGCAGTCACCCCGGGATCAGCCTCGACCACCACCACGCCATGCACCTGGCGCAACCAGGCCGGACGGATGGAGAAGGTGGAATTGAGGCGTCGGCGGTTTTCCGCGACCGCGGCCGGGTCGTCCTCGACATGGTCGCCCAGGTTCAGGCTGTCAAACGGCGCCTGGCTGACGCCGCCCGCCCGAGTGGTCACGCAGGTCCTGACCCGCGCCGGCGCAGGCCAGTCCGGAATCAGGAAATCGTTCACCCGACGAACGCCTCGCGGTCCTGCTTGAGCAGCGACAGCAACCAGACGAAATCGTCCGGCAACGGCGACTCCCAGCTCATGCGCTTGCCGGTGGTCGGATGGTCAAGTTCCAGGAAACGCGCGTGCAGGGCCTGGCGCGGGAAGTTCTTCAGCGATTCGACCATGGTCGCGCTGGCGGCCGGCGGAATGCGGAAACGGCCGGCATAGACAGGATCGCCGACCAACGGGAAGTTGATGTGCGACATGTGCACGCGGATCTGGTGGGTCCGCCCGGTTTCCAGCTTGACCCGGACATGGGTATGGGAGCGGAAACGCTCGAGTACCCGGTAATGGCTGACAGCCGGCTTGCCGCCTTCCATCACGGCCATGCGCTGGCGCTGCTGGCCGTGCCGGCCGATCGGCGCGTTGATCTTGCCGCCGGCGGTGACCACGCCGATCACGATGCATTCATAGATGCGGCTGACGGTCCGGCTCTGCAGTTGGGCGACCAGTTGGGTCTGCGCCTGGATGGTCTTGGCCACCACCATCAGGCCGGTGGTGTCCTTGTCCAGCCGGTGCACGATACCGGCGCGGGGCACGTTGATGATGTCCGGCACGTGGTGCAGCAGGGCGTTGAGCAGCGTGCCGTCGGCATGCCCGGCCGCCGGGTGCACCACCAGGCCTGCCGGCTTGTTGATGACCAGGATATCGTCATCTTCATAGACGATATCGAGCTCGATGTCCTGGGCCACCCACTCGCCCTGGGCCTCCTGCTCGGCGGTCAGCTCGAGAACGGAGCCGCCATGGACGATATCGCGCGGGCGGATCACCGCGCCATCCACCGTCAGGCGGCCGTCCTTGATCCAGGTGGATAGGCGCGAGCGCGAGTGCTCGGTAAACAGTTGGGCGGCGACTTGATCGAGGCGTTGACCGCCCAGTTCGGACGGCACCTCTGCGCGAAGTTCAATTTTATCGGACATGCTCGGACTGGGCGTCGGCACAGCCTTTGGTTTCGGCTGCGCGCTTGTGGTTAAATACGGCGTCTTTTGCCCCGAGGCTTTCAACGGGGCGTTCATCATAACAGGACGGCACCGCCCAAGACAGCGGCCGTCATAGGGACGCAAGCCGCCATGCAAGTGAAACACCTGCTGCTGATCGCCATCCTCGCACTGACCGCTGCTTGCTCGTCGAAGGAAGTCGTTGACGAAAACCTGAGCGAAGTGGAGCTGTACCAGCAGGCACAGGCCGACCTGGACAACAACAGCTATACCGCCGCCACCGCCAAGCTCAAGGCCCTGGAGTCGCGTTATCCGTTCGGACGCTATGCCGACCAGGCACAGCTCGAGCTGATCTACGCCAACTACAAGAACTCCGAGCCGGAAGCCGCCAAGTCCGCCGCCGAGCGCTTCATTCGCCTGCACCCACAACACCCGAACGTGGACTACGCCTACTACCTCAAGGGCCTGACCTCGTTCGACCAGGACGTCGGCCTGCTGGCGCGCTTCCTGCCGCTGGACATGACCAAGCGTGACCCGGGTGCCGCCCGCGACTCCTACAACGAGTTCGCCCAGCTGACCAGCCGCTACCCGAACAGCCGCTACGCGCCGGACGCCAAGCAGCGCATGATCTACCTGCGCAACCTGTTGGCGGCCTACGAAATCCACGTGGCCGACTACTACCTGACCCGCCAGGCCTACGTCGCCGCCGCCAACCGTGGCCGCTATGTGGTGGAAAACTTCCAGGAAACCCCTTCGGTCGGCGACGGCCTGGCGGTGATGGTCGAGTCGTACCAGCGCCTGCACCTGGACGAACTGGCCGCCAGCAGCCTGGAAGTGCTGAAAGCCAACTACCCGAACCACCCGAGCCTGGTCGATGGCCAGTTCGTGCCACGCGTTGCCGAGGCGGACAACCGCTCCTGGCTGAGCAAGGCCACTCTCGGCCTGATCGAGTCGCGTCCACCACTGCCGCCGGGAGAAACCCGCGCCAACCAGGACGTGATGAAACAGTTCCAGGATGCCAAGGACGCAATCCCGGCCGACCTGAAGCCGACCGAGGGCGATGCTGCCCAGGAAGAGCAGCATGAAGCCACTGGCAACAACAGCGACCGTTCGTGGTTCAGCTACATGACCTTTGGTCTGTTCGACTGAGTCAGGGTTGCCTGCAAAAAAGAGCCTCTCGGGGCTCTTTTTTTTGCCTTGGGACCAGGCAACCGCGATTGCACTGGGCTCACGCCAAGAGCTTGGCTAAACTGCCGGATTATTCGTCAAAAAGCGTACTGCCATGGTTCGTCTACTGTTCTGGATTGCCCTGATCGCCGCTGCCGTATGGTTCTGGCGCAAGTTCAAGCGAGCCGAAACCGCCAGCCACCCCAGCGACGAGCCGAATGCCGCGCCCATGGTGCGCTGTGCCCATTGTGGCGTGCACCTGCCCCGTGACCGGGCCCTGAGCCAGCAGCAACAGTGGTACTGCAGCCAGGCCCACCTCGAGCAAGGTCAGGGCCCACGTGCCCACTGAGACCTTCAGTCTCGGTGGAGCCCAGGCGCAGCGCCTGCTGCGACTCTATAACCTCTATCGCTTGAGCATCGGCATCGCCCTGGTCCTGCTGATTTCCAGCCGGCTGGACGACAAGTTGCTGGAGCTGACCGACGGCGAGCTGTTTCGCACCGGCAGCTGGATCTACCTGATCCTGAACATCCTGGTGGTGGTGCTGCTGGAGAACCCCAGGCGCCAGGCCCAGGTCTTCAGCCTCGCGCTGGCCGATGCGGTGATGCTGTCCGGCCTGTTCTATGCGGCCGGTGGCCCGCCGAGCGGTATCGGCAACCTGCTGATCGCTTCGGTCGCCATCAGCAACGTGCTGCTGCGCAGCCGTATGGGTCTGCTGATTGCAGCCATTTCGGCCAGCGGCATCATCTACCTGACCTTCTACCTGAGCTTCAGCCGCCCGGCGGCCGCCAACTACTATGTCCAGGCCGGGCTGCTCGGCGTTCTGTGCTTTGCCGCCTCGTTCCTGGTTCAGGGGCTGACCCGCCTGCTGGACGTCAGCGAGACCCTGGCCGAGCAGCGCGCCAGCGACGTGACCAAGCTGGAAAAGCTCAACGCCCTGATCCTGCAACGCATGCACACCGGCATCCTGGTGCTGGACGCCGAGCACCGCGTGCAACTGGCCAACCAGAGCGTCCTGACGCTGCTGGGCCAGGAGCACCTGCTCGGACGACTGCTCGAGAACCATTCTCCCGAGCTGATCGCCAGCCTGCGGCTGTGGCAAAGCAACCCGACACTGCGCCCGCAAAGCCTGAAAGTCGCCGGCAGCAGCACCGTCCTGCAGCCCAGCTTCATCGCCCTGCAACGCGGCGAACGACAGCAGACACTGGTTTTCCTCGAAGATCAGTCGAAAATCGCCCAACAGGCCCAACAACTCAAGCTCGCCGCACTGGGCCGGCTGACCGCCGGGATCGCCCACGAGATCCGCAACCCACTGGGCGCCATCAGCCATGCCGCCCAGTTGCTGCTGGAGTCGGAGGAACTGCACGGTCCCGATCGGCGTCTCACGCAAATCATCCAGGACCAGTCCAAGCGCATGAATCTGGTGATCGAGAACGTGCTGCAGCTGTCGCGACGACGCCAGGCCGAGCCCCAGGTGCTTGACCTGAGCCCCTGGCTGCAAGCCTTTGTCCGGGATTGGCGCGAGAGAGCTGCCCCCAACCAGCAACTGCATCTGCGGATAGAGTACGACTGGCTGAAAACCCACGCCGACCCGCAACAGATGAGCCAGGTGCTGAACAACCTGCTGGAAAACGGCCTGCGCTACAGCGCCCAGCTACATGAGCAGGCCGAGGTCTGGCTGACACTGTCGCGCGAGCACAGGAATGACCTGCCGACGCTGGAGATCCTGGACAATGGCCCCGGCGTCGCACCGGAGCAGCTGCAGCATCTGTTCGAGCCTTTCTTCACCACCGAAAGCCAGGGTACGGGCCTGGGCCTGTACCTGTCCCGCGAGTTATGTGAAAGCAACCAGGCCCGCCTAGACTATTCAAGGCGCCAAGGCGGCAGTTGCTTTCGCATCACCTTCGCTCACATACGCAAACAGAGTTGAACATGAGCCCACGGCAAAAGATCCTGATCGTCGATGATGAACCGGATATCCGCGAACTCCTGGAAATAACTCTAGGCCGGATGAAACTCGATACCCAGAGCGCCCGCAATGTCGGTGAAGCCCGCGACAAGCTCGCCCGGGACGACTTCGACCTGTGCCTGACGGACATGCGCCTGCCGGACGGCACCGGCCTGGAACTGGTCCAGCACATCCAACAGCGCCATCCCCAGGTGCCAGTGGCGATGATCACGGCCTACGGCAGCCTCGATACCGCGATCAACGCACTCAAGTCAGGCGCCTTCGACTTTCTCACCAAACCGGTGGATCTGGCCCGCTTGCGCGAACTGGTCGCCAGCGCCCTGCGGCTGCCAGTGGCCGGACAGAAACCGGCGACCATCGACACGCGCCTGCTCGGCGACTCACTGCCGATGCGCGCGCTGCGCAAGCAGGTCGACAAGCTGGCCCGCAGCCAGGCACCGGTGTACATCAGCGGCGAGTCGGGGAGTGGCAAGGAACTGGTGGCACGCCTGATCCACGAGCAGGGCCCGCGTGCCGAGCGGCCGTTCGTGCCGGTCAACTGCGGCGCGATCCCCTCGGAACTGATGGAGAGCGAGTTTTTCGGCCACCGCAAGGGCAGCTTCAGTGGCGCGGTCGAGGACAAGCCCGGACTGTTCCAGGCCGCCAACGGCGGTACCCTGTTTCTCGACGAAGTGGCCGATCTGCCGCTGGCCATGCAGGTCAAGCTGCTGCGGGCGATCCAGGAAAAGGCCGTGCGCAGCGTGGGCGGGCAACAGGAGGAAGTGGTGGACGTGCGCATCCTCTGCGCCACCCACAAGGACCTCAACGCCGAAGTCAGTGCCGAACGCTTTCGCCAGGATCTGTATTACCGGCTGAATGTCATCGAACTGCGCGTGCCGGCCTTGCGTGAGCGCCGGGATGATATCGAGCCGCTGGCAACCCATGTGCTCAAGCGCCTGGCGGCCAGCAGCGGACAACCCGCGGCCAGGCTGCACCCACAGGCCCTGGACACCCTCAAGGGCTACCGCTTTCCCGGAAACGTGCGGGAACTGGAGAACATGCTCGAGCGGGCCTATACCCTGTGTGAAAACGACCAGATCGAAGCCAGTGACCTGCGCCTGGCAGAAACGCCATGCAAGACGGCCGAAGCAGGTGAACCGAGCCTGGCGCAGATCGACAACCTGGAGGACTACCTGGAGAGCATCGAGCGCAAGCTGATCCTCCAGGCCCTGGAGGAGACACGCTGGAACCGTACGGCGGCGGCCCAGCGGCTGAGCCTGTCATTCCGCTCGATGCGCTATCGCCTGAAGAAGCTGGGGCTGGACTGAGCGCCCCCACTCACTCTCCACCTGGCACCTGCCTTGTGGGAGCCGGCTTGCTGGCGATGAGGCCCTAAAAACCAATGAAGAGCCCGGGCCTTGGATGAGTGTCTGGTCGCGATCGCCAGCAAGCCGGCTCCTACTGAAGGCGTCCGGCAGGCGCGTAAGGCGCCGGATCGATGATCGGCTCACGTCCCAGCAACAGGTCGGCAAACAGCTGGCAGGACGCTGGCGCAAGCACCAAGCCATTGCGATAGTGACCACAGTTGAGCCAAAGCCCCTCGAACCCCGGAACCGGCCCGATGAAGGGAATCCCCTCCGGCGAACCTGGGCGCAACCCGGCCCAGTGGGCGACCGGCTCGACACCCGCCAGCGCCGGAATCAACTCCACCGCCGACGCCTTGAGGCTGTCCAGTGCAGGCAGGGTCGGCGTCTTGTCGAAACCTTCGTGTTCCAGGGTACTGCCAATCAGGATATGCCCGTCGCGCCGCGGGATCGCGTAACGGCCCTTGGCCAGGATCATGCTCGGCAGGAAGTCGGCCGCACACTTGTAGAGGATCATCTGGCCCTTGACCGGTTCGACCGGCAGTTCCAGCGCGAGGCTCTTCAGCAGCTCGCCACTCCAGGCACCGGCGGCCAGCACGACCTGATCGGCGCGCAGCTCACCCGCCGATGTGTGTACACCGACCACTTTCGCCCCCTCGCGAATGAAGTCGCCAACTTCGCACTGCTCGTGGATCGTGACATTGGGCAGCGCCTGCAGGGCCGCCTTGAGCGACTTCACCAGCCTCGGGTTACGCACGTTGGCGACATGCGCCATGTGGATCGCCCGGGAGTAGCCATCGCCCATTACCGGGACCGCATCACGAACTGCCGAGATGTCCACGCGGCTCAGCGGGCGCTGCTCGCGCTGGGCCCACGCCAGGGCTTGAGCCTCGTCATCGAGATCCAGCCAGTAAAGGCCGGTGACATGGACTTCCGGGTCGACACCGGTGCTGGCGAACAGGCGCTCGCCCAGCTGTGGATAAAAATCCTGCGACCAGTGCGCCAGCGCCGTGACGGCGGCACTGTAGCGCCATGGATACAGCGGCGAGACGATCCCGCCCCCGGCCCAGGAGGACTCCCGGCCCAGGCCTGCACGATCGATCAGGGTCACTCGCTCGACATGCGCCGCCAGATTGAAGGCGGTCAACAAGCCAATCACGCCGCCCCCCACGATTATCACTTGTTGCTGCCTGCTCATCTGTCGATCCAAACCTGTAGGGAGCGTGCTCAGCCACTCCTGAAAAAAGTCAGCGCCCCCAACAGTCCTTTGTCGTCACACCTGAGCTGGCGCCCGGGTTGCTGCGTGCACCCGTCTGGGTAATGGTGAACCCCCCACACTTGTCGCCCACCATCATCGAGCCCGCCGCCGCCGTCGCCGCCAGGGTGAAATCCTGAGCGTTCAAGGTAGCGGCGATGGAGTAGTAAGCGTTCCCGGTGGAGACACTGGCATTGGAGTAAAAGCCGTTCCTCGAATAGTAACGCTCCAGATTCTGCGCCTGCTCCGAAAGCAATCCGGCAATCTCCGTGCGGTGGGTACGCTTCGAGTACTCGATATAACTGGGATACGCCACCGCCGCAAGAATACCGACAATGGCCACGACAATCATGAGTTCGATCAAGGTGAAGCCTTTGGCTACCTGCTTCATACACGGTCTTCCCTATTGGATTTGTCGCCACATGATCCGCCGGCTGCCACCACCGCCCTTTTCGGCCATGGACGTGGTGCCACCGCTGGAGTCACTGAAAATTTTAGTCTGGGTGCCCGTCCCCCCCATGATACCGGTCAGATTCGGGATGGCAGAGAAGTTGAAACCACTCGAACGCAGGTCATTGCTGTCGACAACACCATCGCCGTTGGTGTCGAGCACGGCATAACTGAGCATTTTCCCGGTGAACGCGTCCAGCTCGACCACCCGACCGGTACCGAAGCTGGCACAGGGGTCGGTGGTATCGACCGCGGCGGTGGTGAAAATGATCCGCCCCAGGGTCGTGCGCGCCGGGTAGATCACCCGCTCCCCCGTGGCGACATTGTTGTAGATCAAGGGCAGGTACCAACCGCTTTGTGCCGGGTACACCACCGGGTTTTCGCTGGTGGTGATGAACTGGACACCATTGGAAGTGAACACGCCAGTGATCGACTGCGCCACCAGGCTGCTGACGGTGATCCTGCCTGCCCCGCCATCGGCATCCCATACCCCGTAGAAAGCCTGCAGATCCTTGCTCAACTTGTCTGAAGTCTCGTTGAATTTCCCGGTACCGAAAAACACCATCTTGCCGTTGAGCGGATGATCGATCAGCAACGGCTGCGCAGTGATGGGCTGGGTGGTACCACCGGGAGCGGTGAACAGGGGCGACCCCGCAAAGGCCAGCCCCCAGCTGTTGATGGTGGTGGAGCTCAGGTCGAACTTCCACATCCGCCCCTTGAGGTCGCCGCCATAGGCCGCCTGTACCACGTTCTGGGCATTCACTTTCAGCTTGACCGAAGACAGGCCATTGGTGGTTTCGGTACTGTCGACCACGATCTTCCTGATCAGCGAACCGTCCCGGATATCGACGATGTACAGCGCCGCCACTCCGGAGTTGCTGCCGTAGCCATTGGCGATGAATGCCGCCCAGCGACCATCGGGCAGCCGCGCAACCTCGGGCTTGGCGTAGGCGTAGCCGATATCGTTCAACGGATTGCTGGTATCGGCGGCGTCGGGAGCCCTCAGTTCCCAGAGGGCGTTATAGACGTTCCCCAGCGTGGCATCGAAAAGCTGGACGGCAAAGAATGCCTTGCCGCCTGCCCCTACTCCGCCCAGTGCCACGGTTTTCCAGGCGCTGTTGTTGAACTGAGCATCGTATACACCAACCTGGCCATCGTTGAGGAACTTGTGGCTGGTGCCGTTGATATAGGCCGGATCGGCAATGAAGTGCAACGACGGCAGCACGCTACTGGGCATGTAGGCATAGACCCGCGCACCGGTGCTCGCATTGATCACACTCATGAAACCGTCGTTGCCGTTGACCACCAGGCTGCTGTTCATCCCGGAGGCCTTGGTGTTCAGGTAGGTGCTGTAACTGCTATCGCCCACCAGGTCGGAAGCCGTCTGCTCCGTCGGCAAGGCCACCACCAACGGCGAGTTGATGATGTCGCCGAGCAGCACTGTACGCGTTTTCAGCCCGGTCTTGCCGGTGCCCTTGCTCCACTCGACAAGGTCGTTGCCGACGATCCCGGTGGGCAGGTTCTGGTTGAGCGCGGTCCGTTGTGTCGTGGAGAAGTTGTTGAACGCCAGAGCGACCACCGCATTGCTCGTGGTATTCCATGATTGATAGAGGGGCGCGGTCGAGCTGGGCCTGATGGTGTTGTCGGTGCTCCAGTTCAACGCGGCGGTATTGACCGTGCCGTTGGTATTGAAACCGTAAGACCTGATCGTACCGCGCCAATCCAGCGGGTCGTAGCCGGTCTGGAAGTAGCTGGCGCTCGTGGACGCGGTGCCCGAGATGGCCGAACCACCACCCCCGGAGCCCGCCTTGGAGGTGATGTCACTGAAAGCGGCGGAGAGTGCCGTGTTCAATCCGGCGCTGTCGATCGCCTGGTAGTACTTGCCCTGCCCATAGCTGGCGGCATCGGAGAGCATCTGGTTGGCCGCCGTGAATCCAACCGTGTAGGTACTCATGTTCTGTTTCGGAAAATCGGCGTTGTCCCAACTCTTGCCCGCCGCGTCGGTTCCGGATGAACGCATGTCAATGTCGTAGGCGAACTTGGCGATATCGTCGAGGTAAAGGCTATCGCCCTCGTTGTCCCCTCCGGTGGGGTTGTTCCCGTCATTGTTTTTTCCATCCCAGTTGGGCAGCTTGCTGGCCCCCTGGGCCAGGGGGTCGTTCGACGGGAACGTTCGATCGTAGGTCGGCAACCCGTCGGTTATGACCACGCCATAGTTCTTCTGGCAGCGGTACTGGATGGGGCTGGTGTAGGTGCTCGGCGAGGTATTGTAGTAAGGCGCCATGCCTCGAAAGTAGCGGGTGATCTCGTAGTAGGTTTCCGCCAATGGCGTGTTGGCAATGGCACTCAGGCCATTGATGGAACTGATCAGTGAGTTGTAGTTGGTGTTCGCCTGGGTCTGGGTCACGGAACCGCTGACCGGCGACAGGTCGGCGACCGAACGGACAATATAGCCACCAGGACCGGGATCGTAGTAGGACGGCGGATTGAAAGTCGCCAGGCCTATACGTAGCGAGCGGTTCTGCGTCACCAGCGTCTTGGAGACTTCCCGCGCAACGTTGATGCGATAGTCGTTGGGAACCAGCGTACCCGTGGTGAAGTCGGTGTTCACCCCGTTGGCCTTTCTCAGCAGATAGGCCAGGTAGGCCGTCGAATAACGGGTGTTGCCGCCCCCCACCGGATCAGGCAGGCGCAGGCAGACAGGTGCCTGGAGAAGCCCCCTGTAGAAACCATACCAGTTGCCACTCAGTGAGCAGCCACCACGATAGAGATTGCCGACGAAGATGTTGGTATCGGCTGCATCCAGCGTTTGCGCCCCCAGGCAGAGAAAGTCCGAGTTGCAGTTCGCGACACTCCCCCAGCTCGCGCCGGGGTCGAAGTCGGTGGCCCAGATGATACTGTTCATGCTGCCGGAATCGTCGACCAGCAGCATGACATTGGGGGCGACGGCCGCCGCGCTCAAGAGGGGCGCGTCCGCAGGCGTGAAGGCGAAGGCCGGTACCGCGAGATACAGTCCGAGCACTGCCCCGGTCACGCCGCCCAGGCAACGGCGGAGCCAACTTTCGCGTGGCCTAGTACTTGGCATAGATGCTCTCCAGAACCGTACGCGAATTGCCCGAGATGGCGACTGCGGTCACCCGGTACAAGGTGGCCGAGGTATTGCTCGGCACATTGACCGCCGTCAGGGACGTACCGATATTCTGCACGCCATAGAATCCGCCCCCTGCCGCGATCCAGATCACTCCCGATGAGGAATCCGTCTGAGCGGACACCAGGGTCGCGGACTCGGGCGGCGGCGCACATCGCACGGTGGTGGTACAGACCGCCAGCGAATAGTTGCTCTGTTGAACCGCATTCTCCCCCATCCGCAAGGCGGCCTCGGCGGTCTGAAAAGAGGTGTTGCGCAAGGTCACGCTGCCCGCCATTTTCTCCTGCAACGTTGCGCTTTGCATCGAGGAAATGCCGATCAAGGTCAGCAGCAAAAGAAAGACCAGGCTGACCAGCAAGGCCATGCCTTCCTGCTGCTTATGGCCCAAACCGGACTGCCCCTGCCTTGATGGATTCATGCTTGCACCTACTGCAGCCGGTTTCGCAAGGCGGCAACCGCCGTGAATGTCTGGTTCCTGACCCGACTGTTCGGGTCTGAAAGGGTGATGCTCAGGCGTACGCTGCGAATGGTCGCAGGGTTGCTGGGGTTGCTGTCGTAGCTGAACACGGCGGTGTCGGTGGCACTGGCGGCTACGCCAAACTTCACGTCGAACGCGGCAACGTTGTTGACCAGCGCCGCCCCGCTCCCGGCGCCCGTGCCTGTCAGCAGCAACAGCTGGCTGCCGGAATAGGTGTAGGTCAGCTTGCGGATGGGAAACGCCTGCTGCCCAGTGGCGGCGACCGCCGCTCCGGTATAGGCCGTGGCACTGGTGCGACAATCGGAAGTGATCGTCCAGGTTGGAACGCCGCCACCGGTACCGATATCGGCCGTCACCAGGACCAGCGACTTGCTGGCATTGTTCCAGGAAATCGGGGTAGCGGCGTTCGTGGCAAAGTTGGCGGGACTGCTCCCGTCGACGATCGCCGAGGTGGTGAGGCAGCCGAACATCCCCACCATGCGTATTTCCTGAAGCATCTTGCTCAGGATGAAGCGTGCGTCCTCCTGCATGCCGGCGGCCGCGCTCTGGCTGGCGTAGGTATTTTTGGCGGACACGAATATCTGGCTGATCCCCGCCACGATCACCAGGCCGAGGACCAGGGCGATCATCAGCTCGATCAGGCCGAAGCCCTGGGACGACCTGTTCATGGTGTCACCACGGGGTCGGTCCCTACCCGGCTGGTCAGGACGAAGGTGCGGGTCGGCGCATTCGCCGTCGTCGCGTCATCGGCGCGCTTGTCCCCCCAGCCGATGGTAATAGTCACCACGCGATTGTTCACCACGATGCTGCCGCTTCCGTCCGTCGCGGCAAAATTATTGATGTTGTTCTTGAAGTCGTAGAGGTCGACGTCACGCGCCGCAGTGGAACCCGCGGTCGCCGTTATGCCCTGCAGGCTGCTCACGGCATAGCTCGCGTCCGGATTCGCGCGGATTCGATCAAGCATGTCGTAGGCGATGAAGCTGGCCTGGCTGGTCATCATCGAACTGTCGGTGTACTTCAGCGCATTGAGCTGGATAGCCGCCGCCCCCAACAGCCCCACGGCGAGAATCAGCATCGAGACCATCACTTCGATCAGGGTCAGGCCGGCCTGTCTCCCAGCGGTGACTTGTGGCATCAGCAGCTCCCCAGGACAATCCTGCCGTTCGGGCAGACATTCACGGTACGACTCTCCGCCCCGAGGGTGTACACAAAGGTGGCAGCAGCGGACACCGCGCCCAGGTTGTTGAAGTCCAGGCTGCTGACTCCGGCTGTCACGTTCAACGTGGCACCACTGCTCATCAGCGGGATGACCTGATAGTAGTTGGTGCGGCCTGCCGCATCATCGGCCACCGACATCACCACCAATTGGCTGGTCCAGGCGCTATTGGCCACCTGGGGACGGATACGGGTGCTGATCCCCCGGTCGATGGCTTCCAGGCGCGCGTAACTGAGCCCACGCATCAGATCATTGATCTCGGTGTCAGCCTTGGATCTGTCACTGGAACTCTTGTACGACGGCAGTGCGATCGCCGCGAGGATCGCGAAGACCGCGACGGCGACCATCAACTCAACCAGCGTAAATCCCTTGTTACCACTGTCCATTGCGTATCCCTCAAGTCCCTCGACTATAACTGGCTCTACCACCTGAAACCTTCGTCGCCGGGATGTACGGTTGTTTTCTCGGGATCAACGCGAAATCGGTTCCCGGCGCTCTCCAGGGAGGGAGAGTCCATGCATCAACGAGGCTTGAGTCTGCTGGAACTGCTGCTCGCACTGGTAGTTATAGCCATATTGGCAAGACTGGCAGGGCCATCACTCAGCGAGCGGGTCGCGTCACAACGCCGTCAGTTGTCCGCCGAACAGCTCGCCCTGGGCCTGCAAACGGCCCGAACCGAGGCGATCCTGCGCAACCACGCCGTGGTTATCCATGCGATAAACGATGACTGGAGCCAGGGCTGGCGCATCATTCTCGACCTGAGCGGCCAAGGGCCTGGAGACAGCAGCAATCCAATCCTGATCGAACGGCAGGACAGTGCTCACGGACCGATTGTCGGCAACCAGCACGTCAGAAGTTTCGTGCGTTTCTCATCGATCGGCGCCCCGACCAACGATGGCGTGGCAGGAGGCACCCTGCATGTCTGCGCAGGACACAAGCCACTGAGCCAGCACCGTGTGGTGCTGGCCAGGACAGGCCGGATCAGGCTTGAGGCGGGCGAAAAGCAGGAGGCACTCTGTGGCGCCCCTGATTCAGGACAGCGTGCGAACGCGTAGTTCCTTGGGCATCGAGAAGGTGATGTTCTCCTCGCGGCCCGCCAGTTCGTCGGCACCGGTTGCCCCCCAGGCCTGCAACTGCTGGATCACGCCGCGAACCAGCACTTCCGGCGCCGAGGCCCCGGCGGTGATACCGATCCGCTCGACGCCATCGAACCAGCTACGCTGCATGTCCTCGGCACCGTCGATCAGGTAGGCCGGGGTCGCCATGCGCTCGGCCAGCTCGCGCAGGCGGTTGGAGTTGGAGCTGTTCGGGCTGCCCACCACCAACACCACGTCGCATTCGTCGGCCAGTTGCTTGACCGCATCCTGGCGGTTCTGCGTGGCGTAGCAGATGTCATCCTTGCGCGGCCCGCCGATGGCCGGGAAGCGTGTGCGCAAGGCATCGATGACGCGACTGGTGTCGTCCATCGACAAGGTGGTCTGGGTGACGAAGGCCAGTTTCTCGGGATTGCGCACCTGCAGGGCGGCGACGTCTTTCTCGTCCTCCACCAGGTAGATGGCGCCACCATTGCTGGCGTCGTACTGGCCCATGGTGCCTTCCACTTCCGGGTGCCCGGCGTGGCCGATCAGGATGCACTCACGGCCGTCACGGCTGTAGCGCGCCACTTCGATATGCACCTTGGTGACCAGCGGGCAGGTGGCATCGAAGACCTTCAGGCCACGCCCGGCCGCTTCGCTGCGCACGGCCTGGGAGACACCGTGGGCGCTGAAGATGACGATGACGTCGTCCGGCACCTGGTCCAGCTCCTCGACGAAGATGGCGCCACGGGCGCGCAGGTCTTCGACGACGAATTTGTTGTGCACCACTTCGTGACGCACATAGATCGGCGGACCGAAGACCTCCAGGGCCCGGTTGACGATTTCGATCGCCCGGTCCACGCCGGCGCAGAAGCCACGGGGGTTGGCGAGTTTGATTTGCATGCTGTGCCTCGTGTCTTGCGCGCAGGGGTTGGATCATTCCGGCCGCTTGCGCGGCCTATACACAATAGTGTTTCAGGCCAGCGCCTTGACCTCGATGATTTCCACATCGAAGGTCAGGACCTTGCCGGCCAGCGGGTGGTTGAAGTCGACGGTCACCTGGGCGTCGTCGAACGCCTTGACCACACCCGGCAGCTCGGTATTGGCGGCATCGTTGAAGATCACCAGCAGGCCTTCCGACAGCTCCATGTCCTGGAACTGCGAGCGTGGCATGACTTGCACGTTCTGTGGGTTGGGCTGACCAAAGGCATTCTCCACCGGGATGGTCAGGCTGCGCTTGTCGCCGGCCTTGAAGCCGAACAGCGCGGCCTCGAAACCGGGCAGCAGGTTGCCGTCACCGACCTTGAAGGTCGCCGGTGCCTTGTCGAAAGTGCTGTCGACCGTGTCGCCGTTTTCCAGGCGCAAGGCGAAATGCAGGGTGACCTGGGTGTTCTGACCGATCCGTTGCTCAGCCACTGCGTGTTCAGTCATGAACGGGTTCTCCGGACTTTTTGCTCTTGAACATGTCCAGCGCCAGCATCACCGCGCCCACGGTGATGGCGCTGTCGGCGAAATTGAACGCCGGGAAGTACCAGCGGTTCTGCCAGTGGACGAGGATGAAGTCGATGACATGGCCCAGGGCCATGCGATCGTAGAGGTTGCCCAACGCCCCGCCCAACACCAGCGACAGGGCGATGGCCAGCCAGGTCTCGTTGCGCCCCAGGCGCTTGAGCCAGACCACCAGCACCGCGCTGACCACCACCGCGATCAGGGCGAACAGCCAGCGCTGCCAGCCCGAGCTTTCGGCCAGGAAGCTGAAGGCCGCACCGGTGTTGTAGGCCAGGGTCCAGCTGAAGTAGTCAGGAATGATCACGATCTGCTGGTACAGGGTCAGCGAGCTTTCGAAGTGGAGCTTGCTGGCCTGGTCGATGACCAGGACCAGCACGCTCAACCACAGCCAGCCCAGGCGGCCGAAACGGCCGGCACTGGCATTAGGCATAGTGACGTACCTCGCCTTCGCCACTGATGTTGTCGACGCACCGGCCGCAGATTTCCGGATGCTCCGGGTTCACCCCGACATCCTCGCGGCAGTGCCAGCAACGGGCGCACTTGGCATGACCGGACTTGACCACCTTGAGTTTCAGGCCTGGTACCTCGGTGACCACCGCATCCGCCGGTGCCAGCGCCAGTGGCGCAACGGTCGCGGTGGAGGTGATCAGCACGAAGCGCAGTTCGTTGCTCAGCTTGTCCAGGTCGGCGACCAGCGCTTCTTCGGCGAACAGGGTCACTTCAGCCTGCAGGTTGCCACCGACCGCTTTCGCGGCGCGCTGCACTTCCAGTTCCTTGTTCACCGCGACCTTGACCGCCATGACCCGTTCCCAGTACTCGCGACCCAGCTCGAAGCCTTCCGGCAGCTCGCTGAGGCCTTCGTACCAGGTATTGAGCATGACCGACTCGTTGCGCTCGCCCGGCAGGTACTGCCACAGCTCGTCGGCGGTGAAGGCCAGGATCGGCGCGATCCAGCGCACCAGCGCCTCGGAGATGTGGAACAGCGCGGTCTGGCAGGAACGCCGGGCCTTGCTGTTGGCGCCGGTGGTGTACTGGCGGTCCTTGATGATGTCGAGGTAGAAGCCGCCCAGCTCCTGCACACAGAAGTTGTGCACCTTGGAGTAGACGTTCCAGAAGCGGTACTCGCCGTAGTGCACTTCCAGCTCGCGCTGCAGCAGCAGCGTGCGGTCCACGGCCCAACGGTCCAGGGCGAGCATGTCCTCGGCCGGAACGATATCGGTGGCCGGGTTGAAGCCCGTCAGGTTGGAGAGCAGGAAGCGCGCGGTGTTGCGGATACGCCGGTAGGCGTCGGCGCTGCGCTGCAGGATCTGGTCGGAAACGGCCATCTCGCCCGAATAGTCGGTCGAGGCGACCCACAGGCGCATGATGTCGGCACCCAGGGTATCGTTGACCTTCTGTGGCGCGATCACGTTGCCCAGGGACTTGGACATCTTGCGGCCGGCCTCGTCCACGGTGAAACCGTGGGTCAGCAGCTCGCGATACGGCGCATGGTTGTCGATGGCGCAGCCGGTCAGCAGGGACGAGTGGAACCAGCCGCGGTGCTGGTCCGAACCTTCCAGGTAGAGGTCGGCACGCGGGCCGTCCTCGTGACCGACCGGGTGCGAGCCACGCAGCACGTGCCAGTGGGTGGTGCCCGAATCGAACCAGACGTCCAGGGTGTCGCTGATCTTGTCGTACTGCGCAGCCTCGTCACCGAGCAGCTCGGCGGCGTCCAGCTTGAACCAGGCCTCGATACCTTCCTGCTCGACGCGCTGGGCCACCTGCTCCATCAGTTCGACGGTGCGCGGGTGCAGCTCGCCGCTTTCCTTGTTCAGGAAGAACGGAATCGGTACGCCCCAGTTGCGCTGGCGGGAGATGCACCAGTCCGGACGGTTGGCGATCATCGAGTGCAGGCGTGCCTGGCCCCAGGCCGGTACGAACTGGGTGTCCTCGATGGCCTTGAGCGAACGCTCGCGCAGGGTGCCACCGGATACTGGCGCCTTGTCCATGCCGATGAACCACTGCGCGGTGGCACGGTAGATCAGCGGGGTCTTGTGGCGCCAGCAGTGCATGTAGCTGTGGCTGATGGTTTCGGTGTGCAGCAGCGCACCGACTTCGGCCAGCTTGTCGACGATCGCCGGGTTGGCCTTGAAGATGAACTGACCGCCGAAGAACTCCAGGGAGTCGACATACACGCCGTTGCTCTGCACCGGCGTGAGGATGTCGTCATTGCTCATGCCGTAGTGCTTGCAGCTCTTGAAGTCGTCCTCGCCATAGGCGGGTGCGGAGTGGACCACACCGGTACCGGCACCGAGTTCGACGTACTCGGCCAGGTACAGCGGAGAAAGACGATCGTAGAACGGATGGCGGAAGTTGATCAGTTCCAGGGCCTGGCCCTTGGCAACGGCCACCACCGAACCTTCCAGCTTGTAGCGCGCCAGGCAGGATTCGACGAGCTCCTCGGCCAGAATCAGCAGGCGCTCGCCCACATCCACCAGCGCGTAGTTGAACTCCGGATGGACGTTCAGCGCCTGGTTGGCCGGAATGGTCCATGGGGTGGTGGTCCAGATCACGATCGCGGCCGGCTTGCCCAGCGACGGCAGGCCGAACGCGGCGGCCAGCTTGTCCTGGTCGGCGATCGGGAAGGCCACGTCGATGGTCTGGGACTTCTTGTCCTGGTATTCGACCTCGGCTTCGGCCAGGGCCGAACCACAATCGAAGCACCAGTTCACCGGCTTCAGGCCCTTGAACACGAAACCGCCCTTGACGATTTCGGCCAGGGCGCGGATTTCACCGGCCTCGTTCTTGAAGTCCATGGTCTTGTAGGGGTTGGCGAAGTCGCCCAGCACGCCCAGGCGGATGAACTCGGCCTTCTGCCCCTCGACCTGCTCGGCGGCATAGGCGCGGCACAGTTCGCGGGTCTTGTCGGCGCCGAGGTTCTTGCCGTGGGTCACTTCGACCTTGTGCTCGATCGGCAGGCCATGGCAGTCCCAGCCCGGCACATAGGGGGCATCGAAGCCGGCCAGGGTCTTGGAGCGGACGATCATGTCCTTGAGAATCTTGTTCAGCGCATGACCGATGTGAATCGTGCCGTTGGCGTAGGGAGGACCGTCGTGAAGGATGAACTTCGGACGATCCTTGCCAATCTCGCGCAACTTCCCGTACAGGCCAATGCTGTCCCAGCGCTGCAGAATCTGCGGTTCGCGCTGTGGCAGGCCGGCCTTCATCGGGAAGGCGGTGTCCGGGAGGTTAAGCGTGGCTTTGTAGTCGGTCATTTCAGGCTCTTTGTAAGCGGTGAACCCTGCCAATGGGCACGGGCGGCGGCGACGTCCGCATTGATCGCCGTCTTGAGCGCCTCCAGGGAGGCGAATCGCTGCTCATCGCGCAGCTTGTGGTGGAAAACCACCGTCAAACGCCGGTTATACAGATCTCCGGCAAAATCCAGCAGATGCACTTCCAGGTGGGCACTGCCATCACCTGCTACCGTTGGCCGAACGCCAATATTGGCGACGCCTGGCCACGGCTGGCCGTCGATCTCGACACTGGCCAGGTAGACCCCGGTCAATGGCACACGACGACGCTTGAGCTGCACGTTGGCCGTTGGCGTGCCCAGTTGACGCGCCAGCTTCTGTCCATGCAGCACCCGCCCGGCAATCCGGAACGGACGACCGAGCAGGCGCTCGGCCAGGGGGAAATCAGCCGCCGCCAGGGCATTACGCACCTGGGTACTGCTGACCCGCAGGCCATCGAGTTCGACCGTTTGTGCCGCCTCGACGGTAAAGCCACTGGCCTTGCCGGCCTGCAGCAGGAAATCGAAATCGCCGGCGCGGTCGCAGCCGAAGCGGAAGTCATCACCGACCTCCAGGTGCTGCACGCCCAGGCCGTCGACCAGGATGGTGTCGACGAATTCGGTGGCGCTGAGCTTGCTCAGGCGCTGGTTGAATGCCAGGCACAACACCCGGTCGACGCCTTCGCCAGCCAGCAGCTGCAGCTTGTCGCGCAAGCGGGCCAGGCGCGCCGGAGCGGTATCCGGGGCAAAGAACTCGCGCGGCTGCGGTTCGAAAATCACCACGCAGCTGGGCACACCCAGCTCTCGCGCACGCTCGCGCAGCCGGGCCAGGATAGCCTGGTGACCACGATGAACACCGTCAAAGTTGCCAATGGTGGCGACACAGCCCCGGTGCCGGGGACGCAGGTTGTGGAGGCCTCGAACCAGCTGCATAACGCGCTTCTTGCTCATAAAGTGGTCGATTATAACCATACCCGACGGCGCTTAGTACCCGTCATGCGTCGACATCCGTTGCGCCCGTTACATCAGCGACTTGCGGTTGAAGTGCCGCAGGCGCAAGCCCATCAGCAGCAACATGCCGAAGTAGGCCACCACACCGGCCACCACCAGGGCACCCAGGCGCACGAAGCGCTCGAGCATATGCCCCTGGTCCCAGGCCGGCATCACGTGCATCAGCCCCAGCAGCACGGCCGACATCACGCTCACGGCCACCACCAGCTTCAGCAGGTACAGGCCCCAGCCCGCCTGGGCGACGAACAGTTTCTGCCGGCGCAACTGCCAGAACAGCAGGCCGGCATTGAGGCAGGCGCCCCCACTGATGGCCAGGGCCAGGCCGGCATGGGCCAGCGGCCCGACCAGGGCCAGGTTGAGCAACTGGGTGACCGTCAGGGTGAAAATCGCGATTTTCACCGGCGTGCGAATGTTCTGCTGTGCATAAAAGCCCGGCGCCAGCACCTTGATCATGATGATCCCCAGCAGGCCGACCGAATAGGCGATCAACGCACGCTGGGTCATGGACGCATCGAAGGCACTGAATTGGCCGTACTGGAACAGCGAGACCGTCAGCGGCTCGGAGAGGATCGCCAGCGCCAGGGAGCACGGCAGCACCAGCACGAAGCACAGGCGCAGGCCCCAGTCGAGAATCCGCGAATACTCGTGACGGTCCTTGTTGGCGTAGGTCTTGGACAGGATCGGCAGCAGGATCGTGCCGAGCGCCACCCCGAGCACGCCGGACGGCAGTTCCATCAGGCGATCGGCGTAATACATCCACGACACCGACCCCGCCACCAGGAACGAGGCGAAGATCGTGTTGATGATCAGCGAGATCTGGCTGACCGACACTCCGAGAATCGCCGGCAGCATCTGCTTCATCACCCGCCACACGCCACTGTCACGCAGATTGACCCGCGGCAGCACCAGCATGCCGATTTTCTTCAGGTGCGGCAGTTGGTAGAGCAATTGCGCAAGACCGCCGGCCAGCACCGCCCAGCCGAGCGCCATCACCGGCGGATCGAAGTACGGCGTCAGGAACAGGGCGAAGATGATCATGCTGACGTTCAGCAGGGTCGGCACGAACGCCGGCACCGAGAAACGGTTCCAGGTGTTCAGGATGGCCCCGGCCAGGGACGACAGCGAGATCAGCAATATATAAGGAAAGGTCACCCGCAGCAGGTCGGACGTCAGCTTGAACTTCTCCGGCGTGTCGGCGAAGCCCGGCGCGGTCGCCCAGATCACCCAGGGCGCGGCGAGCATCCCGAGCACGGTCACCAGGGCCAGCACCAGGGTCAGCAGGCCACTGACATAGGCGATGAAGGTGCGGGTCGCCTCCTCGCCCTGCTGGCTCTTGTACTCGGCCAGGATCGGCACGAACGCCTGGGAAAAGGCCCCCTCGGCGAAGATCCGCCGCAGCAGGTTGGGCAGCTTGAAGGCGATGAAGAAGGCATCGGTCGCCATCCCGGCACCAAAGGCACGGGCGAGAATGGTGTCACGGACGAAGCCGAGCACCCGGGAAAGCATCGTGATGGAACTGACGGCAGCCAACGACTTGAGCAGATTCATTGAAAAATTATGCGCCCTGGATAAAGAAGCAGGCGCATCTGGCGCCCGGCTGTGCGATACTCCGCGCCGCAACAGCACAGAGCCAAAGCTCGCGAGTTTACAGGTCGTACGCTGGAAAGAAACATCCGGCGCTCCGCATCTACCACTCAGCGGAGCGCGTCGTTCGCCCTTGACAAGACTTCAACTCATCGGCATGATTCGCGGCCTATTTTGTTTGCTATTCCCTAAAAAGTCTTTCGAGGAGCTCGACGGTGGCCAACTCACCTTCCGCCAAAAAACGTGCTAAACAGGCTGAGAAGCGTCGCAGCCACAACGCCAGCCTGCGTTCCATGGTTCGTACCTACATCAAGAACGTAGTGAAAGCCATCGACGCAAAAGACGCAGCCAAAGCACAAGCCGCCTACGTTCTGGCAGTGCCTGTTATCGACCGCATGGCCGACAAGGGCATCATCCACAAGAACAAGGCCGCTCGTCATAAGAGCCGTCTGAATGGCCACATCAAGGCCCTGGCTGTTGCTGCCTAAGCGACCAGCCTGCTAAAAAAACCGACCCAAGGGTCGGTTTTTTATTGCCTGCGATTCCGCCCCCACCCCACGAATGAAACCTTCGGATCGCTAAAGCTTCGCGGGCAAGCCACGCCCCACAAGAAGGCGGCGCACACCTGAATGCGCGCCGCCTTGAATCCTACCGGTTCGGCCAAGGCAGGATAGGGATCGCGGTCACCGCATTCTGCGGACTACCCTCGATCAAGCGATCGCTGTAGACCAGGTACACCAGGGTATTGCGCTTCTTGTCGAGGAACCGCACCACCTGCATGGTCTTGAATACCAGCGAGGTGCGCTCCTTGAAAACCTCCTCACCATCCTTGAGCTCACCACTGAAGCGGATCGGCCCGACCTGGCGACAGGCGATCGAGGCCTCGGCACGATCCTCCGCCAAGCCCAGGCCACCCTTCAGGCCACCGGTCTTGGCCCGTGACAGATAACAGGTCACACCCTCGACCTTCGGATCATCGAACGCCTCGACCACGATCCGGTCATTCGGCCCGACGAACTTGAACACCGTCGACACCTGACCGATTTCCTCGGCCGACGCCAGCAGCGGCAACGCCAGCAGCAAGCCGAACAACCCCTTCGCCAAACCCATGGCCATCTCCCTTGACTCCATCACACCAGAATAAGATTGTCGCGATGAACCAGCTCCGGCTCCGCCATGTAGCCCAGCAGGCCGACAATGGCATCCGATGACTGACCAATGATCTTCTGCGCCTCGAGCGCACTGTAGTTGGCCAGCCCGCGAGCGACCTCACGGCCATCCGGCGCCACGCACACCACCATCTCGCCGCGTCGGAAGCTACCCTGGACCAGCTTGACGCCGACCGGCAGCAGGCTCTTGTGATCTCGCGCCAGCGCATTCACCGCACCCTCGTCGAGCACCAGGGTGCCACGGGTCTGCAGGTGCCCCGCCAACCACTGCTTGCGCGCCGCCAGCATGCCGCGCTCCGGCGACAACAAGGTACCGATGCGCTCGCCCGCCTTGAGGCGATCGAGCACCCGTTCCAACCGCCCGCCCACGATGATCGTGTGCGCCCCGGAACGCGCCGCCAGCCGCGCCGCACGCAGCTTGGTCTGCATGCCACCACGCCCCAGCGCACCCCCGGTACCGCCCGCCACCGCATCCAGCGCCGGATCATCGGCACGCGCCTCATAGATCAACTGGGCATCGGGATTGTTGCGCGGGTCGGCATCGAACATGCCGTCGCGATCCGTCAGAATCACCAGCAAGTCGGCCTCCACCAGGTTGGCCACCAGCGCCGCCAGGGTGTCGTTGTCACCAAAACGGATCTCGTCAGTCACCACGGTGTCGTTCTCGTTGATCACCGGAATGACCTTGAGCTCGACCAGCGTACGCAAGGTGCTACGCGCGTTCAGGTAACGCTTGCGGTCGGACAGGTCGTCGTGGGTCAGCAAGATCTGCGCGGTATGGCGACCATGCTCGGCAAAGCTCGACTCCCAGGCCTGAACCAGCCCCATCTGGCCGATCGCCGCTGCCGCCTGCAACTCATGCATGGCACTCGGTCGGGCCGTCCAGCCAAGCCGGCTCATGCCCGCCGCCACCGCGCCGGACGACACCAGCACCAGCTCCACGCCAGCCTCGTGCAAAGCCACCATCTGCTCAACCCAGACACCCATTGCCGTGCGATCCAGGCCCTTGCCGTCCGCCGTCAGCAGTGCGCTGCCGATCTTCACGACCCAACGCTGCGCACCTGTCACCTTGCTCCGCATGATCTTCCAACCCTTGCCAGCGAGCAGCGCCACCCGGCGCCACCCACGCGATTATGTGATTTACGTATTACGGATACCAAAACGCCGCTCAGGGAGCGGCGTTCTAGTTTACCGAATGAATCAGTCGCGGACGTAAATGATTTCCGGGCCATCTTCATCGTCGACGTCTTCTTCATCCCAATCATCGTCACCGATGTCATGGACGCTCTTGACGCCACTGCGACGCAAGGCACGCTGGTCATCCAGCGCCTGCAACTGGGCCCGCGCCTCGTCCTCGATCCGCTGGTCGAGCTCGCGCAACTCGTCGGCATAGGCCGGGTCGCTGGCCAGGCGATCGAGACGATCCTCCAGGTAACGCATGATGTCGCGCGTCAGGCGCTCGGTGCCCTCACTGGCGATCGCCGAGATCACATAGACCGGACCGGTCCACTGCAGGCGCTCGACCACTTCCTTGACCCGCTCCTCATGCTCTTCCTCAAGGATCTGGTCACACTTGTTCAGCACCAGCCAGCGGTCGCGCTCGACCAGCGATGGACTGAAGCGCGCCAACTCATTGACGATCACCTCGGCGGCATCCGCGGCACTGCTTTCATCCAGCGGCGCCATGTCGACGAGGTGCAGCAGCAGGCGAGTACGCGCCAGGTGCTTGAGGAAGCGAATCCCCAGGCCAGCACCATCCGAAGCCCCTTCGATCAGCCCCGGAATGTCGGCGATGACGAAGCTTTTCCAGCGATCGACACTGACCACACCCAGGTTCGGCACCAGCGTGGTGAACGGATAGTCCGCCACTTTCGGACGAGCGGCGGAAACCGAGCGAATGAAGGTGCTCTTGCCAGCGTTCGGCAAGCCCAGCAGCCCGACGTCAGCCAGCACTTTCATTTCCAACTTGAGATCACGCTGCTCACCCGGCTTGCCCGGCGTGGTCTGGCGTGGCGCACGGTTGGTACTGGACTTGAAGCGGGTGTTACCCAGCCCATGCCAGCCGCCATGAGCCACCAGCAAACGCTGGCCATGCTTGACCAGGTCACCAATCACTTCCTGGGTCGCGGAATCGATGACGGTGGTGCCGACCGGCACGCGCAGGTCCAGGTCATCACCCTTCTTGCCGGTGCAGTCGGTGCTACCACCATTCGAACCACGCTCAGCCTCGAAATGCCGGGTATAGCGGTAGTCCACCAGGGTGTTGAGGTTTTCGTCGGCGATCATGTAGACCGAACCACCATCACCACCGTCACCGCCGTTGGGACCACCCTTCTCGATGAACTTTTCCCGACGGAAGCTCATGCAACCGTTGCCGCCGTCGCCGGCCTTTACCCGAATCGATACTTCATCAACAAACTTCATAACACGCCTCTCGTCACCGGGACGAGCCGATGGAAATCAAGACATAAGACTCTTGCAAAGATGAGCGTAGCGCCACCTATCCACCCGCGAAACCAGCGCACGGCCCACACGAACAGCTTTGCAAGAGACTCACCCCACAAACGAAAAAGCCCCGTCGCAAGACAGGGCTTCTCCAGCATTGCCGCGATTAAGCTGCGACGACGCTCACGTAACGACGACCGAAGGCGCCTTTTACTTCGAACTTGATCACGCCTTCGACTTTAGCGAACAGGGTGTGATCCTTGCCCATGCCAACACCGTAACCGGCGTGGAATTGGGTGCCGCGCTGACGCACGATGATGTTGCCCGCTTTGATAGCCTGGCCGCCGTACATCTTCACGCCAAGTCGTTTGGCTTCTGAGTCGCGACCGTTACGGGTACTACCACCAGCTTTTTTGTGTGCCATGAGTTCAATACTCCAAAAAGGGGATTAGGCGAATTAAGCCTGAATACCGGTGATTTTGATCTCGGTGTACCACTGACGGTGACCCATGCGCTTCATGTGGTGCTTACGACGGCGGAACTTGATGATGCGGACTTTGTCGTGACGGCCTTGGGAAATCACTTCAGCCGAAACGGTAGCGCCAGCAACGACTGGAGCACCGATGTTCACGTCGTCGCCATTGGCAACCAACAGAACGCGATCAAAGGTAACGGATTCGCCAGTGGCGACTTCCAGCTTTTCAATCTTCAGGTATTCACCTGGAGCGACTTTGTACTGCTTGCCGCCGGTAACGATTACTGCGTAAGACATGGTATTTCTCCGATAATCCTGCTCACCCAGCGCTTTAGAGGTAAAGGTATTGGCTGGCATGGCTGCATGGGGCTGGAACGGCCCAAGTGCAATTGCGTAAGGCAGGTGCTGCCCAGGAAGTTCAGGGTGCGCGATTGTACGCAAGCCACAGAATCCTTGCAAGTAGACAGGAGGCGCCGTGAAAGCCTAGCGAGCGAAGAGAAGACAAGGAAAAAGCAGGCGAGGAAGCGGAGTTTAGTGGGCCTAAATGAGCATTCCGAGCCTGCTTTTGACGCAGGGTTATCGAGCGCGGTAGCTTTCACGGTGCCTGGGGCTGCCTTGACAGGCCGTACCCCCCGCCCTAGCATGCCGCGCAACCCTTCTGGAGCGACTCTCGCTGATGCAACCCCAAGCTTTCTACCGCGCGGTGGCGGACGATTTTAGCGCCGTCGACGGCATCATCAAGAAGCAGCTGACTTCCCGGGTGCCACTGGTCTCGAAAATCGGTGACTACATCACCTCGGCCGGCGGCAAGCGCCTGCGTCCTTTATTGGTGCTGCTGTGTGGCAAGGCCCTCGGCCGTGAAGGCGACGACCTGCGCCTGCTGGCGGCGACCATCGAGTTCCTGCACACCGCGACCCTGCTGCACGACGACGTGGTCGACATGTCCGGCATGCGCCGCGGCCGTTCCACCGCCAACGCCATGTGGGGTAACGCGCCCAGCGTGCTGGTCGGCGACTTCCTCTATTCGCGCTCCTTCGAGATGATGGTCGAACTCGGCTCGATGCCGGTGATGAAGATCCTCTCCCAGGCCACCCGTATCATCGCCGAAGGCGAAGTGTTGCAACTGTCCAAGGTTCGCGACGCCAGCACCACCGAGGAAACCTACATGGAGGTCATCCGCGGCAAGACCGCGATGCTCTTCGAGGCCTCGACCCACAGCGCCGCCGCCTTGTGCGCAGCGACGCCGGAACAGGCCGAAGCCCTGCGTACCTTCGGTGACCACCTGGGCGTGGCCTTCCAACTGGTCGACGACCTGCTGGACTACAAGGGCGATGCCGAAACCCTGGGCAAGAACGTCGGCGACGACCTGGCCGAAGGCAAGCCAACCCTGCCGCTGATCTACACCATGCGTGAAGGTACGCCGGAACAGGCCGCCCTGGTACGCCAGGCGATCCAGAAAGGCGGGATCGAGGACCTGGAAAGCATCCGCGTCGCCGTGGAAGCCTCAGGTTCGCTGCAGTACACCGCGCAACTGGCCCGTGACTACGTGGCTCGCGCCATTGCCTGCCTGGAGGCGCTGCCGGCCAGCGAGTACCGTGATGCTCTGGTCGAACTGAGCGAATTCGCCGTCGCCCGCACCCACTAAGGCATAGCCCCACTTGCAGAGGCAGTGGGAGCAGGATTCTGTGAGAAGCGGATTCTGTGGGAGCCAACTGTCCTTTAGCCCATCGCCGACGAGCGGCCAAACAGGCTCTCTGGAATCACGACAGACATCGCGAACCGTGGGAGCCGGATTTATCCGCGAAGCTTTTAGCGGCCTTGAGTGCCTTTCGCGGATAAATCCGGCTCCCACAGGCCTGGACTCCCCCACCCCCAACTGCCCCTGTAGCGGCCTGACTGCCCGCTGTTCGACAAAACCCTATATAATGTGCGCTTTTAGCCTTCCCAGAACCTGAGGAGCCCTAGTGAGCACGTTGCCACCCTGCCCCAAATGCAATTCCGAATTCACCTACGAAGACGGCGTCCAGCTGGTCTGCCCGGAGTGCGCCCATGAGTGGTCCGCCAGCGGCGAGGCCGAAGCGGCCTCCGACGACAGCGTGAAGAAGGATTCCGTGGGCAATATCCTTCAGGACGGCGACACCATCACCGTGATCAAGGACCTCAAGGTCAAGGGCACCTCGCTGGTGGTCAAGGTCGGCACCAAGGTCAAGAACATCCGCCTGTGCGACGGCGATCACGATATCGACTGCAAGATCGACGGCATCGGCCCGATGAAGCTGAAATCGGAATTCGTCAGGAAAGCCTGAGAAACCAGCCACGCTGGCGACAATATCTGTCGCCAGCAGCCTTCCCCGCCCATCAGCAGCGCCTGGCTCTCCCTTCTGCTGCACTCCCCATCCTTGATTTCAAGCAAATCCCCCCACAGAAAAACCAGGAATCTGCCAATAGGCACTTGCTATTCTTTGAATAAGAATTATTCTCATTGAAACCCATCAAGGAGATGAGACCATGACTTATTTGATCGATGCCTGGCTGGACCGCCCACACCCTTACCTGCGTATCCTGCATCGGGAAACGGGTGAAGTCTGTGCGGTGCTTGAGGAAGAGGCGCTGCATGAACTGCAGGACCAGGGTGACCTGGATGTCAGCGGACTGAGCTCCAGCGAACCGCTGGTGCTCAAGGAACTGGTGCGCAACCTGTTCCTGTTCTGTTACGCCCGGGCATTGCGCCCGACGGTAGATATCCACAGCAAGCTGCAGATGTGAACATCACCCATGTCCAGCGATGATCGTTCCCACGCTCCGCGTGGGAACGCAGCCCGTGACGCTCTGCGTCACAAGAGCGGACGCCGAGCGTCCAGAGAGGCATTCCCACGCAGTGCGTGGGAACGATCGGCGCGGAGCGCGGGAACGATCGGAAAAAGTGATCCCGCGAGAGCCAACGCCTGAAAGTTACAGGACGGCCAACAGCTCGACGTCGAATACCAGCACGCTGTGCGGCGGGATGCTGCCAACGCCCTGGGCGCCATAGGCCAGCTCGCTCGGTACGTACAGGCGCCACTTGCTGCCGGCGTTCATCAGTTGCAGCGCTTCGGTCCAACCGGCGATCACGCCACCGACCGGGAACTCGGCTGGCTGGCCACGCTCGTAGGAGCTGTCGAACACGCTACCGTCGATCAGGGTGCCGTGGTAGTGAGTGCGCACGGTGTCTTCACGGGTCGGCTTGGCGCCGTCACCTTGAGTCAGCACTTCGAACTGCAGGCCCGAAGCCAGGGTAGTGATGCCTTCGCGCTTGGCGTTTTCAGCCAGGAATGCCAGGCCGGCACCGGCCGCGGCTTCAGCCTTGGCAGCCGCTTCGGCCTGCATGATTTCACGGATGACCTTGAAGCTGGCGGACAGCTCTTCCTGGCCCACACGGCTTGGCTGGCCGTTGAAGGCGTCGGTCAGGCCGGCCAGGATCGCGTCCAGGCTCACGCCAGGTGGCGGGTTGTCGCGCAGCTGGTCGCCCAGCTGACGGCCGATACCGTAGCTGACGCGGGTTTCGTCGGTGGACAGATTTACTTCGGACATCTTACTGCTCCGCTGTGGGACTGCTCCGGAAAACACCCTGAAAACACGGCATCTTCCCTCACGCCCGGAACCAAAAAGGGCAAGCAGACTAGCACAGAAGCGCCCGCGGTTAGCAGCATTCAAGCCCGGAAACGACACCGCCCGTGCGTTTCACAACGCACGGGCGGCACGAATGGACAGGCTCGCCGAGGCTCAATGCTTGGTCAGCTTGTCCAGATACCCCATGGCGAACGCGGAGATCACGAACGTCATGTGAATGATCACGTACCACTGCAGATGCACCGGATCGACGTTCTTGGCATCCATGAACACGCGCAGCAGATGGATCGAGGAGATGGCCACGATGGACGCCGCCACTTTCATCTTCAACGAGGTGGAATCCATCTTGCCCAGCCAGCTGAGCTTTTCCTTGTCGTCGGAGATATCCAGCTGGGAAACGAAGTTCTCGTAGCCCGACATCATCACCATCACCAGCAGCCCGCCCACCAGCGCCATGTCGATCATCGACAGCAGCACCAGGATCAGCTCGGATTCGGCCATGGAAAACACGTTGGGGATAACGTGAAACACTTCCTGGAAGAACTTCAGGGCCAGGGCCAGCAACCCCAGGGACAAGCCGAAATAGATCGGCGCCAGCAGCCAGCGCGACGCATACATCGCATTTTCGATAAACCGTTCCATGAATCTCACATATCGCCTGAAAATGGCCGCGAGTATACCAGCGCCTCAACCCAAGGGAAAAAGCCTGCTTCATGCAGCTCGTTCAACGCCAGGACAGCTGCGTCACCCCGATTTTCTGCTAGTGTCGGCATCAATGACATCGCGCACGCACTGTGGACAGGAAAACTGAACAATGGATTTGCGACGCCCCCTGGGTTGCCTCGGACTCTCGGTCGCTCTGCTGCTGAACGCTTGCTCGCCCCACGACAAGCCGCCACAAGCCAGCCTGGAAGAAAGGACCGCACAGTTCGAGAAAACCCTGGACACCATCCAGGACCCCAAGCTCAAGGATGCCGTGGCCGACCTCGGTGGCTCGCTGCTGCTCCTTGAACGGGCTCGCCTGCGCCTGCGCGACAAGCCGATCGAGACCGAATACAGCGACGACGCCCTGGCACTGCTCAAGCACTATGAAAGCCCGCAGGCCCTGGCCGAGACCTACATCAACGGCCTGTTCGTGCTGCGCAAGAAATCCAGCTCCGACTACCTGACCGACCTGCAGCCGATCTTCCCGTTCAGCTTCAACTACCCGACCGAGTTCCCCTTCCCCCATGCGCTGGAATGGCAGTCGGTCACGCTGAGCAACAAGCAGGAGATCCCCTTCCAGCCCGAATGGTCGGAAACCGATCCCGGCATCCAGTTGAGCCCCTCCAGCGCCAACATGACCAACCCGGATGACCTGACGGTCACCTACCCCTACATCGAGGGCCTGGAGGTCGAGAACAGCAAGCAGCCGCAACCCGTGACCCTGCACGGCAAGGTCGAGGTGATCGCGCCGCGCAAAGTCGTCACCTTCGAATTGACCGGCAAGGATATCGGCAAGCCCCAGACCCGGGACAACATCAGCCTGACCCTGGTCTCCCTCGACCGGAACAATGCCGAAATCGAGCTGAGCAACAGCGCCCCACAGGCCCCACAACTGGGCGATACCCCGCTGAATCCGTTGATCGCCCAGGCGCGGGACAAGACCGGAAAATTTCTCTCGCGCTCGGGCTCGATCAACGAGAACGCCGCCCAACTCGCCTTCTACCAGAAGCAACTGGACGAAATGCTCAAGCAGAAGAGCTGGAGCGACGAGTTCGAGAAAAAGCTCGAGAACGAGCAGAAAACCTTCGAAGCCAGCCAGCCCACCCGCTACACCCGCGTGTACTTCAACGGCCTGGTCGACAAGCTGGAAATCAGCGTGCTGGACTTCTCCGACGCGGTCGTCAACCGCAAGGACCTGGACCTGCCGGTACGCCAGTTCGACACCGGCAGCGGCAAGGACATCCAGGCGCTGCCCATGCCTGTCGTGGTCTACGACGACCAGGCCGCCAGCTACCTCAAGGATGCCAACCTCGATGCCGAACACCTGAAGAAGAGCGTCAGCATCAGCCAATCGGTCGAGGACGCCAGCGCCGCGCGAATCGAGTTCGACCATCCCAGGACCTTCAACGACGAACTGCTCGGCTCCGCCTTCAACCCTGGCGACAGCCCGGTGACCTTCTTCGCCGAAGACGAACAGGGCAAGCGTGGCGAACCGCTGGAGCTGCCCAAGGAGGCCTTCGAGGTCGACCCGATGGAAGGCTCGATCACCTACGACCTCAACCTGTTTCCGGAAACACCGGCCTATGCCGTCGGCTCGATGCCGCTGTTTCTGGCCACCATCCAGAAAAACACCCTCGACGCCCGCCAGTTGCCCAAGGGCCTGGAACTACGCGGCAACGCCCTGGTGGTCGACCAGAAACAGTTCCCCGCCGAGTCCTGGCGCTTCTATGCCAAGGACGACAGCGGTCACTACCTCAAAGAGATTCTGTCCAGCCGCCACGACGAAAAAACCGGCTCGGCGCCGGTTTACGAGGTGCATTACTTCTACGGCCAGCCGACGCATCTGGAGAGCTACCAGCGCACCGATCTGCAAACCGTCGAATACGGCTTCGAGGTCAAGCTCGACAAGGTCCAGAACAACGAACCGGCCGAGTGATTGCTCAATGCAGTTGCCGGCTGCGCTCGCCGTTGATCTGTCGCAACTGCGCCTGCAGGTGCAGCCGCCAGATCTGCGGCTCCTCGGCCAACTGGTAGCCGTGCAGGGTCAGACTTTCGACGATCGAGTCGAGGATGGACTCCGCGACGAAGGGGCCATGGAACGGGCCCTGGGACTTGATCGCGGAGGGTTGCTCACCGGCCATTCCGGCGGCGAACAGGAGGGTCCACATGCCGTTGTCCCCGGCAAGTGGGCGAATGACACATTCGATGCGGGTGACCAGACCCAGGCATTGACGGGTGAGACACAGGCTGCGCGACATGACGGCGACCCTCGGTAGATCCTGTCTTCAGACCCCCGATGGAGCCTGCATCGTTCCAGTGACTACAGTGGATGTCCTTGCCCAGAGAATAGAATAAATCCAGGCAGCACAAGGGCCTGGAGGACAAACGGACACCTTTTCAAAAAACGTCAAACTCTTGACCTCCAGGCGGGAGCCAGCGAACCGGCCCCCGCAAGGGGCATCAGGACGGCTTGACCTCGACCAGCGCCTGCTCGGCAGCCTCCTTCTCGGCTTCCTTGAGATCATCCTCGCTGATCATCTCGGCAATCACCCGCAGCCGCTCCACCACCCGTGCATTGACGCTGCCTTCCGGGAACTGGCCTTCGGCGTCCGGCTCACCGGCAGGCTCGCCGACCAGCAGGCTCAGCGCCTCGTCAGCCTGGCGCACCGCATACACATGGAACAACCCCGCCCGTACCGCCTGCAAGACCTTCTCGTCGAGCATCAGCGTCGCGACGTTGGCCTGCGGGATGATCGCGCCCTGCTCACCGGTCAGGCCACGGGCTTCGCAGAGTCGGAAAAAGCCCTCGATCTTCTCGTTGACCCCACCGACCGCCTGCACCTCGCCGAACTGGTTGATCGACCCGGTAATGGCGAAGCACTGCTTGAGCGGGGTCTTCGACAGGGCCGAGATCAACGTACAGGCCTCGCCAAGGGACGCGCTGTCGCCGTCGACATAACCGTAGGACTGCTCGAGAGCGATACTCGCGGAAATCGCCAGCGGGAACTCCTGGGCATACCGGCTACCCAGGTAGCCGGTGAGAATCATTACCCCTTTGGAGTGGATCGGCTGGCCAAGGTTCACCTCGCGCTCGATGTCGACGATGCCGCTACCGCCCGGGTAGACCGTGGCGGAAATCCGCGCCGGCACGCCGAATGCCGAGTCACCGACCTCCAGCACCGTCAGGCCGTTGCACTTGCCCACCGCCGCGCCGGCGGTATCGATCAGGATGATACCCGCCAGCATGTCGTCGAGAATCCGCGCCGACACCCGGCCGGTACGCGTGGCCTTGGCCTTCAGGGCGCGCTCGATATGACCGGCATCGGTGCGCTCGTCACCGGCCAGGTGGCGGATGAAGTCCGCCTCGCTGACCAGTTGGAACAGGTCGCCAATGCGCGCCGACAACCGCCCCTGGTGCTCGGCGAGCCGTGCGCTGTAGGTCGCCAGGCGTGCGACGGCATCGGCGGTCAAGGGCGCCATGCCCTCCTCCGAAGTGCGCGTCTTGAGCAACTGGGCGAACTGCTCCAGGCTCTCGTCGACCATCGGGATGTCTTCGTCGAAGTCCACCAGGACGCGGAACATCTCCTGGAAGTCCGGATCCAGGTCCTGCAGGGTGTAGTACAGGTGGCGCGCACCGATGATGATGACCTTGAGCTGCAACGGGATCACCTGTGGCGTCAGGGTCACCGTGGCCAGGCGCCCCAGTTCGCCCAGCGGCGATTCCATCTTCAGCTTGCGCGACTGCAAGGCCCGCTTGAGCGCGTCCCAGACAAACGGCTCGCTGAGCATCTTCTCGGCTTCAAGGATCAGGAAGCCGCCATTGGCCCGGTGCAGCGCACCCGGCCGCAGTTGCCGGTAGGTGGTGTACAGCGCGCCCTGGTCGGTGCTGTATTCGATCCGGCCAAACAGGTTGTCGTAGGTCGGATGCGGTTCGAACACCACCGGTGCTCCACCGCTGGACGGATGGCCGACCACCAGGCTCGGGGCGTACTGCTCCTCGAGCAGCTTGCGCGCCACGGCGTCGGTCTTGCTGTCGTCCACCAACTGCTCGACCACGGTCCGCAGCAGGTTGACCTGCATGGCTTGCAGATAGCCGCAGACGGCGGCGTTTTCCGCGTACTTTTCCGACAAAGGCGCCAGCAGCGGCTGCAGGGCCAGCGTGATGGTTTCCTCGTTCAACTGACGCAGCTGATTGCTCGACTCGCGTTTCCATTGCGGCAGGCTGGCCAGCTCCTCGTTGAGACGCTCCTCGAGTTCGGCGATGTCGGTGTGAAAACGCTCGCGCTCGGCCTCCGGCAACTGGGAAAACTCCGCCTCGTCGAGCGCCTTGCCGTCGCTCATCGGAGTGAAGGCGATATTGCTGCTGTCACGATACAGGGCGACTTCCTTCTCCAGCGCCAGGCGCTCGATCACATCCAGGGCGCGGTCATAACGCTGGTTGAAGGAACGGTCGATGCCGCTCTTTTTCTGCTGGTAGGAGGGGTGTTCGAAGACGGCCGGAAAGGTCGCCAGCAGGTTGTCGATCAGGCCTCCGATGTCGCTGATGAATGCACCGGCCTCGCCCGCAGGCAACTCCAGCGCCCGCGGCTCGCGCGGCTCATCGAAATTGTTGACGTAGACCCAGTCCGAGGGCGTCTGCAGGCGCTTGCCTTCGGCCTTCAGGTAACGTTTGACGAACGAGAAGCGACCGGTTCCCGGCTCGCCCATGACAAACACGTTGTAACCGGGGCGTGGCATCGCCACACCGAACTGCAACGCTTCGACCGCGCGTTCCTGGCCGAGCACACCGCGAAAAGGCTCCAGATCGTTGGTGGTGGAGAAGCTGAACTGTTCAGCGGAGAAAGGGCGAGTCAGCGCTTCGGGCGCAAGACGCAGGCTGGCAGCAACAGAATCAGACATCGGGCTTCCTTACATCAGGCGGGGCAGATGAAAGCATTCTGGCGCTGGCCGCCCCCGGCTGGCAAGGCGGCAGGCAGGCGAATCGTCTCACGCAGACGAAAGCCTTCGGAACGCGACTACCTGCCATATACATCATTATTCGGGCAAAAAATCACGGAACCCTTGGATCGTGCCTAAACTCCAACGTGCGCGGCCGGAGACATAACCGGCCCACCGGCGCTCGAACAGGCCGGCTCCTTGTTTTGGCATGCACACAAATAGAGAACAAAGCTATGAAACGGATTCTTCTCGGTACTCTCTTCACCGTTGTCTCCCTCCAGGCCATGGCCCAGGCACCCGGTGGCCCGGACTGCGGTTGGGGCAACATGCTGTTCAAGGGCCAACGCGGTACCCCGGCCCACTTCCTGGCCTCCACCACCAACGGCACCTCCGGTAACGCCACCTTCGGCATGACGTCCGGAACCAACGGCTGCTCGACCAAGGACGCCCTGACCTATGGCGGCAAATCCTGGATTGCCATGAATGGCATGATGAACGAGCTGTCGGAAGACATGGCCAAGGGCCAGGGTGAAGCCCTGACCACCTACGCCGTCGTCCTCGGTGTCGCACCGGAAGATCGTGCGCATTTTGCCGCCGTGACCCACGAGCACTTCCAGCAGATCTTCAACAAGGCCGACGTCACCGCCGACGACGTGCACACCAACACCCTGGCCGTCCTCAAGAGCGACCCACGCCTGGCCAAGTACGCCACCCAGGCCTGAGCTTGACCCGCCCGCCTCACGGGGCGGGCATTCCCTGCCCGATCCGGACAACAGTTGCCCAACATGCTCAAACGCCTTGCCTACCTGGCGCTCTGTGCCTGCACCCCACTCCAGGCCGCTTCACACCTTGATGACCAACGTTTGCAGCAACTGGCCAACGATCCCTTCTGGATCTCCCTGGGCCATTACGAACACGCCAAGCTCGGCGGCTGGCGCAGCTACGTCAGCGACAGCAAATTCTTTCTCGCCGCCGATGGAGCCCATCATCCCGATGCGGAACTGAAGGCCACCGTCGCCGCGCTCTACGCCCCGGCCAGCGCCGGCAACCAGCATGCACAATGCGTCTATCCGGCACGCACCCGCTGGCTCAGGGCGCAACTGCAACTCAAGGACCTGCCGACACCGGACTGCTCGGAATTCAACCAGTGGTTCAAGGATGTCTCGCCCCACAGCACGGTGATGATCTTTCCCGCGGCCTACCTGAACAGCCCCTCGTCGATGTTCGGCCACACCCTGCTGCGCATCGACCAGGCCGACGTGCAGCGTGACCAGACCTCGCTGCTCAGCTACGCGATCAACTTCGGCGCCTACATCGAAGGCTCGGACAACAGCATTCTTTATGCCTGGAAGGGCCTGATGGGCGGCTATCCGGGGCTGTTCGCCCTGGTGCCCTACCAGGAAAAGCTTTCCGAATACCGCAGCCTGGAAAACCGCGACCTGTGGGAGTACCGGCTGAACCTGACCCCGGAAGAAACCGCGCGCATGGTCGAGCACGTCTGGGAGCTGAAGCAGGTCCGGTTCGACTACTTCTTCTTCGATGAAAACTGCTCCTACCGCCTGCTGGAACTGTTGCAGGTCGCCCGCCCCAGCCTGCGCCTCACCGGGCAGTTCCCGCTGACGGCGATCCCCACCGACACCGTGAAGGCGGTCAAGGCGGCGGGGCTGGTGGAGAAGGTCGACTACCGCCCATCCCGCGAACGCGAGTTGCTGGAGCGGGCCAAGCCGCTGGACCCGGAGGAACAGCAGTGGGTGCTCAAGGTCAGCGCCGACCAGAACGCCCTGCAGGACCCGGCCTTCAAGGCCCAGCCACGTGAGCGCCAGGCACTGATCATCGACGCCGCCTACCGGCTCGAGCGCTACCGGGCCAACGGCCAGGAACGCGACCCGGTGCGTGCGCAACGCAGCTTCGAGCTGCTGCGGGCGATCAACCGCAACCCGGCCCCGGAGTTGCGGATCACCCCGCCCGGGTTGCCGGAAAACGGCCACGAATCGCGCACTTGGCAGGCCGGGCTCGGCACCCGTGGCAGCCAGGCATTCGGCGAATACGGCCTGCGCATGGCCTACCACGACCTGAACGACAACGTCGAGGGTTTCCCCCTGGGCGCGCAGATCGAAATCCTGCAGATGAAGTTGCGCCAATACGAAGGCAACCACTGGCAGCTCCAACAACTGGACCTGGCGACCATCCGTTCGCTGACACCACGCAACGCACTGCTGCAGCCGTGGTCCTGGCAAGTCACCGGCGGCCTGGAACGGGTGCCCGGCAAACATGATGACCAGACCCTGGTCAGCCACGTCAACGGGGGGGCTGGTGGCACCTGGCAATTGAGCGACGACCTGCTCGGCTTCGCCCTCGGTACCGTACGCCTGGAACACAACGCCGACTTCGCCGCCGTGGTGTCACCGGCCACCGGCTTCAACACTGGCCTGCTGTGGAAAAACCCACTGGGCAACCTGAGCCTGGAAGCCAGGGGCGACTATTTCACCAACGGTGAAGTGCGCCGCAGCCTGAGCCTCAACCAGCAATGGGAACTGTCGCGCAACCTCGGCCTGCGGCTGAGCGCGCAGCGCGAGTTCAGCAAACTGGCTTCAGCGGAAAACGAAGTCATGCTGGAACTGAAGTGGTATCACTATTGAGCCGGACCCGCGATCACGCGAGCCACGGCTCGCCCATCCGGGTCAGTCACATTTCAGTTTCGTGCGCCCGGGATCACGCTCCAGCGACTGCCCCAGCAGACGCAGGCAATGCTCCTGATCGCGCCTGAGCATGTTGTCGATGGTGATGTTACCCACGCTCTCCGGCTCTTTCTGCTCGCCGAGACGGATATCCACCAGGGGTGGTTCAGCCTGAAGCTGAAAAAGGCTGGCGGGCTCCTCGACCGCAACCTTGGGGGCCTGCGTCACGGCGGCGGCGGGCAAATCGTCCACCGTCATGCCATAACGATCCAGCAACGAGCTCTCGGGAAGGGGCTCACCCAGGGCAACGCACGCGGACAAGGTCAGGCCGACACCCATGCCATGGGTTTTAAAACAACTCATACACAACTCTCTTTCTTTGACGACACACGCCCCCACGCTTTCGCGCAAGGCTGAAACAGCCGGCGCAGAGCGCTCGGCGCGCTATTACCCTACATCGAAAGATGACGACTTGTGTCGGAAAAATTTACCCACCGATGTCACAAACCGCTCAATCACAACCGCTTCGCGACAGCGTCTTCACACCCCGCTGACAAAGAACCGCCTACACTCAACGACAGGCAGATCAAGGAATCAGGGTGTCAGGATGTGGCGTTGGCTGTTGTTGGGCGTAGTGGTCGCACTCGCCGGTTGCGAGTCGACCCACGACCATTTGCTCATGCAAGGTTATCCACCGGCCTTCGCCGACGGTTTCGATGACGGCTGCTCCAGCGGCCGGCAAGCCGCCGGGGCCATCACCGGCCAGTTTCGCAAGAACGTGCCGCGCTACCTGCAGCAGCATGAATACGCCACCGGCTGGGACGATGGTTTCCGCCAGTGCCAGGCCATGCGTGAAAACGAAGATCGCGAAGCCTACAAGGACCGCCACTGGGACGAACGCGAGCGCGCCTGGCAGCAGGAAAAGGACCGTGATGCGGCCAAGGCCTACCGTTCGCAGTAGGTCGTTTTCGGACAACACCCCTTCGCCGAACCCTGCGAGCATGGTCCCCAGGCCATATACAGGAGAACGCCATGAGTCGCGCCTTCGTCAATGAAGACAATGCCGCCGCCCAGGCCAGCCAGCCGGTGGAGCGCCAGGTCAGCACGCAACCCAACTATGTCACCCCGGCGGGCCTGGCCCAGTTGCAGGCCCGTGTGGTCGCACTACAGGCCGAGCATGCCCAACAGAATGCCCTGGGTGAGCAGGCGGACAAACAGCGCCTGGCTGACATCGAACGCGACCTGCGCTACTTCAATCAACGTCTGAGCAGCGCCCAACTTGCCGCACCGGCGACCTCGACCGAAATCGTCCAGATTGGCAGCCAGGTGACCTTCGTCGACGAACAGGACCGGCAACAGCAGGTGCAACTGGTGGGGGAAGACCAGGCCGACTATGCCCGCGGCCTGATCAACTGGGGCTCGCCGCTGGGGCGGGCACTGTTGGGCGCCCGCCTGGGCGATGAGGTGTTGTGGAAACGGCCGGCCGGCGACCAGATGATCGAGATCACCCGGATCGACCCGGCCTAGTGGCCGATCAGACGACGCCCTGGGCCAGCATGGCTTCGGCAACCTTGACGAAACCGGCGATGTTCGCGCCCTTGACGTAGTTGACCCGGCCATTTTCCTCGCCGTAGTGCACGCAGGCGTGGTGGATCGCCTGCATGATGCCGTGCAGCTTGCTGTCGACCTCACCGGCCGTCCACAGCAGGCGCATGGCGTTCTGCGACATTTCCAGGCCGCTGACCGCCACGCCGCCGGCATTCGAAGCCTTGCCCGGAGCGAACAGGGTGCCGGCCTCAATGAAGATATCCACAGCCTCCAGGGTCGTTGGCATGTTCGCCCCCTCGGCCACGCAGATGCAGCCGTTGCGCAACAGGGTCCGGGCGGCCTCGGCATCCAGCTCGTTCTGGGTCGCACAGGGCAGCGCGATGTCGCAGCTCAGGTTCCATGGGCGCTCACCGGCCAGGAACTCCAGGCCGAAGCGCTGCGCCAGCTCGCTGATCCGCCCGCGCTGGACGTTCTTCAGCTCCATCAGCGCCTGCCATTGCTCTTCGCTCAGGCCGGCCTCGCAGTACAGCGTGCCTTCGGAGTCGGACAGCGAGATCACCTTGCCGCCCAGGTCCATGACCTTGCGCGCCGCATATTGCGCGACGTTGCCGGAACCGGAGATCGCCACCCGCTTGCCTTCGACGCACTCGTCGTTGCGCTTGAGCATTTCCTCGGCGAAGTACACGCAACCGAAACCGGTGGCTTCCGGGCGAATCAGGCTGCCACCGTAGCTCATGCCCTTGCCGGTCAGCACCGAGGTGAACTGGTTGGCCAGGCGCTTGTACTGGCCGAACAGGAAACCGATCTCGCGGGCACCGACGCCGATGTCACCGGCCGGGACGTCGACGTCGGCACCGATATGGCGGTACAGCTCACTCATGAAGGCCTGGCAGAAGCGCATGACTTCCGCATCGCTCTTGCCCTTGGGATCGAAGTCCGAACCACCCTTGCCACCCCCCATCGGCAGTGAGGTCAGGGCATTCTTGAAGCTCTGCTCGAAGGCGAGGAACTTCAGCACCCCGAGGTTCACCGACGGGTGGAAGCGCAAGCCGCCCTTGTACGGGCCGATGGCGCTGTTCATCTGGATCCGGAAACCCCGGTTGACCTGGACCTTGCCCTGATCGTCGACCCACGACACGCGGAACGTGATCGCCCGTTCCGGCTCACACAGACGCTCGAGAATGCCCGAGGTCAGGTAGTGCGGATTGGCCTCCAGGAAAGGCCACAGGCTGCGCAGGACTTCCTCCACCGCCTGGTGGAATTCCGGTTGGTCCGGATCACGTTTTTTCAGGCGGGCAAGGAAGTGGTCGACAGATTCGATCATGGGAAGGGTCTCGTCAATGAGTTGTCGTTTTCAATAATTCGACCCGGACTTTAGCAACTGATCGAGCACTAGGACAGTGCAAAATGTCGCACTTATGAATTTAAATGGTGCTTTTTATATAAATAACCAGGAAAAACAGGTCTTGTAAGCACCACAAGAATGCATGTTATGCAGCGTGACGCACCAAAGTGGAAATTCCGGAAAACAGGCATAAAAAAAGCGGAGCCCGAGGGCTCCGCCTTTTCCACCACCCGCCCGATCAGGCCAGTTTCTTGTGCCGTACGCGGTGCGGCTGGGCCGCTGCGTCGCCGAGGCGCTTCTTGCGATCGGCTTCGTACTCGGTGTAGTTGCCTTCGAAGAACACCGCCTGCGAGTCGTCCTCATAGGCCAGGATGTGCGTCGCCACACGGTCCAGGAACCAACGGTCGTGGGAGATCACGATGGCTGCGCCCGGGAAGTCCAGCAGGGCTTCCTCCAGGGAACGCAGGGTCTCGACGTCGAGGTCGTTGGACGGTTCGTCGAGCAGCAGGACGTTGCCGCCCTCCTTCAGGGTCAGGGCCAGGTGCAGGCGACCACGCTCACCACCGGACAGGTCCTTGACGAACTTCTGCTGGTCGCCGCCCTTGAAGTTGAAGCGACCGACGTAGGTACGCGAAGGGATCTCGTAGTTGCCGATGCGGATCTGGTCGGAACCGTCGGAGATCTGCTGGAACACGGTCTTGCTGCCGTCCAGGTCCTCGCGGCTCTGGTCGACGCAGGCCAGTTGCACGGTTTCACCGATCTCGATGCTGCCGGAGTCCGGAGTCTCCTGGCCCATCAGCATGCGGAACAGCGTCGACTTACCGGCACCGTTACCACCGATCACACCGACGATCGCGCCTTTGGGCATGCTGAACGACAGGTTGTCGATCAGCACGCGATCGCCGTAGCCCTTGGTAACGTTCTTGAACTCGATGACCTTGTCGCCCAGGCGTGGACCGGCCGGGATGTAGATCTCGTTGGTCTCGCTGCGCTTCTGGAATTCCTGCGACTGCATTTCCTCGAAGCGCTGCAGGCGAGCCTTGGATTTGGACTGGCGGGCCTTGGCGCCCTTGCGCACCCACTCCAGCTCTTCCTTCATGGCCTTTTCGTGAGCCGACTGCTGCTTGGATTCCTGGGCCAGACGCTCGGACTTGGCTTCCAGCCAGCCCGAGTAGTTGCCTTCGTACGGGATACCGGCGCCGCGATCGAGCTCGAGAATCCAGCCAGCGACGTTGTCCAGGAAGTAACGGTCGTGGGTGATCGCCACCACGGTGCCGGGGAAGTCGTGCAGGAAGTGCTCCAGCCAGGCCACGGAGTCGGCATCCAGGTGGTTGGTCGGTTCGTCGAGCAGCAGCATGTCGGGAGCCGACAGCAGCAGGCGGCACAGGGCCACGCGGCGCTTCTCGCCGCCGGACAGGTGTTCGACACGGGCGTCCCAGGCCGGCAGGCGCAGCGCATCGGCGGCGACTTCCAGCTGGCGTTCCAGGTTGTGGCCATCGCTGGCCTGCAGGATCGCTTCCAGCTTGGCCTGCTCGGCGGCCAGCTTGTCGAAGTCGGCATCCGGCTCGGCGTAGGCGGCGTAGACCTCGTCCAGGCGGGCCTGGGCGTCCTTGATCACGCTGACCGCTTCCTCGACCACTTCGCGCACGCTCTTGGTCGGGTCCAGTTGCGGCTCCTGCGGCAGATAGCCGATGTTCAGCTCCGGCATTGGCCGTGCTTCACCCTCGAACTCGGTGTCGACGCCAGCCATGATCTTCAGCAGGGTGGACTTGCCCGAGCCGTTCAGGCCAAGGACGCCGATCTTGGCGCCGGGGAAAAACGACAGGGAGATGTTTTTCAGGATTTCCCGCTTCGGCGGCACAACTTTGCCCAGCCGATGCATGGTGAAGACGTATTGAGCCATGGAGAACCTAGCGTCAGTGACTGATGAATATGAAGGTGTAGCCCGGACCAGGCGGCATTGCGCGGCATGCGTTATGCATCATCGAATGCAGCGCCAATCCTGCGTCAACTTTGGGGGCGCGAAAACGCCCGCGTAACAGGTAAAATTACCTGAATGTGTGCACCAGGGCAAACCGCTCGGCAGAACGGGGCTGGCACTTTGCCACAACTCAAGGCATGCTAGCCGCCCTTCGGGCGTCCGGCTTATAGTGCACGTCGCGCCAATCCAGCCCAACCGCAGGATCACAGTTTGAGCAACGCCAATCCGCCATCGCCCGCGCGCGCATCCCGTCATGTGACTGGTACGCCCCTGCGCGGAACAATCAAGGGCGTGTTGGCGATCATGGTACTGCTCATGCTCGTCGTGCTGTTCTGGCAACTGATCGACCAGTTCCAGCAGACCCGCAAGGTCCAGCGCCAGTACAGCATCGACTACAGCGCCGAGCTGGCCGACCACATCAGCCTGAACATGAAGCTCGACGCACAGATCGCCGCCAACCTGCTGCCGATCTTCGAGAAGCCCGACTCCCCCGAGCAGCAACAGCAGCTGCTCACCAAGCTGCGCCTGTCCCTGCCATCGATCAGGAGCTTCGCCCTGTTCGACATGAAGGGCAACCTCATCACCGACAGCGCCAGCGACAGCCACGACATCGACTACCTGAGCGACCTGGTCCAGCGCAGCAACCGGACCCAGGCCTACTATTTCACCAACGACGAGGACGGCTCGGTGGTCCACCTGCTGCTGCGCCAGTCCAGCGGCGAGACCAACGGCTACTGGGCCCTGCGCCTGGGCCCCAGCCTGTTCCAGAGCCTGACCCGCCAGACCGAGCAGAAATTCCACACCACCTGGGTGATCGAGAACCGCCTGAACCACCGGGTCATCAGCCGTGACAACGACATCAGCCCACGGCCTTCGGTGCTGCAGCCGGACGACGAAGCCAACAGCGTGCTGATCGCCCCACTGTCCAACAGCGACTGGCAACTGCGCGGCCTGTTCGACCAGCGCCAGATGCTCGAGGAGCTGCTGCCGGCGCTGATCGGCAAGTGCCTGCTGGGGCTGGGCCTGTCGATGCTGCCGGTACTGGCGCTGATCAACATGCGCCGCCGCCAGCGCCAGGTGCATGAAGGACGTCGCCGCTACCAGGAAATCTTCGAGGGGACCGGCGTGGCGCTGTGCGTCCTCGACCTCTCCGGCCTGCCAGGCTTCCTGGAAAACCACCAGCTCAACGACAGCGACAGCCTCAAGAAGTGGGTCGCCCACGATCCGCAACACCGTCGCCTGCTGCTCGAACAACTGCGCATCACCGAAATCAACCTGGTCGCGCTGCGCCTGCTCAATGTCGACTCCCGCGAAAGCGCCTGGAGCTGCCTGGTCGAAGGCTGCCCGAGCCAGGTCACGGGCATCGGCTATCCACTGGTCGACGCGCTGATCAACCAGCAAAGCCAGCTCGAACTGGAAATCAAGCAGGCCGACGCCCACGGTCAGGACCAGCACCTGTGGCTGGTTTTGCGCCTGCCGGAAGATCCCAGCGACTACAACGCGGTGATCCTGAGCATCAGCGACATCACCAGCCGCAAGCTGATCGAGCTGTCACTGCTCGAACGTGAAGGCTTCTGGTCGGACGTGGTGCGCACGGTGCCCGACCATCTCTACGTGCAGGACGTGATCAGCCAGCGGATGATCTTCAGCAACCACCACCTGGGCCAGACGCTCGGCTACAGCAAGAGCGAGCTGCACCAGATGGGCGAGTACTTCTGGGAAATCCTGCTGCACCCCGAGGATGCCGAGCACTACCACCGCCTGCGCCACCAGCAGCGCCATGCCGGCTACAGCCAGCTGCTGCAGTGCCAGTTGCGCTTTCGCCATCGCGACAGCCGCTGGCGGCGCTTCGAAATCCGCGAGCAGGCGCTGGCCCGTGACAAGTACGACCAGGTCACGCGGATCATCGGCGTAGCCAAGGACATCACCGACCAGATCGAGGCCAGCGAATCGCTGCGCGACAGCGAGCAGCGCTACCGGATGCTGGCCGAAAGCATCAGCGACGTGATCTTCTCCACCGACAGCAAGCTGCAACTGAACTATGTCAGCCCGTCGGTGCAGACCGTGCTGGGCTACGAGGCCGACTGGGTGTTCAAGCACGGCTGGCACTCGACCATCGCCAACCCGGCGCAACTGACCGGCATCTATCAGTTGATGGAGCGGGTCAGCAAGGCTCTGGACAAGCCCGAGCAGTTGGCCGAACTGCGCAGCCAGATCAAGACCCAGGTGTTCGTGTTCGACTGCCTGCGCGCCGACGGGCGCAAGATCCCGATCGAACTGCGCCTGGTGCTGGTCTGGGACGAACATGGTGCGTTCGAGGGCATTCTCGGCGTCGGTCGCGACATCAGCCAGCAGCGCCGCGCCGAGAAAGACCTGCGCATGGCGGCGACGGTCTTCGAGCACTCGACCTCGGCGATCCTGATCACCGACCCGGCCGGCTATATCGTCCAGGCCAACGAGGCCTTCAGCCGCGTCAGCGGCTATGCCGTGTCCGATGTGCTGGACCAGTTGCCCAACATGCTGACCGTCGACGACCAGCAGGAAGCCCACCTGCGCTATGTGCTCAAGCAGTTGCAACAGCACAACACCTGGGAAGGCGAAGTCTGGCTCAAACGCCGTAGCGGCGAGCACTACCCGGCCTGGGTCGGCATCACTGCCGTGCTCGACGACGAAGGCGACCTGGCCAGCTACGTGTGCTTCTTCAGCGATATCAGCGAGCGCAAGGCCAGCGAACAGCGGATTCACCGCCTGGCCTACTACGACGCCCTGACCCACCTGCCCAACCGCACGCTGTTCCAGGATCGCCTGCACACCGCGCTGCAACAGGCCGAGCGGCAGAAGTCCTGGGTGGTGCTGATGTTCCTCGACCTCGACCGTTTCAAGCCGATCAACGACTCCCTCGGCCACGCCGCCGGCGACCGCATGCTCAAGGAAATGGGCACTCGCCTGCTGGCCTGCGTCGCCGAGGACGACACCGTGGCGCGCATGGGCGGCGACGAGTTCACCCTGCTGCTGCAACCACGGGCGACCCGCGAGATGGCGTTGAACCGGGCCATTCACGTGGCCGAGCAGATTCTCGCGAGCCTGGTCACGCCATTCGTGCTCGAAGGCCGCGAGTTCTTCGTCACCGCCAGTATCGGTATCGCCCTGAGCCCGCAGGACGGCAGCGAACTCAGCCAGCTGATGAAGAACGCCGACACCGCGATGTACCACGCCAAGGAGCGCGGCAAGAACAACTTCCAGTTCTACCAGGCCGACATGAACGCCAGCGCCCTGGAGCGCCTGGAGCTGGAAAGCGACCTGCGCCATGCCCTGGAACAGAACGAGTTCGTGCTCTACTACCAACCGCAGTTCAGCGGCGACGGCAAGCGCCTGACCGGCGCCGAAGCCCTGCTGCGCTGGCGCCACCCGCGTCGCGGGCTGGTACCGCCGGGCGACTTCATCCCGGTACTCGAAGAACTCGGCCTGGTGGTCGATGTCGGCGACTGGGTGCTGGCCGAAGCCTGTCGCCAGCTCAAGACCTGGCACCAGAACAAGGTCCGGGTGCCCAAGGTTTCGGTGAACATTTCCGCCCGGCAGTTCTCCGACGGCCAACTGGGTACGCGCATCGCCACCATCCTGCGCGACACCGGCCTGCCGCCGGCGTGCCTGGAACTGGAGCTGACCGAGAGTATCCTGATGCGCGAGGTCAGCGAGGCGATGCTGATCCTCGACGGCCTGAAGAACCTCGGCCTGAGCATTGCGGTGGACGACTTCGGCACCGGCTACTCGTCGCTCAACTACCTCAAGCAGTTCCCCATCGACGTGCTGAAGATCGACCGCACCTTCGTCGACGGCCTGCCGTCAGGCGAACAGGATGCACAGATTGCCCGGGCGATCATCGCCATGGCCCACAGCCTGAACCTGGCAGTGATCGCCGAGGGCGTGGAAACCCACGAACAGCTGGACTTCCTGCGCGAGCACGGTTGCGACGAGGTACAGGGCTACCTGTTCGGCCGGCCGATGGCGGCCAATCGCTTCGAGGCGCAGTTCAGCAATGATGCGCTGTTCATGTTCGACTGACGGCCTGCACCGCAGCGACTGACGCTATCGCCAGCAAGCCGGCTCCCACAAGGGGCGGCGCTCGGCCTGTGGAAGCAGGGCTTGCCCGCGAAAAAACCACCGCGCCCCCAAGCTGAACACCACTTATCTGCGACATGATGCCCTTTCATATGCCAGATAAAAGCCATTGGGTTAGAATGCCCTCCTTTCCAGCCCCCGATCCTTGAGGACCGCCATGTTCAGCCGTGATTTGACTATTGCCAAGTACGACGCCGATCTCTTTGCCGCCATGGAGCAAGAAGCTCAGCGCCAGGAAGAGCACATCGAGCTGATCGCCTCGGAAAACTACACCAGCCCAGCGGTGATGGAAGCCCAGGGCTCGGTACTGACCAACAAGTACGCCGAAGGCTATCCAGGCAAGCGCTACTACGGCGGCTGCGAATACGTCGACGTGGTTGAGCAACTGGCTATCGACCGCGCCAAGCAACTGTTCGGTGCCGACTACGCCAACGTCCAGCCACACGCGGGCTCCCAAGCCAACGCCGCTGTCTACCTGGCCCTGCTGCAGGGCGGCGACACCATCCTGGGCATGAGCCTGGCCCACGGCGGTCACCTGACCCACGGCGCCAGCGTTTCCTCCTCCGGCAAGCTGTACAACGCCGTGCAGTACGGCATCGACGCCAACGGCCTGATCGACTACGACGAAGTCGAGCGCCTGGCAGTCGAGCACAAGCCGAAAATGATCGTGGCCGGTTTCTCCGCCTACTCGCAGGTACTGGACTTCGCCCGTTTCCGCGCTATCGCCGACAAGGTCGGTGCCTACCTGTTCGTCGACATGGCCCACGTGGCCGGCCTGGTTGCCGCTGGTGTCTACCCGAACCCGGTGCCATTCGCCGACGTGGTCACCACCACCACCCACAAGACCCTGCGCGGTCCACGTGGCGGCCTGATCCTGGCTCGCGCCAATGCCGACATCGAGAAGAAGCTGAACTCCGCCGTATTCCCTGGCGCCCAGGGCGGCCCGCTGGAGCACGTGATCGCAGCCAAGGCGATCTGCTTCAAGGAAGCACTGCAGCCTGAATTCAAGGCCTACCAGCAACAAGTGGTGAAAAACGCCCAGGCCATGGCCGAAGTGTTCATTGCCCGTGGTTTCGACGTGGTTTCCGGCGGTACCCAGAACCACCTGTTCCTGCTCTCGCTGATCAAGCAGGACATCTCCGGCAAGGACGCTGACGCGGCCCTGGGCAAGGCCTTCATCACCGTGAACAAGAACTCGGTGCCGAACGACCCACGCTCCCCGTTCATCACCTCCGGCCTGCGTTTCGGTACCCCGGCTGTCACCACCCGTGGCTTCAAGGAAACCGAATGCCGCGAGCTGGCCGGCTGGATCTGCGACATCCTGGCTGACCTGAACAACGAAGCGGTGATCGACGCCGTTCGCGAGAAGGTCAAGGCCATCTGCAAGAAGCTGCCGGTATACGGCGCCTAATCGGCCCGCATCACGCAGCAAAAGAGAGCCCGGTCAGCGATGACCGGGCTTTTTTTCGCCTCAAGGAAAATCACCCATCCCTGTAGACGCGCGGGGCGCCGAACCGCCGCGGAGCTTTGGCGGTCTCGCGGGACTCTCCGCAGGCAAGCCGCGCGCCTGCCGGGTTACGCATGAATTCGACATAACTGGTCAGACCGGTCTAACCAATTTTTTCGAAAACCTCTTGCGGTCCGAAAAAATCAGGGCGTAGACTGACCCCGCACTGGACATACCGGTAAGACCACAACAATTAAGTTCCAATGCCGCGGCCACAGGTCCGGACAAGGAACGCCGACCAGGATCCTCCCCATGCTCAAATGGTGCTCGCGTTCGATTTTCCTTCAGGTCGTCCTTGGATTGGTGCTGGGCATCGTCTGCGGACTCACCCTTCCCGAATACTCAACCCAGCTCAAACCCTTGGGCGACGGCTTCATCAAGCTGATCAAGATGCTGATCGGTCTGATCGTCTTCTGTGTGGTGGTCAGCGGCATTTCCGGCGCCGGCGACCTGAAGAAGGTCGGGCGCATCGGCCTCAAGTCAGTGATCTACTTCGAAGTCCTGACCACCGTCGCCCTGCTGATCGGACTGGTCCTGGCCTTCACCACCGGCATCGGCAACGGCGCCAACATCCATCTGGAGCAGCTGTCCAAGGCCGCCCTGGGCGACCTGGCCGACCGCGGCCAGCACCTGCGTGGGGCCACGCAGTTCATGATGGACCTGATCCCCAACTCGGTACTCAGCGCCTTTGCCGACAACAACATCCTGCAGGTGCTGCTGTTCTCGGTGCTGTTCGGTAGCGCGCTGAACCTGGTGGGCGAGTCGGCATCAGGCATCTCGCGACTGATCAACGAACTGAGCCACGTGATCTTCCGCATCATGGGCATGATCGTGCGCCTGGCGCCGATCGGCGTATTCGGCGCCATCGCCTTCACCACCAGCACCTACGGCCTGGAGTCGCTACGGCAGCTGGGCAACCTGGTGGCCCTGTTCTACATCACCTGCCTGGCCTTCGTGCTGCTGATCCTCGGCACGGTGATGCGCGTTTCGGGCCTGCGGCTCCTGCCGTTTCTCAAGTACTTGCGCGAAGACCTGCTGATCGTCATGGGCACGGCCTCCTCGGATGCCGTACTGCCGCAAGTGATGCGCAAGCTCGAACACCTGGGTATCGGCAGCTCGACGGTCGGCCTGGTGATCCCCACCGGCTACTCGTTCAACCTCGACGGTTTCTCGATCTACCTGACCCTGGCCATCGTCTTCATCGCCAACGCCACCGGCACCCCACTGGCGATGACCGACCTGTTGACCATCCTGCTGGTGTCGCTGATCACCTCCAAAGGCGCCCATGGCATTCCCGGCTCGGCCCTGGTGATCCTCGCCGCCACCCTGTCGGCAATCCCGGCGATTCCGGTGGTCGGCCTGGTGCTGGTGCTGGCGGTCGACTGGTTCATGGGCATCGGCCGGGCCATGACCAACCTGATCGGCAACTGCGTGGCGACCGTGGCGATCGCCCGCTGGGAAAAGGACATCGACCTGCAACGAGCCCACAAGGTGCTTGAAGGCCAGCAGGGTTATGCCTTCACGCCGAGAAAGCCGAACACCTCGAGTCATCAGCAGGAGTTCTGATGCGATCCGCCCATGGACGGGCACCTGTACCGACCCACCAGCGGCAGCCCCAAGACTGCCCACGGGTCATAGCCTGACCGTTTCACCTGGGAGAGCACCGTGATCAGCTCATCGACCGTCGTCAATTCCGTGGTAGAAAAACTCCGCGCAGCACTGGCCCGTGGCCAGTGGCGCTCGGGAGAAATGCTGCCGGGCCAGCGCGAGCTGGCCGAACAACTGGGCATCAGCCGCCCGAGCCTGCGTGAAGCCGTCACCGTACTGGAGACCCTTGGCCTGGTACGCTCCATGCCCGGCAAGGGCGTACTGGTGCTGGACAGCGCCCCCGAAACCGCCACGCCCCATGGCGGCGTGGCCGAGGCCAGCCTCGCCGACATCCTGCAACTGCGCTACACCCTGGAACCGTTCATCGTCGGCCTCGTGGCGCAGTCCATCAGCAGCAAGGAAGTCGGCCAGTTGCGCCTGACCCTCATGGACATGCGCGAAGCCCTGGAAGCCAACGACAGCGCAGCCGGGATGAACGCCTACCTCGCCTTCCACGAGGAACTGTTCACCCTGACCTCCAACCCGATCTTCCAGAACGTGGTGCAACAGACCAGCAACGCCCTCAAGCAGAGCGCCGAGGTGCTGCGCAACTCGCCAGAGCACCTGGCCGAACGCCTGCAGGAAAACGAAGCCGTGGTCCGCGCCATTCGCCACAAGAACAGCGCCCTGGCCAGTGCGGAAATGCGCCGGCACATCCTGCAGGAAGGTTTGCGCATGGGCGTCGAACTCACCATCCCGGACGACCATCTGGGCAGTCTCGAGCAGTAATCCACCGACCGAGGGGAATCCGGCCATGAACAGCCTAGCGACCATCCTGCCCTTCAGCGCCCCACGAGTGCGCCAGCCGCGCCGCGCCCTGCGCCCACTGCCATGGACCGACGGCCTCTATGCCCGGGTCTTCGAGGACATTCTCGACGGGCGCTTTGTCGAGGGACTGAGCGAAGACCTGCTGATACGCACCTACGATGCCGGCCGCAGCGAGGTACGTCGCGTGGTCACGCGCCTGACCCGCCAACAGATCATCCATGCCCGCCCGAACCAGCGCGCCCACGTTGCCGAGCCGGATGCCGAACAGATTCGGCAGGTCCTGCAGGCACGGCGGATGGCTGAAGGCACGGTCATCCAGTTGCTCTGCGCGAGCACCGACGCATCGGCTATCAATTCATTGCAGGCACTGATCGCCCGGGAACGCGAGAGCGTCGAGGTGAGCCGACAAAATACAGCGATCAGGCTGGGCGGGGAGTTTCACCTGCAATTGGCACGGATAGCCGGTAATGCGCCCATGGTGCATTTCCTGGAAGGGCTGATTCCCCTGACCGGGCTCGCCCTGGCCGCCCGCTCGGTGATGCATGATCAGGGCTGGCAGATACGACAGGCCATACTGGACGCCATACAGGGAGGGAATGCCCTGCAAGGCATCGAAGAGATGACACGGTACCTGCAACAGCTCGAGACTCTGACGGCGGGGTGAACGGGTAAAAAAGCCTGCCCCCGCCCCGGATCAGGGTTGCGCCATCCTGGCGAAGCCCTCACGTATTTTCGCCTCGGGCAGGTCGTCGGCAATGAACACGATCACGCTCTCTCGGGTCGCACCCTCCTCCCACTCGGTGTCCCAGTCGAAGCCGTAGAGTTTGAGCACGCCCTGAAACACCAGGCGCCGTGGCTCGCCAGCGATGCTCAGCACACCCTTGTAGCGCAGCAATTGCTTGCCGTGCGCTTCCAGCAGTTCGTTCATGAACTCACTGAGCCGATCGATATCCAGCGGCTGGTCGGTGCGCAGCACCAGGCTGGAGATGCGGTCGATCGAGTGCCCCTTGCGCACCGGCCGCAGGCTCACGCCACCGCCCAGGTCAGCGTTGAGATTGAAGCCGCGAACGTCCAGCAGCTCCGCCAGGTCGATGTTGCCATGCTCGACGATACGGATCGGCGCACGCCGGTTGATGCGGGTCAGGCGCTCACTCAGGGCGTCGAAGCTCGCCTCGTCCACCAGGTCGCGCTTGCTCACCAGCAGGCGGTCGGCGAAGCCGATCTGCGCCTGGGCGATGGTCTGGGTCAGGTGGTGCTCGGCATGGGCGGCATCCACCAGGGTGATGATACCGTCGAGCAGGTAGCGCTCGCGCAGCTCCTCATCGATGAAGAAGGTCTGCGCCACCGGCGCCGGATCGGCCAGCCCGGTGCATTCGATCACCAGCCGGTCGAAGTGGATTTCGCCACTGTCCAGGCGCTCGAGCAGCAGGTACAGCGCCTTGGTCAGGTCGGTGTGGATGGTGCAGCAGACACAGCCATTGGACAGCGTCATGACCTGAACCGGCTCGGCCCCCAGCAACTGGGTATCGATGCCGGCGTCGCTGAATTCGTTCTCGATCACGGCGATTTTCAGGCCGTGCTCGGCCTTGAGCAGGTGCCGCAGCAAGGTGGTCTTGCCGGCGCCGAGAAAGCCGCTGAGGACGGTGACGGGGATAGGAACGGACAAACGCGAATCTCCCATACGCTACAAATGAATGTGGGAGCCAGCCGGCTCCCACAATGGTATGCGTCGAGTCAGTGACTCAACAACACTTCGGCCCACCCTTGCCACCGTAACGGGCTTCCTGGCGTTCCCGGAAGAACGCCTCGTAGCTCATCACCGGCTTGTCGGGGTGCTTGGTCTGCATATGCTCGACGTAGTTGTCGTAGTCGGGCATGCCGACCATCAGGCGCGCAGCCTGACCGAGGTACTTACCGAGGCGACTCAGGTCATTGAACATTGCAGTGCCCTCCCATCAGGCCCCAGGCACGGCCTGGAACGGTGTTTCCTTGTCGGTACGCTCCTTGTTGCCCCAGGCCGCGACACCAACCCTCAGGGCATAGAACAGGATACTGAACACCACGAAGAGGAACAGCGCGGTCAGCGTCGCGTTGGTGTACGCGTTGAAGATCACGTGCTGCATCTGGGTGATGTCCTTGGCCGGTGCCAGTACCTGGCCGGCTTCCAGCGCGGTGCTGTACTTCTTCGCCAGGGCGAGGAAGCCGATGGCCGGGTTGGCGTCGAACAGCTTGATGAAACCCGCGGTGGTGGTGCAGATCAGCAGCCACAGCGCCGGCAGCAGGGTCACCCAGATGTAGCGCTGGCGCTTCATCTTGATCAGCACGACAGTACCGAGCATCAGGGCGATACCCGCCAGCATCTGGTTGGAGATACCGAACAGCGGCCACAGGGTGTTGATGCCGCCCAGCGGATCGATCACGCCCTGGTACAGCAGGTAGCCCCACAGTGCCACGCAACCGGCGGTGGCGATCAGGTTGGCGGTCCAGGATTCGGTACGCTTGAGCGAAGGCACGAAGGAACCGAGCAGGTCCTGCAGCATGAAACGCCCGGCACGGGTACCGGCGTCGACCGCCGTCAGGATGAACAGTGCCTCGAACAGGATCGCGAAGTGATACCAGAACGCCATGGTGTTCTCACCCGGCAGGACGTGGTGCAGGATCTGCGCAATACCGACCGCCAGGGTCGGGGCACCACCGGCACGGGCCAGGATAGTGGTCTCGCCGATGTCCTTGGCCACCGCCTGCAGCGCATCCGGGGTAATCGCGAAGCCCCAGCCGCTGACGGTCTGCGCCACGGCCACCGCATCCGCACCGACCACGGCAGCTGGGCTGTTCATGGCGAAGTACACGCCCGGATCGATCACCGAGGCAGCGACCATCGCCATGATGGCCACGAAGGACTCCATCAGCATGCCACCGTAGCCGATGTAACGGGCGTTGGTTTCGTTATCCAGCAGCTTCGGCGTGGTCCCGGAGGAAATCAGCGCGTGGAAGCCGGATACCGCGCCACAGGCGATGGTGATGAACAGGAACGGGAACAGCCCACCTTTCCAGACCGGCCCGGTGCCGTCGACGAACTGGGTCAGCGCCGGCATCTTCAGCATCGGCATGGTGATCAGGATACCGATCGCCAGGGCGATGATGGTGCCGATCTTGAGGAAGGTCGACAGGTAGTCCCGTGGAGCCAGAATCAGCCATACCGGCAGTACCGCGGCGACGAAGCCGTAGCCGATCAGCATCCAGGTGATCTGCACGCCGGTGAAGGTGAAGGCCTTGGCCCACACCGGATCGGCGGCGATCTGCCCGCCCAGCCAGATCGAGCCGAGCAGCAGCAGGACGCCGATGATCGAGATTTCACCGATGCGGCCCGGGCGGATATAGCGCATGTACACGCCCATGAACATCGCGATCGGGATGGTCGCCATCACCGTGAAGATGCCCCATGGACTCTCGGCCAGGGCCTTGACCACGATCAGTGCCAGCACCGCGAGGATGATGATCATGATCAGGAAGCAGCCGAACAGGGCGATGGTCCCCGGAATCCGGCCCATTTCCTCGCGCACCATGTCGCCCAGCGAGCGACCGTTGCGGCGGGTGGACAGGAACAGCACCATGAAGTCCTGGACCGCGCCGGCCAGCACCACGCCGGCGATCAGCCAGAGCGTGCCGGGCAGGTAGCCCATCTGCGCGGCCAGGACCGGGCCGACCAGCGGACCGGCACCGGCGATCGCCGCGAAATGGTGACCGAAAAGAATGTGTTTGTTGGTCGGCACATAGTCCAGACCGTCGTTGTTCAGCACAGCCGGTGTCGCCCGATTGCCATCGAGCTGCATGACACTGTTGGCGATGAACAGACTGTAGTAACGGTAGGCAACCAGATAGATCGCCACGGCGGCGACCACGATCCACAAGGCGTTGATCGCCTCGCCGCGGCGCAAGGCCACTACGCCAAGGGCGCACGCTCCCAAGATCGCCAGCAGCAGCCAGGGTAGATGGCGTAGCGGGCTATTATTATTTTTCATTTTGATATTCCAGCCAGATGGACAGAAAGACAGCCACCTTGAGTTTAGCGCCAAAGCGCTCCGTAGCCATACCCGACCTTGGTATAGAGCGGTCTTTTGTTGTGTTCGGGGACAGATAGCGGGGCAACGCGTCGACGGATGAACCGGCCATCTCATGCATTGCCGCTTGCCTGGGCCAGCATGAGGTCTATAGTCAGCAGAGTCCGTACAGGAACCTGAACATGAGTGACCATCCGATCAATCGTCGCCGTTTCAAGCGTATCGCGTTCGATGCCATCACCACCCTGGGCCAGGGCGGCACGGTCTGGTCGGCGCAACTGATAGACCTTTCCCTGCGCGGGCTGCTGGTCCACCAGCCGGACAAGTGGCCCGACGACGCCGCAGGCATCTTCCTGGTGGATATCCGCCTGGCGAAAAACGCCCACGTGAAGATGGATGCCGAGCTGGTCCACGTGGATCACCACCACCTGGGCTTCAAATGCCTGCACATCGGCCTGGAATCGATCCAGCACCTGCGCCGCCTGGTCGAACTGAACCTGGGTGACGAAGAGGAGCTGGAACGGGAGCTGGACGCCCTGTTCGAGGATTGACCGTCCAGGCGCCCCATCGGCGGCGCCCGGGGTCAGGCGATCAAGGAAAGGCCGAACGCTTGGGGAAGTCGCCCTCGGACTCCCAATAGCCCTTCTCTTCCCGCGACGACACTTGCCAGACATCGCCCTTGAGACGGTAGGTCTGGTAGACCGTGACGAAATCGTCACTTTCGGCATCCGCCATCGAAGACGACACCTGCAGGATCTCCGGCTGTGCATCACCCGCCTGCCAGGCTGCCTTGCCGGTCTGGGCGAGGAACAGCGGCTTGAGCGTGCCATCGGCGGCCTGGTACTGCATCGGCTCCAGCTTGCGCTGGGCCGGCATCAACACCTGGGTCGCCGGGCCGCTGTAGCTGCCCATCGGCGCGGTCTGGTCGACCGTGAGGAAAAACGCCGGGCTCGGCATGCCATCCATCGTGACCTTTTCCAGGGTCGCCAGCGGATACGCCAGGCCAACGCTCTCGACCTCATCCCCGGCAGCCGACAGCAGTCGCAGGCGGGCCTCGACGATCGGTCGGCTGGCGACATCCTTGGCCAGTGCCTCATCGTCAAAGGCATCCTCGTCGAACGTGCTGCCATTGCCCCAGAGCGACTGGTGCAGATCCGAAGTGATCCGCGCATCCTCGAGCAGCTCCAGCTCTCCGCCATCGCCCGTCGGCATCTGCTGGGCCAGCCGATACCCCTGCGGCACCGTGGCCGCGCCGGCGATACCGGCCCACAGCATGCAACCTGCCAAACACATTGCCGTACCGACAACACGCATCCCGCTGACTCCTTTTCCCGTTATTCGAACAACGCGTCCAACGCCTGCTCCAGGCGCGTGACCGCAATGATTTTCAAGCCGGCCGGCGACTCCTTCGGCGCATTGCCCTTGGGCACGATGGCGCGCTTGAAGCCGTGCTTGGCCGCCTCCTTGAGGCGCTCCTGGCCGCTGGGCACAGGCCGCACCTCGCCCGACAGGCCGACTTCGCCGAACACCAGCAGGTCATGGGGCAATGGCCGGTTGCGCAGGCTGGACATGACGGCCGCCATCAACGCCAGGTCGGACGCGGTCTCCAGCACCTTCACGCCACCGACCACGTTGAGGAACACATCCTGGTCATGGGTCGGAATGCCGCCATGCCGGTGCAACACCGCCAGCAGCATCGCCAGGCGGTTCTGGTCCAGGCCCAGGGTCACCCGACGCGGGTTGGCCATGTGGCTGTCGTCGACCAGGGCCTGCACCTCCACCAGCATCGGCCGGGTGCCCTCCCAGGTGGCCATGACCACGCTGCCCGGGACCTCTTCCTGGGCACGGGTGAGGAAAATCGCCGAGGGATTGGAGACCTCCTTCAGGCCCCGGTCGGTCATGCCGAACACCCCCAGCTCGTTGACCGCGCCAAAGCGATTCTTCACCGCCCGCAGCAGGCGCAGCCGGCCATCGGACTCGCCCTCGAAATACAGCACCGTGTCGACCATGTGCTCCAGTACCCGCGGCCCGGCCAGGGCGCCTTCCTTGGTCACGTGGCCAACCAGGAAGATCGCCGTGCCGCTCTGCTTGGCGTAACGCACCAGCAGCGCCGCGCTTTCACGCACCTGGGCCACGCCCCCGGGGGCCGATTGCAGCTGCTCGGTGAAAATCGTCTGGATCGAGTCGATGACCATGACCTTGGGTTTTTCCACACGGGCGGTGGCGATGATGCTCTCGATGCAGGTCTCGGTCATGACCCGCAGTTGATCCTGGGGCAAGCCCAACCGCCGCGCGCGCATCGCCACCTGCTGCTGCGACTCCTCGCCAGTGACGTACAACGCCGGCATGCGCGTGGCGATATTGCACAGGGTCTGCAGCAGGATGGTCGACTTGCCGATGCCCGGGTCGCCGCCGATCAGCACCACCGAGCCGTCCACCAGGCCACCACCGAGCACCCGATCGAGTTCGGCGGACGCCGTGGAGAAACGTGGAATTTCCTCGACACTGACTTCGGCCAGGGTCTTGATCTGGGCCTGCTGCCCGGCCCAGCCGGTTCGTCCGCTGGGTGCCGCGGCGCCGCCGCTTTCCACCATCGTTTCGGTGAGGGTGTTCCAGGCACCGCACTCGCCGCATTGCCCGGCCCACTTGGGAAAGGTCGCGCCGCACTCGGTGCAGCCGTACATGCGCTTGGCCTTGGCCATCTCGGTCCCCCATGGAAAAACCGCGATGATAGCTCAGCCGGCGTCGATCAGCGCGCCGACGGCGTACGTATTTCGCCCTCGGCCAGGCGTGCCGCACTGTTGCCCAAAGGGTCCTCGGCCTGAAGATCGGCGCCCTTGGCCGCCAGGGCCTCGAGCAGCGCGGTGCGCTTGAACAACCCGGCGTACATGGCTGCCGTCTGTCCGGCGGCATTGCGCTGGTCGGGGTTGCAGTCGCTGTTCAACAGGCGCCGGGCGATCCGCACCTCGCCCTTGAAGATCGCCCCCATCAGCGCGGTGTTGCCGCGCTTGTCCGCCACGCAGGCATTGGCTCCAGCCCCCAGCAGGCGCTCCACCGCCGGCCCCTGGCCGTGGTAGGCCGCCAGGATCAGTGCGGTGTAGCCCTGGGCGTCCTGGGTATCGAGCGGGTACCCGGCGTCGATGAAGGTCTGCAGCATCTCGACATCGCCACCGCGGGCGGCATCGAAGTAGTAGTCCTGGATCTGCGCCTTGAGGGCTTGCGGATCGGCAGGCGTCGTCTGCTCATCGGCCGAGGCGTTGAACGCCCAGGCGAACAGGAACAGCAGGACAGAAATACGCATGGGAGCACTCCGTCGCGATAAGGCCTCGGGTTGTCGCAGGCCCCTTCGTGACACGCACCGCGAAGGGGCCTGGCATTCATATCAACAGGTCAGTCCACCAGCTTCGCCGCCAGCGCCTTGACCCGCGCCAGGTCGCCCTTGGCCACCCGGGTCACGCCGGTGCCGTATTCGGGGTCGGCCTTGTAGAGGAACGACAGCATGATGTGCTTGCTCTCGTCGTCGGTATCGGCCAGCGAGCCACCGAAGTTCTCGATCAGGTCCTGCTTCTCCTTCTGGCTGTAGGAGCGATAAAGGTCCCCGGCCTGCTTGAAGTTCTGCTCACGCTGGATCTTCGCCTGCTGGGTGCTGCCTGACAGGGCCAACTGGCTGTAGCGCGCCGACTGCGGCTCGTCACGCGGCAGCAGGCGACTCGGCTGGTAGTTCACCCCGGTGCTGCTGTGCCCGCTGTTCATCGCGCCATCCTGGTTGCCGTTGTTCACCGCCACCCGTGGCGCGTTGATCGGCAGTTGCAAGGCATTCGGCCCCAGACGGTACATCTGCGTGTCGGCGTAGGCGAATACCCGGCCCTGCAGCAGACGATCCTCGGACGGTTCGATACCCGACACCAGGTTCGCCGGCGCCATGGCCACCTGTTCGGTCTCCTGGAACACGTTGGCCGGGTTGCGATCGAGCACCATCTGGCCGACCTTGCGCTCCGGCACGCCCGGCCAGATCTTGGTCGCATCGAGCGGGTCGAAGTCGAACTTGCCCAGATCCTGCGGTGTCAGCACCTGGACATACAGATCCCACTTGGGAAAGTCGCCCTTGTTGATATGACTGACCAGGTCATGGGTCATATGGCTGTAGTCGCGCCCCTGCACCTCGACGACCTGTTTCGGATCGAGGTTGCGGATGCCCTGCAGGCTTTTCCAGTGGAACTTGACGTAATGCACGTCGCCCCTGGCGTTGATCAGCTTGTAGGCATGCACGCCATTGCCGTCCATCTCCCGGTAGCTGGCGGGCGTACCGGAGTCGGAATACAGCTCGGTCAGGGTACGCGTGGCCTCGGGCACATGGGAGAAGAAGTCGAAACGGCGTGAATCGTCGTCGAGATTGGTGCGCGGATCAGGCTTGAACGCGTGGACCATGTCCGGGAACTTGATGGCATCGCGAATGAAAAAGGTCGGGAAGTTGTTCCCCACCAAGTCCCAGTTGCCGTCGGCGGTATAGAACTTGGTGGCGAAGCCCCGCGGATCACGCAGGGTTTCCGGCGAGTGGTTGCCGTGCACCACGGCCGAGAAACGCACGAACACCGGAGTCTTCTCGCCGGCGGCGAAAACCCTCGCCTTGGTCAGATCGCTCAGATCATCAGTGACGGTGAAGGTGCCATGGGCGCCAGTGCCACGGGCGTGCACCACCCGCTCGGGGATACGCTCGCGATCGAAGCGCTGCAGCTTCTGGATCAGTTGCACATCCTGCAGCAGCACCGGGCCGTTGGCGCCGGCGGTCTGCGAGTTCTGGTTGTCGCCTACCGCCGCGCCGTTGTCACGGGTCAGGGTAGCGGCATGGACGGAAAGGGATAACAGGCTGGCGGTCAAGATGCCCAGCACGCGCCGGGCAGGAATGACTCCAGCAACAGAAGGGGTCTGCATGTCGGATTCCTCTGGATTTTATGGTGCGCATCCTGGTGCGCCCTGTAGAGGCTAGAGATCGACCCGACGATTTCTAAATAGAAAAGCTCGAAGAACCCGATTGAAAAATTCCACGGGGCAAGGCGCTTGCGAAGGCGTATTTCGCGCGATTGGTGGCACTTTGCAAACTTATTGCCCGGCAGCAGGTCGATTAAGACGCGGGTGTAGGCACGGCATGACGCAAGATGCCCATGGCTGCATTACACTGCGCTCACTCCACTCATCTGTAACAAGGAATAAGCTATGGGCGTGCTCAGTGAGTTCAAGGCCTTCGCGGTCAAGGGCAATGTGGTCGACATGGCCGTGGGTATCATCATCGGTGCGGCCTTCGGCAAGATCGTGTCGTCCTTCGTCGGCGACGTGGTGATGCCACCGATTGGCCTGCTGATCGGCGGGGTGGATTTCAGCAACCTGGCCATCACCCTCAAGGCGGCCGAGGGCAATACACCCGCGGTGGTGCTGGCCTACGGCAAGTTCATCCAGACCTGTATCGATTTCCTCATCGTCGCCTTCGCCATTTTCATGGGGGTCAAGGCGATCAACCGGCTCAAGCGCGAGGAAGCCGTGGCTCCCAGTGCGCCACCGGTGCCGACCCAGCAGGAGCAACTGCTGGGCGAGATCCGCGACCTGCTCAAGGCACAGAACAACAAGCCCTGAGCCAAATGCAAAAAACAACGGCGCCTGTGGGCGCCGTTTTTCTACCAGTAATTCTCCACTGCCACCTGCCCTGGCCGACGACTCAGGCTCAGTTGCATGTCGCGTAGCTTGAGCACCCGGCGGGTGTCATCAATCATCTGTGGGTTGCCGCAGATCATCACCCGCGAGTGCACGGGCTCCAGCGCCAGCCCGGCCGCACGTTCCAGCTCGCCATTCTCGATCAACTGCGGGATACGTCCCGACAGGGCTCCCGGTATCGCCTCGCGGGTGACGACGGGCAGGAACTGCAGCTTGTGCGCGTGCTCGGCCAGGTAGTCACGTTCGGCCAGCCCGGCAATCAGCTCGCGATACGCCAGTTCGGCACCATGGCGTGCGCTGTAGACCAGCACGATCCGTTCGAAACGCTCCCAGACCTCGAAGTCCTGCAGGATCGACAGGAACGGTGCCACCCCGGTGCCGGTAGCCAAGAGCCAGAGATCGCGTCCGTCGACGAAACGATCGAGGGTCAGGTACCCCACGGCCTGGCGCTCGATCAGCAACGAATCGCCCACGGCCAGGCGACTCAGCTCGCTGGTGAACTCGCCCCCCGGAACGACGATGGAAAAGAACTCGAGAAAATCGTCATGGGGCGAAGAGACCATCGAATAGGCCCGCCACACCACGCTGCCATCAGCCTTGGTCACCCCCAAACGGGCAAACTGGCCAGCCCGGAAGCGAAACCCGGCATCCCGTGTGGTGCGCAAGGTGAACAGGCTGGGAGTCAGGGGGCAGACCTCGAGCAGGGTCTGGCGGGTGAATTTTTCAGCACTGACGGTCATGGCGCACTCCATCGAGAATGTGCCCCCAGTGTCGCGCAAAGCCGGCGCCAGAAACACCGGTGATTTGTAGTGGTATAAGTTTTTTCGAAAAACATATACAAAACAACAAAAAAGTATAGCAACCAATAAAAACATAAACTTATAAAACATACAGCGCAAAACCCAAAGAAAACTACATTTTTTTTCACACGCCTTTCACTTCCAGTAAAGCATATGGAAAACACAAGCGGCCAAGTGATACTATGCCCGACGTGATAAACGCGCCCCTTTAAATACTATAAAAATATCAATGCCCTATAAAAAAAACACACTCTAACCAAGAATTTTCCTACACTATCCCCGTCACATTGGATTCAACGAAACATCGCGTCAAGGAAGGGTATCTCAATGGAGAACTGGCAGGATAATCAACTGCACCAGCTCATGAGTGAAAAAGAAGAACAGGCAGTCTTCAATGCGGTTTTCAATCTGGCAGGTCAAATACGTTTCACCTTCGTATCATTCAGAGTCAGCAGCTTATTAGGAGGCGCTCAACCCAACACATCATCTTTCAACAACTACACGGCGGAGTGGAATGCGTGTTACCAACGCAACAACTACATTGCCGTCGACCCTCTGCTCGCCCACTGTCATCACTCGGTGTTCCCCATACTGTGGGGGCCAGAAGCCTTCAGGAATACTCCGGCACTCTGGCGTGACATGCAGGCCCACGGCCTGAATCACGGTTGGTCGCAGTCTGTCCATGATATCCGCGGCATCGTCAGCACCCTGAGCCTGTCACGCACCTGCGAGCCCATCACGTCCAACGAGTTCTACTCCAAGACCGGCCACGTACTGTGGCTCTGCAACTGGTTGCACTCGTTCATGGCGCAACGGCTGGCCAGCACCCACCAGCCCCCGGGCAGTCACCCGCTGTCGCCGCGCGAGACCGAGATACTCAAATGGACCGCGGAGGGCAAGACCGCCGCCGAGATCGCCAACATCCTCAACCTCACCACCCGTACCGTAGGCTTCCACATGAGCACCATCATGAGAAAGCTGGGCGTCAGCAACAAGGCGTCGGCCGTGCTGCGTGCAGCCAAATCCGGATTGTTGTACTGATTTCACGCTCTTCTCCAGGCAGAAGGATCTGCCACCTGCACACGCAACAGGCAATCTGCTCGAAACCCACGTAAAATCCCTCCCCTGCCATACCGTTGCCAGCCTCGCCCAGCGCGGGCACCCGGCAGTCGCAAACCGTCCCCCAGAGCCCGTGTCCCATGCCCCTGCTAGAAAGCCCGTTCGCCCATCTCGACCTGATCCGCCAGCCTGAACAGCAGGGCGAACCCTTGCAGGCGTTCGACGCGGCCGACCAATACCTGCTCGGCCATCTGGCCGAACAGGGCGTTTCGCGCGACACCCGGGTGCTGGTGCTCAACGACAGTTTCGGCGCCCTGGCCGCCAGCCTGGAAGGCCATGTGCAGCTCACCAGCAGTGGCGACTCGTTCCTGGCCGCCCAGGGCCTGGAGAAGAACCTGGCGCGCAACGGCAAGGCCTTCGACGCCGTGCGCCATGTGCCGGCCAGCGAAACGCCGGTCGGTCCTTTCGACCGGGTACTGATCCGCGTACCGAAGACCCTCGCCCTGCTGGAGGAACAACTGATTCGCCTGCAGGGCCAACTGGCCCCCGGCGCCCAGGTGATTGCCGGGGCCATGGTCAAGCACCTGCCACGGGCCGCCGGTGACCTGCTGGAGCGCTACGTCGGTACCGTGCAGGCCTCGCTGGCGGTGAAGAAGGCTCGCCTGCTGATCGCCACGCCCGAGTCCCGCCCTGTCGCACCATCGCCCTACCCGACCCGCTACCGGCTCGAACACCCGGCGATCGAACTGCTCAACCACGCCAACGTGTTCTGCCGCGAGGGCCTGGACATCGGCACCCGCGCCTTCCTCCCGCACCTGCCCGACAACCTGGGCAATGCCCGCGTCGCCGACCTGGGTTGCGGCAACGGGGTCCTGGCCATCGCCAGTGCCCTGCAGAATCCGCAGGCCCACTACACGCTGGTGGATGAATCGTTCATGGCCGTGCAATCGGCGCGGGAAAACTGGCAGGCGATCCTGGGCGAGCGCGAAGTGAGCGTGCGCGCCGGCGACGGCCTGGCCGGGCAAGCGCCGCAATCGCTGGACGTGGTGCTGTGCAACCCGCCTTTCCACCAACAGCAGGTAGTCGGCGACTTCCTAGCCTGGCGGATGTTCCAGCAGGCCCGCGAAGCCCTGGTAGTCGGCGGTGCGCTGTATATCGTCGGCAACCGCCACCTGGGCTATCACAGCAAGCTGGCGCGGTTGTTCCGGGGTGTCGAGCAAGTGGCGGCGACGCCCAAGTTCGTGGTGCTCAAGGCCCGCAAGTAACGGGCCGGGAGCTGGCTTGCGGATCAGAGGATAGCTGATCGTTCCCGCGCTCGGCGTCAGCCCAGGTGACCCAGAGTGTCACGGGATGCGTACCCACGCGGAGCGTGGGCACGATCAAAACGTGTCAGTGGGTGGTCAATCCAGCCGCGTTCATGAACAGGCGCATCAGGCTGGCGACCACGAACAACGCCAGCACACTGCCCGTCCAGATCATCGCCAACCAGCCCAGGCGCTGCCAGAGCGGTTTCTTCTCGGCCTGTTCGATTTCCTGCAATGAAGGCTTGCCGCTCATATCCGCTTCCTCGTCATCGAAGGGGTGGCACCCGACCGGGCACCAGCCGCAGGGTCTAGTGATAGCCATCCTCGTGAGTCACCTTGCCGCGGAACACGTAGTAGCTCCAGAAGGTGTAGCCCAGGATGAACGGGATGATGAACAGCGTCCCCACCAGCATGAAGCCCTGGCTTTGCGGTGGCGCGGCGGCGTCCCAGATCGAGATCGACGGCGGGATGATGTGCGGCCACAGGCTGATGCCCAGGCCGCTGTAGCCGAGGAAGATCAGCACCAGGGTCAGCAGGAACGGCGTGTAGTGCGCGTTGCGCGCCACCGCGCGGATCAACCCGAACAGGGTCACCAGCACCAGGATCGGCACCGGCAGGAACCAGAACAGGTTCGGCAGGGTGAACCAGCGCGCCGCGATCTCGCCATGGGCCAGCGGCGTCCAGATGCTGACGATACCGATCACCGCCAGCAGCACGAACGCCAGCGGTCGAGCCAGGTCGTGCATCTGCTCCTGCAGCTTGCCTTCGGTCTTCATGATCAGCCAGGTACAGCCGAGCAAGGCATAGGCCACCACCAGCGCCACGCCACAGAACAGCGTGAAGGGCGTCAGCCAGTCCAGCGAGCCGCCGGCAAACTGCCGGTCGACCACCTTGATCCCATCGATGAAGGCCCCTAGCGCCACGCCCTGGAAAAACGTCGCGGCGATCGAGCCACCGATGAACGCCTTGTCCCAGATATGCCGCTTGTCATCCTTGGCCTTGAAGCGGAACTCGAACGCCACGCCGCGAAAGATCAGCCCGATCAGCATGAAGATCAGCGGCAGGTACAGCGCCGACAACACCACCGAGTAGGCCAGCGGAAAGGCGCCGAACAGCGCCGCGCCACCGAGCACCAGCCAGGTTTCGTTGCCGTCCCAGACCGGCGCCACGGTGTTCATCATGACATCGCGGTCACGGTCGCCCTTGATGAAGGGAAAGAGAATGCCGATGCCCAGGTCGAAACCATCCATGACCACGTACATCATGATGCCGAAGATGATGATCACGGCCCAGATCAGCGCAAGATCGATACCCATGATTCAGTTCCCCTTGTTCAGGCTGTCGCCATGGCCGTTTTCGCTGTCTTCATCGGCAGCGGAAAGCGGACGGGCGGGCGTGCGTTTCTGGCCAGGACCACCCGGGCTGGTTTCCGCGCCTTCGTTGGTCTTCGGTCCCTTGCGCACCAGGCGCATCATGTAGCCCAGGCCGACGCCGAACAGCGAGAAATACACCACGACGAACAACGCCAGGGTAATGCTCATCTGCATGACGCTGTGCCCGGACGACGCGTCCGCCGTGCGCAGCAGGCCATAGACCACCCAGGGCTGGCGGCCGATTTCCGTGGTGAACCAGCCGGCCAGGATCGCGATCAGGCCGGACGGCCCCATCCACAACGCCAGGTAGAGGAACGCGCGGTTCTCGTACAGGCGGTCACGCTTGCGCAGCCACAACGCCCACAGGCCGGTGAAGATCATCAGCAAGCCCAGGCCGACCATGACCCGGAACGACCAGAACACGATGGTCGAGTTCGGCCGATCCTCGGGCGGGAATTCCTTGAGCGCCGGCACCTGCTTGTCCAGGGTGTGGGTCAGGATCATGCTGCCCAGGTAAGGGATCTCCAGGGCGAAGCGGGTCTTCTCGGCCTGCATGTCCGGCCAGCCGAACAGGATCAGCGGGGTCGGCTCGTTGCCGACGTTTTCCCAGTGACCCTCGATCGCAGCGATTTTCGCCGGCTGGTGCTTGAGGGTGTTGAGGCCGTGGAAGTCGCCGATCACCGCCTGGATCGGCGCGACGATCAGCGCCATCCACATGGCCATCGACAGCATGGTGCGGATCGCCGGGTTGTCCCGGCCGCGCAACAGGTGCCAGGCCGCCGAGGAGCCGACGAAGAAGGCCGTCGCGACGAACGCGGCGGTTGCCATGTGCATCAGTCGATACGGGAACGACGGATTGAACACCACCGCCAGCCAATCCACCGGAATTACCCGGCCATCGACGATTTCGTAACCCTGCGGCGTCTGCATCCAGCTATTGGACGACAGGATCCAGAACGTCGAGATCAGCGTACCGATCGCCACCATGACGGTGGAGAAGAAGTGCAGCCCACGGCCGACCCTGTTCCAGCCGAACAGCATCACGCCGAGGAAGCCGGCCTCGAGGAAGAAGGCAGTGAGCACTTCGTAGGTCAGCAGCGGCCCGGTCACGGCGCCGGCGAAGTCCGAGAAACGGCTCCAGTTGGTGCCGAACTGATAGGCCATGACCAGCCCGGAAACCACCCCCATGCCGAAGTTGACGGCAAAGATCTTCGACCAGAAATGGTAGAGGTCGCGATAGGTGTCGTTGTGCGTCTTCAGCCACAGGCCTTCGAGTACCGCCAGGTAACTCGCCAGGCCGATGGTGATGGCCGGGAACAGGATGTGGAAGGAAACGGTGAATGCGAACTGGATTCGGGCGAGATCTAGTGCCTCTAAACCGAACATAAGTTTTCCTCTGTCAGGTAATACCGGCTGTCGCCCTTCAGGCCCAGCCACTGCCCCCACGAATATGGAGTGCGGCGAATTTGGCTTCGTTCTCTTTTTTCAACCCATCGCAACGCAGGGAGTCGGATCCAGATCACCGCCAGGAAGGCAATTGACCTGGATCAACCAACGTTAAAAGAGTAGTCCCATTCCGATGAGCGGGTGGCGTGGTCGGTTGCCGCGCGACAGGTTGCCTCAGGAGCAGAAGGCAACTGATCCGCAAAAAACGCACAGAAAAGGCCGGAGCGGCATATGGATGAATAGCTCAGTAACCTTTTGTTACATCGGAATGATAATCTTCCCCTTTCATCCGCTCAGGCGAGCCCGCGATGCCCACCGAGACACCCTTGCTGCTGCGTCATCACCGCCCTTTTCTCGCGTTCTGGCTGGCGCGGATCTTCACCGCCAGCGGCTTCCAGATGCTCACCGTGGCTATCGGCTGGAACCTCTATCAACTGACCGGCAATGTGCTCGACCTGGGACTGGTCGGGCTGGTGGAGTTCGCGCCACGGGTGCTGTTCATGCTGCACACCGGGCATGTCGCCGACCGCTACGACCGACGCAGGGTCGCCGCGCTGTGCCAGACCCTGCAGGCGCTGATCGCCCTGAGCCTGGCGGTCGGCAGCCTGACCAACCAGGTCAGCCGCGAGATGATCTTCATCCTCGCGTTCCTGCTCGGTGGCGCGCGCTCCTTCGAGATGCCGACCACCCAGGCGTTGCTGCCGTCCATCGTGCCGGCCGCGCTGTTCCCCCGCGCCGTGGCGGCTGCCCAGTCGGCGCAGCAACTGGCGACCATCGTCGCGCCGGCCATCGGTGGCCTGCTGTATGCGTTCGGCAGTGTCTGGGTCTATGGGCCGACCGTGGCGCTGTACGTGGTGTCGTGCCTGCTGATGCTCAACCTGCCGGCGCGGCAGACATCGCTGAACAAGGGCAAGGCCACCCTCGACTCACTGTTGGCGGGGATCCGTTTCATCCGCAGCCGGCCGGACATTCTCGGCGCCATCTCCCTGGACCTGTTCGCCGTGCTGCTGGGCGGGGCAACCGCGCTGCTGCCGGTGTTCGCCAAGGACATCCTGCTCACCGGCGCCTGGGGCCTGGGCCTGCTGCGCTCGGCACCGGCGGTCGGCGCACTGCTGATGTCGCTGTGGCTGGCGCGCTTCCCGGTGGAACGCAAGGTCGGCCGGGTGATGTTCACGGCCGTCGGCCTGTTCGGCGTCGCCACCATCGCCTTCGGCCTGTCGACCTCGTTCTGGTTTTCCCTGGCCGTGCTGGTGGTGCTCGGCGCCGCGGACATGATCAGCATGGTGATCCGCGCCTCGTTCGTGCAGTTGGAAACCCCCGACGAGATGCGCGGCCGGGTCAGCGCCGTCAACGGCCTGTTCATCGGCGCGTCCAATCAACTGGGAGAGTTCGAATCGGGGCTGACCGCCCACTGGTTCGGCACCGTGCCCGCCGTGGTGCTGGGCGGGATCGGCACGCTGGTGGTCACCGGAACCTGGATGAAACTGTTCCCGACCCTGGCCAACCGCGACCGCATGCACGAGCGCCAGCCCGAAACCGCCTGAAGCACAGGCGCACGAGCGCGGCCATCAGTTGATGTCGATGGTCGCCGTGAAGGTCTGGACCGGCATCGCCAGTGAGCGATCGCTGAAACTGAAGGTGCCCTGCTGCTGGTCGCCCAGGTCGTAGATATAGCTGTAACCGACCGTCGCGCCGCCGCTGCAGGGTACGAACGGCTTGCTGAACTCGCACAGGGCGTTGCGCCGGCTGTAGCTGATCGGATTGCCATTGAACGTGGCGCCCGGTGCCCGGCCGTAACCGAGCTCCACCACCGTCACCGTGATGTTCGGTCCGCGATGGGCATTCTGCGTCCGCCGACGCCCGTCGGAAACGTCCTCGATGACGCCCTGGGACGCCACGGTGTAGATCCCCACGCCTTTCAACCCGGCCGCCGGCGCCGCATGCAGCGGCCCGACCACAGCCAGCGACAGTGCACTGGCGCAGAGCAGCCGGCCCAGGGCCTGGCGATTAATCACTGATTTCATGGTTATCCCCCTTCTCTACCGGGAGTATGCCTCAGTCGGCGGATTTCGGAGTAGTTCGCGCACGCTCGCCACGCAATGGACCCACCCAGCGGCGTCCCTATTCCAGCGCCCGGCTGGTATGATGCGCGGTTTTCCCACAGCCAAATCTCATCAGGCCACCAGAGTCTGTGCTTTGCTGTTGGGACCGATTCATTCACGGCGCCAATGCGCCATGGGGAGCAGAGATGCTGGAAAGGCTGTTTCAACTCAAGGCACACAATACCAATGTGCGCACCGAGATTCTCGCGGGCGTCACGACCTTCCTGGCGATGGCCTACATCCTGTTCGTCAACCCGAGCATCCTCGGCGAAACCGGCATGGACAAGGGCGCGGTGTTCGTCGCGACCTGCCTGGCCGCCGCCATCGGCTCGACCGTGATGGGCCTGATCGCCAACTACCCGATCGCCCTCGCGCCGGGCATGGGCCTGAACGCCTTCTTCACCTACACCGTGGTCCTGCACATGGGCCATACCTGGCAGGTGGCACTGGGCGCGGTGTTCATCTCGGCGGTGTGCTTCTTCCTGCTGTCGATCTTCCGCATCCGCGAATGGATCATCAACAGCATCCCGCTGCCGCTGCGTTCGGCGATCGCCGCCGGTATCGGCCTGTTCCTGGCGCTGATCGCCCTGCACAATGCCGGCATCGTGGTGGGCAACCCGGCCACCATGGTCGGCCTCGGTGACCTCAAGCAACCCGCGCCGATCCTCGCCACCCTGGGCTTCGCCGTGATCGTCGCCCTGGATGCACTGAAGGTCCGTGGTGCGGTGCTGATCGGCATCCTCGGCGTCACCGCCGTGTCGATCCTGATGGGCTTCAGCCCGTTCGCCGGCATCACCTCGACGCCTCCGTCGCTGGCGCCGACCTTCCTGCAACTGGACATCAAGGGCGCCCTGGACATCGGCCTGGTCAGCGTGATCTTCGCCTTCCTGTTCGTCGACCTGTTCGACAACTCCGGCACCCTGATCGGCGTCGCCAAGCGCGCCGGCCTGATGGGCAAGGACGGCCACATGCCGAAAATGGGCCGCGCACTGATCGCCGACAGCACCGCGGCCATGGCCGGCTCGCTGCTGGGCACCTCGACCACCACCAGCTACATCGAGTCGGCAGCGGGCGTCAGCGCCGGCGGCCGCACCGGCCTGACCGCCATCGTGGTCGCCATCCTGTTCCTGCTGGCGCTGTTCTTCTCGCCGCTGGCCGGTAGCGTGCCGGCCTTCGCCACCGCGCCAGCGCTGCTGTTCGTGGCCGTGCTGATGACCTCGGGCCTGGCGGAAATCAACTGGGAAGACATCACTGAAGCCGCGCCCGTGGTGGTCACCGCCCTGGCCATGCCATTCACCTATTCGATCGCCAACGGCATCGCCTTCGGCTTCATTGCCTGGACCGCGATCAAGCTGCTGTCCGGCCGTGGCCGTGAGCTGAACCCGGCGCTGGTGATCCTGTCGATTCTATTCGTGATCAAGTTGGGTTGGTTCAACGCATGACTTTCGATTCCGCCACCTACACCGCCCAGCTCAACGACAAGGTCGCGCGCCTGCGCGACCTGCTGGCGCCGTTCGATGCTCCCGAGCCGCACGTCTTCGACTCGCCACTGCAACACTTCCGCCTGCGCGCCGAGTTCCGCCTGTGGCGCGAAGCCGGCGAGCGCCACTACGCGATGTTCGCCCAGGACGACAAGCGCACGCCGATCCTGATCGAACAGTTCCCGATCGCCAGCCTGCGCATCAACGAACTGATGCCCCGGCTCAAGGCGGCGTGGCAGGCCAGCGCACCGCTGAGCCACAAGCTGTTCCAGGTGGAGTTCCTGACCACCCTGGCCGGCGACGCGATGATCACCCTGTGCTATCACCGTCCGCTCGACGAGCACTGGCAGAGCGCTGCCGAACAACTGGCCGCCGATCTCGGCGTCAGCATCATCGGTCGCTCCAAGGGCAAGCGCGTGGTGATCGGCCACGACTACGTGGTGGAGAAATTCGAGATCGCCGGGCGCAGCTTCAGCTACCGGCAACCGGAGGGGGCGTTCACCCAGCCCAATGGCACGGTGAACCAGAAGATGCTCAACTGGGCCCATGACGCCCTGGGCGAGCGTGCGGATGACTTGCTGGAGCTGTATTGCGGCAACGGCAACTTCACCCTGCCTCTGGCGACCCGGGTGCGCAAGGTGCTGGCCACCGAGATCAGCAAGACCTCGGTGAATGCGGCCCTGAGCAACCTCGACGAGAATGCCGTGGACAACGTGACCCTGGTACGCCTGTCGGCCGAGGAGCTGACCGAAGCGCTGAACGAAGTGCGGCCATTCCGTCGCCTGCAAGGCATCGACCTGAAGAGCTACCAGTTCGGCAGCGTCTTCGTCGACCCGCCGCGCGCCGGCATGGACCCGGACACCTGCGAGCTGACCCGGCGTTTCGACAACATCCTGTACATTTCCTGCAACCCGGAAACCCTGGCGGCGAACATCGCCCAGTTGCACGACACCCATCGCATCGAGCGTTGTGCATTGTTCGACCAGTTCCCGTGGACCCACCACATGGAATCCGGGGTCCTGCTCGTCCGCCGCTGAACCCGGTGAGGGTCGGCTGACGGAGTGTCAGTCGGCCCGAACGAAGCCGAACAGCTCCGCCGCCGTATTGCACAGCAGATGCTGGCGCAGCGACGGTGCGCAGGCCAGGCGGCGCAGGCGATCGAATTCGCTGGCGAAATTCACCTCCTGCTCGTGCTGGGTATGCGGCCAGTCGCTGCCCCACAGCAGGCGGTCCGGCCCCAGGCCCTGCAACATCAGCGACAGCGCCTTCTCCGCAAAATGCAGGTTCTGCGCTGCGCTCCCACCCAGTCGGTAGATACCTGAAACCTTGATCCACAAGCGCCCACTGGCACCCAGTTCAAGCAGGCGGGCGAAGGCCGGCTGCTCGGTACCGAGTCCCGCGTCGGGGCGACCGAAATGATCGACCACCACCTTGCAGCCCATCGCCAGCAGCGGCTGGACCAGCCCCGGCAGATCCTCCAGGTGGCGGTGCAATTCGACATGCCAGTCCAACTGCCGCAGGTGCCGGAAAAACGCCTGCCAGCCGGCCTCGGTAAAGTCCGGCAGCGGTTGGCCCATCAGGTTCAATCGCACGCCGGCGACGCCAAGAGCCGCCATGCGCTGCAGCTCGTCGAACGCGATATCGCGCTCGACCACCACCACCCCGCGCAGCCGTTCAGGGGCCTGCTGCAAGGCGGCCAGCAGATAACGGTTGTCGCTGCCGAGAAAACTCGGCTGCACCAACACGCCATGGCTCAAGCCGTTTTCCTCCAACCGTGCCAGGTAGTCGGCCAGGGTGGCGTCATACTCCGGCGCATAGCGGCGCACGGTCGCCAGACCCAGGCCGCGTTCGAAGACATGGGCGTGGGCATCGATGCCGCTGATGGGCAATGGGCAAATCTCGGACATGGAACTCATCTATGAACTCAAGGACCCCGCCCCACCCTGTGGGAGCCGGCTTGCTGGCGATAGCGGTGTAGCAGATGACAAGGCTGTCGGCCGACAGCCCCCTATCGCCAGCAAGCCGGCTCCCATACAGGCCGAGCAAGGCAGGAAAAAAGTGGAATCAGTGGGACAACTGGCCTGCCCCCTTGCCGGCCTCCGCCTGCGGCGTAGCGTCCTGCAGGTTGCGCCCACGGGTTTCCGGCAAGGCCAGCGCGGCCAGCACCGCCACGCCGTAGGCGATCCCGGCATCGATACCGATCGCCGAGCCGAGCGACATCGACTCGCTCATATGCCCGACCATGAACGGGAACACCGCCGACAGCACCCGGCCGAAGTTGTAGCAGAAGCCTACGCCGGCACCACGCACGTCCGCCGGGTACAGCTCGTTGAAGAACGAGCCGAGGCTGGCCGGAATGCCCGCGGCGAAGAAGCCCAGGGGGAATCCGAGGAACAGCATCTGCGCATTGCTCAGCGGCAGGAACAGGTAGCACTGCACCGTGATCACGCAGCAGAAGGCGAAGAGAATGATGTTCTTGCGCCGGCCGATGCGGTCCAGCAGCATCCCGCTGACCACGCAGCCGAACCAGAAGGCGACGATGATCACCGCCAGGTAGCCACCGGAACTCAGCACCGAGAGGTTGCGCTCGGTCTTGAGGAAGGTTGGCAACCAGGTCATCACCGCGTGGTAGCCACCGTGGGCGCCCAGGCCGAGGATGCCGCCCAGCAGCGTGACCCGCAGCAGTTCGGGGCGGAAGATCGCCGCCATCGACGCCAGCAGGCCACGCCCCTGGATCCTGGCCTGGCGCTGGCCGGCATCGGGCTCGACCACGCTGCGACGCACGTAGATCACCAGCAGCGCCGGCAACAGGCCGACCAGGAACATCACTCGCCAGGCCATGGCCTCCGGCACGAAGGTGTAGACCAGGGTGAACACCCCGACCGCCGCGCCCCAGCCGACCGCCCAGGCACTCTGCACCGCGCCCATCACCTTGCCGCGATAGCGCGACTGGATGGTCTCGGCCATCAGCACCGCGCCCGCCGCCCACTCGCCACCGATACCGAAACCCTGCAGCGCCTTGACGATCAGCAGTTGGTTGAAGCCGGTCACGAAGGCCGAGAGGAAGGTGAACAGCGAGAACCAGAGGATCATCCACTGCAGGGTGCGCACCCGGCCATAACGGTCGGACAGTGTGCCACCCAGCCAGCCGCCGATCGCCGAGGTGACCAGCGTCACGCCGCTGATCATGCCGGCCTCGCCCTTGCTCAAGGCGAAGGCGGCGATCAGCGCGGGAATCGCCAGGCCGAACATTTGCACTTCCAGTGCATCCAGGGACCAACCGCCAAAGCAGGCCCAGAACGTCTTGCGCTCCCTCGAAGTGATATCGCGGTACCAACTGAACATGATTTCTTATCCTTGTAGACCAACGGGGAGCCCAGGCAGGACTCAGCGAATCTCGACGTTATAGCGGAAGTGGCTGGCATGACCGCGCGAGCGACGCCACTCCAGCGGCTGGCCGGCGTAGTCGCGGGCCAACCGCTCGATCACCACCACCGGGCTGTCTGGCTCGATCTGCAACAGCCGGGCATGCACCTCGCCCACCGCCTCGGCGGTCAGGGTTTCCTCGGCACAAGCCACGACCTGGCCGCAGAGCGTTTCGTAGATCGGATAGAGCAGTGGGCCCTGCTGGTCGAGGTCGACCGTCAGCAGGGCCTGGAAGGGCCCCTTGGGCAGCCAGATTTCCTCGGCCAGCACCGGCGTGCCTTCGAGCAGGCGCAGGCGAACCAGACGGATCACCTCGGCCTCGGGCGGCAGCCCCAGGACCTGGCTGACGGCCGACGGCGCGGGCAGCGAATCGATGGTGAGAATCCGGCTCTGCGGCAGTTGGCGCTCACCGGCCAGGTTCTGGAAGCGGAAGAAACGGAACAGCGAAGACTGGAACTGCGGCCGACGGATGAAGGTGCCGCGTCCCTGGTGGCGCTCGAGCACGCCCTCTTCCACCAGCTTGTCGACGGCCTTGCGCACGGTGCCGATGGACAGCTGGTACTCGCCGGCCAGCACGGCTTCGGTGGGAATCGCCTCGCCCGGGCGCCAGCGGTTGTTGGCGATCTGCCGGGCCAGTTCGTCGCGCAGGCGCTGATAGAGCGGGAGACGTTCGTCGCTGGAGAGGGTATTCATTTTTGTAGTTATCCAGTCATCTATATGAATTTGCGCCGAGTATTCTCCCTGGATGAAAAAGCGTCAAGTTCATTCTGACGAGTAAGGCTTGCGGGCCCTGTTCGCGGATAAATCCTGCTCCCACAGTTTGCGTCGATCACAAGATTTGTGTACTGCACGGTACTGTGGGAGCCGGATTTATCCGCGAACCGCCAACGGCGGCCAGTATCCGACCGCTCATCGCAGGGGGAGTTAAAGACAGTTGGCTCCCACAGTTGTGGACTGCCCCCCAAAAACTGGAGCCTGCAAATGCTTTAACCCGCCGGCCGAAAATACCCGGCCAGCGCCTGCAAATCACCCGCCTCCAGCACCCCGGCATAGAACCGCAACTGGATCCGCGCCAGCAGATAGGCATGCCGCGCCTGCGCCAGGTCGCGCCTGGCACTGAACAATTGCTGCTCGGCATCCAGCACATCGAGGTTGACCCGTTCGCCGCCCTGCACGCTCTTGCGGGTCGCCTCCACCAGCGCCGTCGCCGAACTCACCGCCACTTCATAGGCACGGACCTTCGCCGCACCACTGGTGTTGAGGTTGAACTGCTTGCGCAACTCCACCAGGGTGGTCACCGTCTGCGCATCCAGTTCGTACTGCGCCTGGGACAGCTGGCTGGCCGCCTGACGGGTCGAGGCCGAAACCGAACCACCGGCGAACAGCGGTACGCTGACCTGGATACCGATGGTATTGGTGTCGTACTTCTGGTTGTAGCTGCTCTCGGAATCGGAACTGGTCTGGCGGCTGGTGGCATACAGGCTGACCTTGGGCAGGTGCCCCGCCCGCTTGCGTTCCACCTCGTACTCGGCGGCGGTCAAGGCGTGGTGCTGCGACGCCAGCTCGGCGTTGTTGGCCAGGGCCATGTCGCGCCAGGTCTCGAAGCGCTGGGGCTGCAACGGCTCGATGGAGAAATGTGTCGCCAGGGGAGCCAGGTCATCGACCAGCAGCGGCTGCCCGACGATCGCCTCCAGGCTGCGCAGCGCAGTATCCTGGCTGTCCTGCGCCTCGATCTCCTCGGCCTGGGTCAGGCTCAGGCGGGCCTGGGTTTCCAGCAGGTCGGTACGGGTACCTTCGCCGCCCTTGAGCAGCCGCTGGTTCAACTCCAGCCGCTCGGCCAACGCGCGGCGCTGGGCACGGCTCAACTCGATGCGCTCCTGGGCCAGCAGGGCCTCGCTGTAGGCACTCAACAAACGCACCGCCAGTTCCTGGCTCTTGCCGCGAAAACGCTGGTCGGCGAACAACGCCTGGGCCGCGCCCTGGCGATAGCGGGCATAGGCCTCGTAGTCGAGCAACGGTTGCTGCAAGGTCAGGCTCGCCGCGTAGCTGCGGTAGTCGCGATCGCTGGTGACCTTGCCGAAGGCCGTAGCCTGGGTGACTTCGGATTCGTTGCGCGAGTTGTTGTAGGTCCAGTTCAGTGTCGGCAACAGACCGGCACGGGCGATCACACGATTCTCCTCGCCGGCATCGCGCTCCCTGATGGCGGCCTGGAAGGTCGGGTCGTTGCGCAGCGCCAGGTCATAGGCTTCAAGCAGTCCCAACGCCTGGCTCGGGTTGCTCAGCAAGACGGCCAGCAGGCCGATCCACACACGCACACTCATTCCTCCACCAACGCCATATGGGTCCGGTCCAGCAGCGGCTTGAACAGGTAGTTGAGCATCGAGCGCTCACCGGTCCGCACGAACGCCTGCACCGGCATGCCGGGACGGATCTGCAGGCCGGCCAACTGCTGCATGCCTTCGGCGCTGACCCGCGCGCGCAAGGTGTAGTAAGGCTCGTCGGTGCGCTCGTCGACCTGGCGGTCGGCGGAGACCAGCAACACCTCGCCCGCCACCCGTGGCGTGGTGCTCTGGTTGAACGCCGGGAACATCAGCTCCACCGGCAGTCCCGGGTGCACCTTGTCCACCAGGTCCACCGGCACCCGCGCCTCCATCAGCAACGGCTCGTCCTGCGGCACGATCTCCATCAGTGCCTGGCCCGGCTTGACCACCCCACCCTCGGTGAACACGTCGAGGCCGACCACGATCCCCGCCGCTGGTGCACGCAACTGGCTGTTGGCCAACTCGAATTCCGCCGAGGCCAGGCGACTGCGCAGGTCGTCGCTGCGCACGCGGGTCTCGGCCAACTGGCTGCGCACCTCCTTCTGGAACTCCTCGGCCAGTTGCCGGATACGCAGGCGCATTTCCAGCACCTGGCGCTGCAACTGGCCGATACGACCGAAGTCCTCGGCAATCGAACCCTCGACCTGGGCATACAGGCGCTCGCTGTCGAGCAGCCGGTTACGCGGGATATAGCCGTCGCGGGCCAGCTCGCGCAGCCCCTGCAGCTGTTCGCCCAGGGCCTGGCGCTGCTGCACCTTGTTGGCCTGGGAGTCGCGCACGCCACGCAACTGCGCTTCGGCGCCGGCGATGGTCTCGCCGATGCCCTGCTGCTCCGTCGCCAACGCCTGGGCCCGGCTGGAAAACAGCTGGCGCTGCAACGCCAGCGTTGCCTCGATCTCGGGTGCCGCGGATTGCTTGAGCATCTCGTCGTCAAAACGGATGCTCCGGGCACCATCACGCTCGGCATTCAGGCGCGCCTCGCTGGCCAGCGAACCGAGCAGTTGGCTGCGCAACGACTGGACCTGACTCAGCGCCGGTGTCTCCTTGAGACGAATCAGCACCTGCCCGGCCACCACCCGGTCACCGTCACGCACCTCGATGCGCTCGACGATGCCTCCCGCAGGGTGCTGCACCACCTTGCGATGACCCGAGACCATGACCTTGCCAGACACCGCAACGCCCTTGTCCAGCGGTGCCAGCGCGGCCCAGCCGAGGAAACCGGCAAAACCGCAGAACAGCAGGACCCAGCCCAGCCGCGAATAACGCTTGTCATCGAGGGACAACACCGTCGCCGAGGCATTGTCCGCCGCCAGATGCAGTGCAGGACGTGACGAACTCATGATGAACGGCCCTCTCCCAGGCGATAACTCATGTTCACCGCCGCCATCGGCTTGGCCGGGGCGGCGGGTTTCTGTGGCCGGGATGCCTCGAGCACCCGCGCGGTCGGCCCGAATGCCTGCAACTGGCCCTCGCGCAGGATCAGCAACTGGTCGGTCAGGCTCAGGACATTGGGTTTGTGGGTGATCAGGATCAACGTGCGCTGGTGGACCTTGAGTTGGCTGATCGCCTGCAACAGCGCCTGCTCACCGGCCTCGTCGAGGTTGGAATTCGGTTCGTCGAGCACGATCAGCGCCGGCAGGCGGTACAACGCCCGCGCCAGGGCAATGCGCTGCTTCTGCCCGCCGGACAGCCCAGCCCCACCCTCGCCCAGGCGCGTGTCGTAGCCCTGGGGCAGTTGCAGGATCAGTTCATGCACACCAGCCATCTGCGCAGCCGCCAGCACCGCCTCGGCGTCAACCGACTCGAAACGGGCGATGTTCTCGGCGATGCTGCCGGCGAACAGCTGGATGTCCTGGGGCAGGTAACCGATGTGCGGTCCCAGTTGCTGGCGGTCCCATTGCGTCAGGTCCGCCCCGTCCAGACGGACCTTGCCGGCCAATGGTGCCCAGATGCCCAGCAGCAGTCGGGCCAGGGTCGACTTGCCGCAACCGGAAGGCCCGATCACGCCCAGTACGCTACCGGCCGCCAGGCTGAAGCCGAGATTGGCCAGGGCCGGCCGCCGGCTCCCCGGCGCACAGGCGCTCAGCTGTTCCACCAGCAAAGCGCCCTTGGGCACCGGCAGGCTCATGCGCGCGGGCCGGGCCGGATGCGACACCAGCAGTTCCGACAGCCGCTGATAGGCCAGGCGCGCCGAACTCCACTGCTTCCACACCGCGATCAACTGGTCGATCGGGCTCAGCACCCGGCCCATCAGGATCGAACCGGCGATCATCATGCCAGGGGTGATCTGCCCGTCGACCGCCAGCCAGGCGCCCAGGCCAAGCACCAACGATTGCAAGGCCAGGCGCACCCCCTTGGACCAGGCACCGACCGCAGATGCCCGCTCGCTCGCGAGGTTTTGCTGGGCGAGAAAAGCCTGGTGCTCGCCGAACCAGCGCTGGCGCAAAGTGCCGAGCATGCCCATCGCCTCGATGGCCTCGGCATTGCGCAGGTGTGCGCTGGCCTGCTGGCTGGCACTGATCGACAGTTGACTGGCCAACCCCAGCGGCGCATGGCAGGCCCGGTGGTTGAGCCAGGCCAGCGCCACCAGTATGGCCGCACCGGCCAGGGCGAACAGCCCGAGCCAGGGGTGGAAAAGGAAGATCACCAGCAGGTACACCGGGAACCACGGCGCATCGAAGAACGCGAACAAGGCGTTGCCGGTGGCGAACTGGCGCAGCGCGGTCAGGTCGTTCAGTGCCTGCCCGGCAACCGGCTTGCCGTCGCTCAACTGGGTCTCGAACGCCGCGTCGTAGACGCGCTGGTTCAGCCCCATGTCCATCCGCGTGCCGAGGCGGATCACCACCTGGCTGCGCACCCACTCCAACGCGCCCATCAGGCCGAACAGGCCGAGGATCATCAGCGTCAGCATCAGCAGGGTCATCTGGTTGCCGGACGCCAGCACCCGGTCGTAGACCTGCAGCATGTAAAGCGCCGGGGCCAGCATCAGCAGGTTGATCACCGCCGAAAACAGACCGATATTGAGAAACGCGCCCTTGTAGGCCGTCAGCGCGGCCAGCATCTCATCCGCACCCGTGGCTCCTGGCCTGGTCATCGAGGTCATCCCGTCGCAAGGTGGTGACCGCCGGTACGCAACGGGCCGGCGGCAGGGGCCCGCCCGGGGTGCGTTGACGGCCCCCGTGGCGTTCCCCAGAATGTGCATCCGCCGTCGCCCTGGCCTTCGAAAACTCGGGCGACGACGGTGTGTCATCGAAGCGAATGAAAGAGCGATCTTTCATTCGCTTTTTTCATGGCAACCGGATCAGGCCGCCAGGGCGAGGTCGTGCGAGGTATCCTGCACGCCCACCAGGGACACGTCGGTCGCGGCCACGGAGGCGCCATCGAGGTGAGCCACGCCAGCCGACGCCAGTTGGTCGAAGGTGGAGTTGACCGACAGCGATGGGTCGACGGCCTTGAGCAGGGCATCGATGGCCGAAACCAGTGCCGAGCTGTCGCCGCTCATCAGGCCGTAGACGATCTTGTGCACCTGGCCATCGCGACCTTCGGCCTGCGCGCTGCTCAGGCCCAGGCCGGTGAAGCTGACTTCCTGGTTGGTGACGGTGTAGCCGCCGCTGGAGGCGCCGCCGTTCAGGACGGTACCCAGGTTGATGGAATCAACCGAGCCCCACAGGGTGTGGGTTGGCGGGGTGAACAGGGTGTAGTGCAGGTTGCCACCGATGACCGCAGAAGCATCGCTGACGGTGCTCGACACGCCGTACTGGGTGCCGTCGAACGGACCCGGGTTGAAACCACCGGTGTTCACGCCTTCCTTGACCGAACCTGCGCGGTGATCGAGATCACCGAAGTAGGCCGACCAGTCGCTCAGGTAGCTCGCAACCGAGGAACCGGCATACTCAGCGCTGTACGAAATCGAAATGCTCATGCAAAAACTCCAATTGAGGGTGGTTATTCCACAGCAGACCTGCGCCTGCTGAGGTTTTGCCCGTCACTGGGCAAAATCGGTCAGAACTGATATTCGACGGTGCCCTGCAGGGTGCGGCCGCGTCCCAGGGTGAAGGCCAGCACATCGCCCAGCGGCACCAGGTAGGCGCGGTTGGTGACGTTTTCCATGGCCAGGCGCAGGGTCAACTGGTCGGTCGCGCGATAGCTGCTGTACAGGTCGTAGACGGTGTAGGGTTTCCAGTCCGCGGGGTAGATGCCGGTCTGCGAGGTGGTGACCTGCGCACCACCCTTCACGTAATAGCCGGCGCTGTAGCGGGCACGAGCGCCGATATCCAGCTTGCGATCAAAGAACCGCGTCCCCAGCGTCAGGGTGCCGCGATCCATCGGCATGTGTTCGGAAGAGCCGAGGATCGCCCGGCAATGGGTGGCGGCATTAGCCTGGGCGTCCGGGATCATGGCGGTAACCGGGGAGCGGCTGCCCGCCCCCTTCACCGGTGTGGTCACGCCACCGAGCCAGGCCGTCTTCGCGCAGAAATCGTTGGTGCCGATCATGTGCGTGTAGTTGAACTGGCCATAGGCGACACCGGCGTCATAGTCCAGCTGGTACTCCAGGCCCTTGAAGCGGGTCTGCTCCAGATTATTGACATAGGCACTGTTGCTGATGCTGGCCGTACCGTAGCCCGGCAGTTGCACCCCCATGTTCATGAAGATGAAATCGTCGACACGGGTGTCGAAGTAGGCAACCTTGATGCCCAGGCGGTCGTCACTGAACAGCAGGTTTTCCTTCAATACGTTGGCACCGACTTCCCAGGTCGTGGAGCGTTCAGGCTTGAGGAACGGGTTGGGCAGCGTACTTTCCGCACCGCCACCATGAGGCCGCCCGCTGATCAGCGTCTCGGTCACAGCCGGTGGGCGCCAGCCCTTGCCGTAGCTGGCGAACAGTTGCAGCCAGTCAACGCCCGGCTTGATCGACAGGCCGAAGGTCGGCGAAAAGCGACCCTCTTCGGTATCGACGTCATAGGTCACCGGGACACCGATCTGCCGGGTCGTGCCAATGACGAAGGTCCGGGTGTTGATACCGGTCTCGCCACGCAGCCGATAACGGTCGTAACGCAGCCCGGCATTGACGTTCAGCCAGCCGTCGTAGTCGTAGTCCAGGCGCCCGAACAGGCTGCCCAGGGCACGATCGCCTTCCGGCGTCAGGCTCTCGGAGGCCGGCACGGTCACCGCGGAAGTGGGATCCCCCGGCTGGGTGGAATCCGGCCGAACCTTGTCGTAGAAGAACTCCAGGCCGTAGTTGGCCTTGATCACCGACAGCTCGCTCAAGGTGAAGGTCGAGGTGTTCTGCGCCTGCAGGCCATAGGTGTCGGTCTGGTAGGTGATCTCGTAGCCAGGCGTCGACCCCCGGGTCAGGGTGCTCTGGTCGTTGCGGTTGTCGACGTGGTAGATCTTGGCCTTGAAGTCGATCAGCGGATTGTCCGGGGCATAGCTGTAGTCCAGCGCCAGGTTGCGCGCGGTGATCCTGCTGCTGCCCAGCTTCTCCCACAGCTGCGCCTGGTTCTCGACGCTCATCATGTTGGCGTCGCTGTAGTTGACGTCGGTTTCCAGGTAGCTCAATTGCAGGCGCTGGTCGGCCGGCAGGTTGAGTCCGAGCTTGACCAGGCGCGAACGCATCATCGACGCCGAATAGGCCACGTTCGAGTTCTTGATCCGCTCGGGGTAGCTCGGATTCAGCGCGGCACCGCTGCGCAGTTCGCCGATACTGCCCTTGTTCCCCGGTTTGTAGTCGCCCAGGTTGCGTTCGCTGACAGCCACCAGCATGTCCCAGACCTCGGTACCGATGGCAAAGGCCGAACTGCCGATGAAGTGGGTGCCGTTACCGAGGTGACCAATGCCGCTGGTCACGCGGACACGACCACCGATTTCCTTGCCGCCAGCGAGCAGGTCAGCCGCCTCCACGGTACGAAAGTTGGCGACCCCGCCAATCACGCCCGCACCGCCCATGGTGGAGGTAGCGCCCTTTTCGATGACCACTTCGGACAGCAGCTCCGGGTCGACATAGAGCGTTCCGTTGCGCTGCTGGTGGCCACTCTGCTGATAGTTCTGGCGCATGCCGTCGATCGACATGTTGACCCGACCATAGTCCTGGATACCACGGATGTTCACCGACAGGCCCGGATCCTGCTGGCTGACCGCCGAATACACGCCCGGAGCCTCCTCCAGCATGTCGGCAGCGTGCCGTGGCGGATTGCGATCGAGTTGCTCACGGCCAACGACGCTCACCGAACGCGGCGAGGAATAGACCCAATCGTTTTTCTGCTGGCCGGACACCGTGATGGTCGCCAGCGCCAGCGCGCCGCGAGCGGACTCGGCGACACGGGTCAGGGTCACCTGCCGTTCGCCGGTAAAGCGGTACTCCACCGGCGCATTACCCAATAGCCGTGCCAGGCCTTCCTGAACACCGTACTGGCCCTTCACCGCGGTACTTTGCAGCCCCTGCAGCCGCTCGCTGTCAAACAGCACCTGCAAGCCGGCCTGCTCGGCGAATGCCAGCACGGCGGAACCCAGAGCCTGCGCCGGGATATCCAGGTTCAGCAGTGCAGGCTGCTCGGCGGCTGGCCGGGCAGGCTTCGGCGCATCGGCCGCCAGGACGAGATCCTGACCGGCCAGCATGGCCAAAAGCCCCAGGTGAATGGCAAGGGCCAACCGACTACCGGCCTGTATCCCCTTGCAACGGCGAGCAACTTTCATCGTAGTCCTTACGTCGGATCTTGTTTATGCGAATGAATCTCACTATCAAGACGCGCCAGCAAAGGAAACTCAGTAAGTTTTTTTGAAAATGTTTTTCGGGAGGATGTATCAGGATGTTTTGCCGAGCGAAAACGGCTGGCCCGCACGGTGGTTTCGCACAGGCCAGCCGGCCGCTCAATAGATCAGGCTGAGGCCCGGCAGGTCGAGGCGCCGCAGGTGCAGCCCGGAGGTGAGGGTCTGCAGGCCGGCATCGAGCATGTCCAGACGGAACACGCCACTGACCTCCCGCGTGGCCAGGGTCGAGTCGGTCAACAGCACGCGACCGGGACGATAACGGTTGAGCTGCTCGATCACCTGCGACAGCGGCTGGCGATCGAACACCAGCACGCCACGCCGCCAACTGGTGGCACGCTGCAGGTCCTGGCGCCCCAGGCTGACCACGCCATCCTGTCCGTCATAGCGGGCACTCTGTCCCTCTTGCAGGACCGTCTCGGCATGCCCCTTCAACGGCGGCGACTGCAGCGTGACCGCGACACTGTGCTCCATCACGCCGACCCAGGCCTGGCCGGACGTTTCGCGCTCGACGACGAATTTCGTTCCCAGGGCTCGCGTGCGTCCACCCGCGCTTTCCACCACGAAGGGGCGGGACTCGCTGCCAGCCATCGGTGCCACATCGAACCAGGCCGACCCCGCCAACAGGCGGATACGCCGTTCCCCTTCGTCGTAGTCGACACTGATCGCACTGGCTGAATCCAGCTCGACGTGACTGCCATCCGGCAACTGCACACGACGCACTTCGCCCCTGGCCGTCAGATAGTCAGCCTGCATCTGCAACAAAAGGGTCGGAGCGCTGATCCAGCCGGTGCCGACCAGCAGCGCCAGCGCCGCGGCACGGGCGGCAACACGCAAGCGGCTGCGTCGCCGAACGGGATGGCTCGACGCCCGCGCAGGCTCCGCGCGGCGCACTCCAGGTTTGGCGGGCGGCACGTCGTCCGCCTGCAACTGCCCGAGGGCCGCCCAGGTCTGCTCGGCAAAACGCAAGGCCGGCGGATGACGCTCGTCCTCTGCCAGCCAGCGATCCAGCTCGGCCCGTTCCTGCGCGCCCAACTCACCCGCGTGCAGGCGCACCGCCCAATCGGCGGCGGCCTCGGTGATCATCTGCTCCTGAGGACCCTGGCTATTCACGTATGACTCTCGATTTTTCGTTATCTATTAAGCAGTGACGTCTGAAGCGTCGATTTACCGTAACTCATTCGTCGGCGGGGCGAGCGGGCGGAGTCTGCAGGCGCTGCATGACATAGGCCAGGGCCTTGGAAAGATGTTTTTGCACCGAGCTGTCGGAAATCTGCAGGTGCCTGGCCACCTCGGCATGGGTCATGCCCTCGATCCGATTCAACCGGAAGATTTCCCGGGTGCGCTCCGGCAACTCGGCCAAGGCCTCGCGCAACGCCGCCCGCTGTTGTTCTGCCATCGCCTGAGCCTCCAGCCCGGCCAGTTCGTCCTCTATGTCCGCCAACGCTTCATGCGGCACCGAATCGGTCTTGCGCCGGTGCTCCTGGCGGACATGGTCCACCAGCAGGTTGCGCGCCGTGCGGTAGAGGTAACCCGGAGAGTTGTCGATGCGCTCCTTGCGCGTCTGTTCCGCCAGGCGCAGGAAACTCTCCTGCACCAGGTCGGCTGCCAATTGAGGGTCCCGCACCCGCCGCGACAGGTAGCTGCGAAGCGTACTGGCGTGCTTGAGAAAAAGACCCTTGAGATCCGCGTCCGACAAACCGACTCCATGGCTTACGAAGAAATGGGCAGCCATATTACGGCTTGTCGAGAATGATTTTCAATTGATATCCAACATCAAGTAGCGCTCAGCGCGGCCCTCTCCATCGCAAGTCGATGTCCGCTGATCGAACACTAAAAGAATACCCGCCGGCTGCCGCCCTGCTGTTCATTTGACTTGGATTAACCAGTTAGTACATTTTATTCATGCAGACCCGATTCCCTTGCGGTCCAAGCCAAAAACAACAATGGAGACTTGCCCATGCCCCCTATCGTGCTGGTGCTCAACGGCCCCAACCTGAACCTGTTGGGAACCCGCGAACCGGCGACCTACGGCCATGAAACCCTGGCGGACCTTTCCGCGCTGTGCGGACGCACGGCAGCCGAACTGGGCCTGACCGTGGAGTTCCGCCAGACCAATCACGAGGGCGAGTTGCTCGACTGGATCCACGCGGCCCGTGGCCGCTGCGCCGGCATCATCATCAACCCGGCCGCCTGGACCCACACCTCGGTGGCAATCCGCGACGCGCTGGTGGCCAGCGAACTGCCAGTGATCGAAGTCCACCTGTCCAACGTCCATGCCCGCGAGCCGTTTCGCCATCACTCCTTCGTCTCGGGCATCGCCAAGGCGGTGATGTGCGGTTTCGGCAGCCACGGCTACCGCCTGGCGCTCGATTATTTCAGCCAGACGCTCAAGGGAGCGCAGCCATGAGCCAGGCCACCTCCATCACGGTATTGGCCGGCCTGATCGGCGCCGGCATCCAGGCCTCGCGTACCCCCGCCATGCACGAGCGCGAGGGCGATGCCCAGGGGCTGCGCTACCTGTACCGGCTGATCGACCTGGACGTGCTGCAACTGGACGTCAACGCCCTGCCCGAACTGCTGCAGTCCGCCGAGCGCATGGCGTTCACCGGCCTGAACATCACCTTCCCGTGCAAGCAGGCGATCATCCCGCTGCTCGATGAGCTGTCCCCCGAGGCCCGGGGCATCGGTGCGGTGAACACGGTGGTGCTCAAGGATGGCAAGCGGGTCGGCCACAACACCGACTGCCTGGGCTTCGCCGAAGGTTTCCGGCGTGGCCTGCAAGGGGTAGCCGTGGAGCGTGTGGTGCAGATGGGCGCCGGCGGCGCCGGTGCCGCAGTGGCCCACGCCCTGCTCGCCGAAGGCGTGAAACGACTGACGATCTTCGACGTGGACGCCGAGCGGGCCCGCAGCCTGGCGGACAACCTCAACCAGCACTTCGGCGCCGACCGGGCACGGGCTGGCAGCGACCTGCCGACGGCCATGGCGACGGCCGACGGCCTGGTCAACACCACGCCAATGGGCATGGCCAAGCTGCCCGGCATGCCAGTCCCTCTGGAACTGCTGCGGGCCGAACTGTGGGTGGCGGAAATCGTCTACTTCCCGCTGGAAACCGAACTGCTGCGCAACGCCCGCGCCCTGGGCTGCCGCACCCTCGATGGCGGGACCATGGCGGTGTTCCAGGCGGTCAAGGCATTCGAGCTGTTCAGCGGCGTGACGCCGGACTCGCAGCGGATGCTGGAACACTTCCAGAGTCTGTAGGGCCCGCTCTGTCAGGGCCGACGGCAATCGCGCTGCACCGACAGGTGCGGCGCCGGTTCGAGGCGTACCTGCTGCAGGCCCTTGTCGCCCTGGAAGATGAAGTACTTGCTGCGACAATCCTTGAACATCGGCGAATAACCCTCGGCACGCAAGGCCTGGCCTTCGATCGTCCTGGTCACCGTGTTGTTGCGACTGACCACGGCCAGCACCCGGGCGTAGCTGTCGCCCATTTCCACACCGGGCTCGACAGTGGCCGAGAGCGATGGCGGCGAAGTGCAGCCAGTCAGTCCCGCTGCCGACAGGGCAACCATTGCCAACCAGCCGAACAATACCCGCACATGGGATCGCCGAAAATCCGAGGACAGAACCCTGAACTGAGGGCAGAAAAACATTTCTCATCCTTGTGAGTGAAGTATCCACTAGCCAGCAGTGTAACCAGAACCCAGGAGTAGGCTGCAGTGACGAATCTCAGAGTGTGAGACAGTGCTCGGAATGCGCGATAAAAGTCTCCCCGATGGCAAGCGTCTAGCCGGCCGCCAGTCGGAACGCAGGCGCCATACGGTCCTGTTCTCTTTTCGGCAGGCCCAGTGCATCGGCCACCACAGGCCATTGCCGGACCACTTCTCGAAAGTCACTGATAATGTCTTCGGCATCATCACGTCGTACACGAAAATATCCGGCTACTTCCCGTGCAAGCTCAAGATCCAGAGCATTGTCTGCGTCAGTGATATTGAGCTTCAGGCCATCAGCATGGGGGGCAGGGTTCAAGTCATAGGCCGGAGACAATCTCCAGCCTCGGCCCGGCTCAAGGATGAAGCCATGGTTGCGAAGGTGATCATCGGTGTTGGAAACCAGGATGTTAAAGACGATTCGCGACCATAACTCACGCAGATCCGCACTCGTGTGTGCTCCCTGCCTGATCAGCACCTGCGCCAACTCCAGATAGCTTGCGCCCACCGACGCATCATCACCGTCGACCCGATCGGTCAGAGTCATGGCCGAGGCAAAGTGCAGGCGCCCTCCCGTATCGGTCCGATCAAAACGCTTGACCATGAAACAATGATGGTCGCTGCCAAACCGATGGGCCCTACCGCTCGCCACACGCAACCCACAACTGTCCCCCAGGGCGTTGACCAGCATCTCCCAACCGCCTACATCATGGTCATCGCGTATGCTGGGAAACTTCGCAATCCATAGATGGCCATCATCGTCGACGACACTGGCTTTGGGTCTGGCTCCGCCCAGTGAACCGCCGGGAGCAATCAACATTCTCAACCAGTCGCCTCCTTCGACGGCCGTATTGTCCAAATCCGCTTCCAGGGCGCGACTGGCACGCTCCAGTGCTCGAAGCTGCACAAAAGGAGGAGCGGCAACACCTTCGCGATCATCCAGAAAGCGGCCTTCATCATCAAGCCTGTAGCGAATGGCCCCCACCCGATAGCGGTCATGGACACCCAGCAGGAAATCGGACTCCTGAAGTTTGCTCCCCTTGGGAACCAAGCCTTCGCGAATATCACGTTCCAAGCGCCGCTTCATCAATAACTGACCCCAGCGGTCCGGACTGGAATCGGCAAACACGCCAAACCGACTCTGGTGCGGAGCCGGGTACTGGGGCCCCTCGAATAAACGAATACGAGGATCCAGGGGAATGGCATTCAGGTCTGGATCGCTCAATGCCTTGCGGTCATTCTCGAACTCGAACACATCGCTGCCCCTGATTCTCCTGACATGCAAGACACCCAGGCGCCTAGGGCCCAGTAACCCTTCCCAATCGGCATACACAGCAATCTCGGTCATTCGTCACCTGCCACAGGTTTGCGTCCTGGCTTTTTCGCCAGAGTGCTGGATAGCTTCTTCGAGACCAATTGGGATAGCGCTTGTGTGTTGCTGGAGAATTCAAACGGCTGGTCCTGCCGGTCAGTCGGGGCAGCGTCCTGCTCTGCCACCTGCCCAACAGAGACGAGCGACGGTTCCGAGCGCCCGGCGCGAGAAGCAGGGCGCGGCCTGCCAGTGCCCGACCGGGCAGGCCGGACCAGTTGGGCATCCTGCAGATGACGACCGACCTCATCATCTGCCGCCACCTTGTCCAGATCCCTTTCCAATCCAAGCACCTGCATCACCGAAAGATAAGCCCCGATGGTCACACCGGCCCCGCCAGACTCCAGGGAACGCAACGTCATCAAGGACATGCCGGCACGCTCGGCAACCTGCCTGGCAGTCAGTTTGCGCCGCAAACGGGCAAGTTTGAGCCGCTCCCCGAGATCGGAGAGCAGTTGAGTCGTGACCGGTAGCAGCGGCGCAGTCTTCTTTGCCATAGTGCTAATATTCCTTCACTTTTCAGCGATAACAGCCAGAATAATAGCACTCAATGACAATAACCGCGGCCGGACCTGACGACAGGCGCGCAGGGGAAGACAAGGCTCTCAGGCCTGCAGATACCTCAGCACCGCCTCGCAGATCATCTCCCGGTGCCGCGCCTTGACCTCCTCGTTCGGCAGGTCGATCGGGAACAGGGCCCCGAGGGTATGGCGGTTCGAAACCCGGTAGAAACAGAACGAACTGACCAGGATGTGCACATCCAGCGGGTCGAGGCCGCTGCGGAACACGCCCAGCTGTGCGCCACGCTCGAGGATTTCGCCGAGCGCCGTGAGAATGGTCACGTTCAACGAGCGGATAGCCCCGGACTGCTTGACGTACTCGCCCTTGTGGATGTTCTCGATGCTGACGATGCGCACGAAATCGACGTTCTGATCGTGGTGGTCGAAGGTGAACTCGACCATTCGGCGGATCGCCTCGCGTGGCTCCAGCTCCGTCAGGTTCAGCCGACTCTCGGTGCTGCGGATGTCGCCGTAGAGTTTTTCCAGCACCTCGACGTAGAGCTGCTCCTTGCTCCCGAAGTAGTAGTAGATCATCCGTTTCGAGGTGTGGGTGCGCTCGGCGATCGCGTCGACACGCGCACCGGCCAGGCCCTGCTGGACGAACTCGACGATGGCTTCCTGGAGGATGTTCTCGCGGGTCTTCTCGGGGTTGTTCTTGCGACTCTTGCGCGGCACGACGACGGAGGCGTCGGCCGTGGCGGATAGTTCTGAAGTCATGGTTACTCAGGCTCACGGCCATCTTGGCGGATGTGGGCGATTATGGGCCGCGTGCCACCGCGAAGGAAGCAGGGAGACAGGTCAATTCATCTCCCTGCTCCGGCCACTAGAGCCGTGCGTGACGGGCCGCACCACTGCGGGACTTGGCCATGGCGGCCAGGCGCACCGCGACGTTGGCCGCGCCATAGCCTGCATAACCGTTGCGGCGCTGCAGGATCTCGAAGAAGAATCGCCCCTCGAAGGGCTCGGTGTACACGTGGAACAGCTCGCCGCCCTGGGCATCGCGGTCATACAGCACGTTGTAGTAGGCCAGTTCGCTGAGGAACTCGTCGTCGAAATCGAAACGCGCCGCCAGGTCGTCGTAGTAGTTGAGCGGAATATCCAGCAGCGGCACCCCGGCTTCCTTGGCTCGCCGGACTTCGGCGAAGATGTCCTCGCAATCGAAGGCGATATGGTGCACACCGGAGCCGCGATAACTCGACAGCGCGTGGGAAATCGCCGTATTGCGGTTCTCGGAAATATTCAGCGGCAGGCGGATCGAACTGCAGCGGCTGCGCAGCGCCCGGCTCTTGACCAGGCCATAGGGGTCGGGCAGCACCACTTCGTCATCCGCCTCGAAGTCCAGCAGGCTCTTGTAGAACAGCACCCAGCTGTCGAGGCTGTCGGCCGGCAGCGCCATGGCCATGTGGTCGATGCGCTTGAGGCCGGCCTGCGACGGTGCGACAGGCAACAGGTGAAAGTCGGTTTCGTAGAGCTTCTGCCCGGTCGTTTCCGGGTCGGCCAGGTAGATCAGGCTGCCGTCCGGGGCACGCACCGCGGCCAGCTCCAGCTCATTCGGGCCGACCAGGCCACGATACGGCTGGCCCTTGTAGGCCACTGCCCGGGCCAGGGCGCTGGCACTGTCCTTGACCCGGATCGCGGTGGCGCACAACGACGGCCCATGGGCCTCGAAAAAGCTGTGGGCGAAGGAATAGGGCTCGGAGTTGAGGATCAGGTTGATATCGCCCTGGCGCAGCAGGCTGACGCTTTTCGAGCGATGTTGGCCGGCCTTGCTGAAGCCCAGGCGCTCCAGCCAGTGGGTCAGCTTGGCGCCCAGGCTTTCGTCCACGGCGAATTCGAGGAACTCGATCCCGTCGTTCTCGCTGACCGGCGGCGGTGCGAACAACGTGTCGAGATTGGCCACCGGCGTGCTTTCCCGGGCCAATCGCTCACGGGTTTTCTCTTCCAGGTAGAGCAGCGAACGCAAGCCATCGGCGGCATTGGCCCGCGGTGGTGCGGCACGGAAGCCGTCGTTGAAGATTTCCAGGGACAACGGCCCGGTGTAGCCACTCTTGATGATCGGTGCGAGGAACCCCGGCAAGTCGAACTCGCCCTGCCCGGGGAAGCAGCGGAAATGCCGGCTCCACTCCAGCACATCCATCGCCAGGATTGGCGCATCGGCCATCTGCACGAAGAAGATCTTGTCGCCGGGAATCTGCGTGATGGCGCTCGGATCGCCCTTGAGCGACAGGGTGTGGAAGCTGTCGAGCAACACGCCCAGGCTCGGATGATCGGCCTGGCGGACGATGTCCCAGACCTGCTGGTAGGTGTTGACGTGCCGGCCCCAGGCCAGGGCCTCGTAGCCGATACGCAGGCCACGGGCACCCGCGCGCTCGGCGAGCAGGCGCAGGTCGTCGACCAGGATCTGCCGCTCGCCCAGGCTGTCGGCCGAGGCGTTGCTGCAGACCAGCACCAGGTCGGTGCCCAGTTCCTGCATCAGGTCGAACTTGCGCTCGGCCCGCTCCAGGTTGCGCGCCAGGCGATCGCGGCGGCAGCCCTCGAAATCGCGGAAAGGCTGGAACAGCGTGATGGCGATGCCCAGGTCGGCGCACATCTGGCGGATTTCCCGGGGGCTGCCGTCGTAGTACAGCAGATCGTTTTCGAAAATCTCCACGCCATCGAAGCCGGCGGCGGCGATGGCATCGAGTTTTTCCGGCAGGGTGCCGCTCAGGGACACGGTGGCTATGGAACGCTGCATGAATCGTCTCCCGGCAATGGGCTTCTTATTGTGGACACGGACCGAAACCGAGGGTGCGGAGGCATTCGTCGATGGTCATGTTGACTGACAGACCGCTATCGCCAGCCATCCGGCTCCCACAGAATGAGCTTCAGTGGGCCTCGGGAAGTGACCGGATTATTGATGCAGCCGGGCGACGACTTCAATCAAAGTGTACGAACCAGTTAGTTTTGTGTGCGATTATCGACCACAATGCTCCGCTGCGAATTGACGGTCTTTTGCCCGCTGCGCACCATCATCCGGGCCAAGGCAGTGTTTAAAACGTTCCGCAAACCCAGCCAGACAATTCCAAAAAACGGGTAATCGCTCATGCTTTCAACCTCGCAAAGCTCCCCTGTGACCCAGGGCAGCACCCGCGGCGGCATTGCCGCCAAACTTCGCGGCGCCATGGCCGTCGGCTCCACCCGCTGGGGCATGCTGGCCCTGGTGTTCTTCGCCACCACCCTGAACTACATCGACCGTGCCGCCCTCGGCGTCATGCAGCCTATCCTCGCCAAGGCCATGAACTGGACGGCGATGGACTACGCCAACATCAACTTCTGGTTCCAGGTCGGCTATGCCGTCGGCTTCGTCCTGCAAGGCCGGCTGATCGACCGCCTGGGCGTGAAAAAGGTGTTCTTCTGCGCCGTGCTGCTGTGGAGCCTGGCGACCGGCGCCCATGGCCTGGCGACCTCGGCCATGGGCTTCATGCTCTGCCGCTTCATCCTCGGCCTGACCGAGGCTGCCAACTACCCGGCCTGCGTGAAGACCACCCGCCTGTGGTTCCCTGCCGGCGAGCGGGCCGTGGCCACCGGCATCTTCAACGCCGGGACCAACGTCGGGGCGATGTTCACCCCGATGCTGCTGCCGATCGTCCTGCAGGTCTGGGGCTGGCAGGCGGCTTTCCTGTGCATGGCCGCGCTGGGCGGAATCTGGCTGCTGTTCTGGGGCCTGAAGTACTTCAACCCGGAAGATCACCCGTCGGTGAACGCCGCGGAACTGGCCTACATCCAGAAGGAAGTCGAGCCGGAGCAACCCGGCGTGCCGTTCTCGCGGATCCTGCGCATGCGCGGCACCTGGGCCTTCGCCCTGGCCTACTCGCTGACCGCGCCGGTGTTCTGGTTCTACCTGTACTGGCTGCCGCCGTTCCTGAACCAGCAATACAACCTGGGCATCAGCGTGACGCAGATGGGGATTCCGCTGATCATCATCTACCTGACCGCCGACTTCGGCAGCGTGGGTGGCGGCATTCTCTCCTCGTTCCTGATCGGTCGCGGGATGAACCCGATCCGTGCCCGCCTGCTGTCGATGCTGCTGTTCGCCTGCTGCATCATCGGCGTGGTGCTGGCCGCCGGGTCCAGCCACCTGTGGGTCGCAGTGGGCGCAATCTCCCTGGCCATCGGCGCGCACCAGGCCTGGACCGCGAACATCTGGAGCCTGGTGATGGACTACACGCCCAAGCACATGATGAGCACGGTGTTCGGCTTCGGCGGCATGTGCGCGGCGATCGGCGGAATGTTCATGACGCAGCTGGTGGGCTACATCCTGACCACCACCAACAACAACTACGCGGTGCTGTTCACGCTGATCCCGGCAATGTACTTCCTGGCGCTGACCTGGATGTACTTCATGGCGCCGCGCGAGATTCCGAAGCTGGCTGAGTGATTTCTGGTGGGGGTAGGGCTTGAGGACCTCTTCGCGGCGGTCCGACGCGAACCGCCAAAGGCGGCCAGCATCCGACCGCTCATCGCAGGGGAGTTGAAGACAGCTGGCTTCCACAATGGCGATGCCCAGCATCGCCACACCTGCATCAGAAGTCGAAGAACACCGTCTCACCCTCACCCTGGATGCGGATATCGAACCGGTAGGCCGTCCGTCCATTCACCTCGCAGCGCTGGGCAATCAGGGTCTCGCGACGCTGCGGCTGCTCGATCAGGTTGATCACCGGGCATGTGGCGTTGGCCTCGGCCTCGTCGGAGAAATACAGGCGGGTCTGCAGGTGGATGTTGATCCCCCGGGCGAACAGCGAAACGTTGATATGCGGCGCCATCGGCACACCGGCGGCGTTGTTCACCACGCCCGGCTTGATGGTCTCCAGGGTCCATTCCCCCGCATCGAAGGTGGTCGCGGTACGGCCGAAACTGTTGAAGGCCTTCTCCGAATCGAACGCGCTGTCGTAGACCCCTTCGTGGTTGGCCTGCCAGAACTCCAGGAAGGAGTCGCGTACCAGGTGGCCGTTGCCGTCATAGACGTTGCCGAACACCAGGATATGTTCGCCGGGCGCCTCGGGCCGGGCCATCCGGTTCCAGATTTCCTCGGGGCGCGGCGGGTTGCCGGCGGCCGCCAGCGCCAGGCCGATGTGTACGTAGGGACCGGCGGTCTGGGACGGGGTTTCCATGAGCAGTTGAACAGGCATGGTCGGTCTCCTCAGCAGTTTTCGAAGTGGGTCTTGCGCTGGCCGCGCAGCACGATGTCGAAGCGATAGGCCAGGCAATCCATCGGATTGGCGTTGCCCATGTCGAGCCGGGCGACCAGGCTCTGCACCGCTTCGGGGTTGGCGATCGACTTGACGATCGGGCACATCGGGATCAGCGGGTCGCCTTCGAAATACAGCTGGGTGATCAGCCGCGTGGCAATCGACGGGCCGCTGATCGACACGTGGATATGCGCCGGGCGCCAGTCGTTCGGCCCATTGCGCCATGGGTAGGGGCCGGGCTTGATGGTGCGAAAGGTGTAGGTGCCATCACGGTCGGTCAACGCGCGGCCGACACCGCCGAAGTTCGGGTCCAGGGGCGCCAGGTAACGGTCGTTCTTGTGCCGGTAGCGACCACCGGCGTTGGCCTGCCAGATTTCCACCAGGGTGTGGGGAATCGGCTTGCCGTACTGATCGCAGACCCGGCCGGCAAGGATGATGCGCTCGCCCACCGGCAGGCCACCGTTGTTGAAATTGAGCAGCAGGTCGTTGTCGAAACGGCCGAATTTCAGATGGGAGAAGTCCGGGCCGGTGCTTTCGCTGACCGACTGAGGAATGCTCACCAGCGCCTGGCGCGGGGAGCGGGCAATGGAGGTCTTGTAGTCGGGGGTCAGGGCCTTGGGGTGCCAGTTACGGTCACGAATGACAAAACGACTGCTGTCTGCTTCAGACATGTCGGTCTCCTGTTGTTTTTATCGGGAAAGGTAGCTGCACGCTACACACTGCAAATCACGCGCTTGCAGCCTGCCCCAACAGGGAACCGCTGAAAATTGAAAAGCCCGGCCCATTCCATAACCAAATGGTTATGGATAAAGCCCTTCACGATAGGCCTGCCCGACTTCCCGCAACACGTCCACCGACCATTGCGCGGCCAGCGACAGCGGCAGGCTGGCGTTGCTCGAAATCCCCACCGAACCACCCGGTTCACGCTGCCCGAGGTCGATCTCGCGCAGCTCGCCCCGTGCCAGGTCCAGGCGCACCGCATCCAGCGGTGCCAACCATAACGCCGCGCTGGACAACACATAACGCCGGCTCAGGGCCACCGACAGGGTCTCCAGCCGCTGTCGCGACGGGCTGAGGCCACACTGCACGAACAGGCTGTCGGCGAACTTGCGGATGGTGGTGCCCGCCAGCGGCAGCACCAGCGGGAAATTTTCCACCGCCGTACGATCCAGCACGCCCTGCAGCAGGGGATGATCGGGGCGAGCCACCAGGGTCATGGATTCGCTGTACAGGTGCTCGAAGGTCAGCCCCTGGATCTCCGGGCTGTCGGTCATCCGCCCGACCACCAGGTCGACGTCACCGACCCGCAGTTGCGAGAGCAGGTAGGCACTCGGCCCGGTCACCACGCTGACCACCAGCGCCGGATGGCGCTCGTGCAGGCGCCGCACCACCTCCGGAACCAGCAGGCTTTCCACCGTCGACAGCACGCCGAGGCGCACCACGCCGGCCGCGTACTCGCCTTCGCGCAAGGCCTGCACGCCCTCGCGCAGGGTCTGTACCGACGGCCCGGCATAACGCAGGAAGGCCACTCCGGCCTCGGTCAGGCTGATGCCGCTCTTGCTGCGCACGAACAGGCTGGTCTCCAGCAGTTCCTCCAACTCCTTGAGGGTCTTCGACATCGCCGGCTGGCTCACCGCCATGACATCCGCCGCCCGCGCCAGGCTGCCCTGGCGGGCCATTTCGAGAAAGCACACGAGGTGACGGAATTTGATGCGGCTATCGATGTTCACGAGGCGACGGGCTCCGGGGCGAATCGGGACTGTGGCCATTGTCTCCGATATTCAGCGCCGGCGGCGGATTCTGCAGCAAATCCGCGGTCTGATGATCGGACTGGCGGTGTCGCGTCGCGGCAACGACACTCAAATGGCACAAAGACGGGAGGACTCCCCCATGCTCTGGAAAAAGGGACGACGCAGCGACAACGTGGTGGATGCTCGCGACGACGACAATGCCGGTGGTGGCGGCCTACGTTTCGGCGGCGGCAAGGGCCTGAGCCTGACGGCGGTGGTCTTGATCGTCGGCATCGGCCTGCTGACCGGCCAGGACCCGATGCAGATCCTCGGACAACTCAGCGGCCAGCTGGGCCAGCAGGCCTCGGTGCCCGCCACCACGCAGACGCGCCAGGCGCCACCGGCCAATGACGAACAGGCGGACTTCGTTCGGGCCATTCTCGGCGACACTGAGGACACCTGGGGCCAGATCTTCCAGCAGGCCGGGCGTCAGTATCGGGATCCGACGCTGGTGCTGTTTAGAGGTCGGGTCAACTCGGCCTGCGGGCTTGCCTCGTCAGCCACCGGGCCGTTCTACTGCCCGGCAGACCAGCGGGTCTACCTGGACCTGGATTTCTTCCGCGAGATGTCCCAGCGCTTCAAGGCCGCCGGCGATTTTGCCCGGGCCTATGTGATCGCCCACGAAGTCGGTCATCACGTGCAGACGCTGCTCGGCGTCTCGGCCAAGATCCAGGCGGCCCGCCAGCGGGGGCGGCGAATGGAAGGCGACGGCGGCCTGCTGGTGCGCCAGGAGTTGCAGGCCGACTGCCTGGCCGGGGTCTGGGCCTGGCACGCGCAACAACGCCTGCACTGGCTGGAACCCGGCGACGTGGAGCAAGCCTTGAACGCCGCCAACGCAATCGGTGATGATCGCCTGCAACAACAGGGTCAGGGCCGCGTGGTCCCCGACTCCTTCACCCACGGCACGTCCGCGCAGCGGGTGCGCTGGTTCAAGGTCGGCTTCGCCCAGGGGCAACTCAGTCAATGCGATACCTTTGCCGCAAGAAATCTGTGAACAGGCCCAACCGGCTCCTGCCGGGTGCGCTGTTGCTGGGGATGTGCGCCAGCGCCGGACAGGTGGGAGCGGCTGAACACGGGGTCAAGGAGGTCAGCCCCGATCATTTGAAACTGTCGGCCGGGGAGTTGAGCGTCGGCCTCAATCGCGACTGGCAGGGACCGATGCCCGATGTACAGCGTGTGCTGATCATCGTCCACGGCCGCCTGCGCAATGCCATGACCTACCTCAGGAGCGCCGAAACGGCCACCTCCCAGGCCGGCCAGGAGAGCAGCACGCTGATCATCGCACCGCAGTTCCTCAACGACAGCGATGTACGGCGCAATCACCTGCCCGACCGTCTGTTGCGCTGGCACGGCAATGACTGGATGGCCGGCGAGAGCACCACCGGTTCCGCGCCGATGAGTTCCTATGCGGCGCTGGATGAAGTCCTGGCCCGCCTGGGCAATCGCAAGAAATTCCCGGCACTGCGCGAGGTGGTGATTGCCGGGCACTCCGGCGGCGGGCAGGTGGTCCAGCGCTACGCCCTGGTCGGGCACGGCGACGCGCAACTGGCCGGTAGCGGCATCCGCTTGCGCTATGTGGTCGCCAATCCGTCGTCCTACGCCTATTTCAGCGCCCAACGACCGGCGAAGGGCTTCGACCCGGCCGGTTGCCCGGGCTTCAACGACTGGAAATATGGCCTGCAGAACCTGCCGGCCTACGTCACGGAGCAATCGCCGGCGCTACTGGAGCAGACCTACGTGCAGCGCGATGTCACCTACCTGCTCGGGCAGAAAGACACCGACCCGAACCACCCGGCGCTGGACAAGAGTTGCGCGGCCGAAGCCCAGGGTGCCTATCGGCTGCTGCGTGGGCACAACTACTTCGACTATCTGCAGCAACGGCATCCGCAGGGCCTGGCGCAAAGGCTGGTGGAAGTGCCCGGCGTGGGGCATGACGGCAACCGGATGTTCACCTCGCCGCAGGGGCAGAAGGTGTTGTTCAACCAATAGCCGCATAAAGATTGGAGGTCTGGCTGCGGAATGGGCGTGGCGAGCGGGCTTGCCCGCGCTCGGCTGCACGGCAGCCGTAAAGCCAGCGACCTCGTGACACCAGGCAGCCTATGCACCCTGGCTTCAGGGCCGCTTCGCGCCCCAGCGCGGCGGTGCGGCGGTGCGGCGTCCCGACAAGCCCGCTCGCCACAGCGGTGCCCTACCGTGCTGCTGAAGCCACAAAAAGCACAAGCGTTATCGAGCAGACAGCATCCGCTGCAGTGCAGCACAATCCTCGGCATGCCAGTCGGCCAGTTCCGGCCAGGGATTGTCCGGCAGGTTCACCAGCACCGTCCGGGTGCCGGCCGCGCGGCCGCAATCGAGATCGAAACGGTAGTCGCCGACCATCACCATCTCGCTCGGCGCCACGTCCCAGCTCGCGGCCAGTTTCAACAGCCCACCCGGGTGCGGCTTGGGCGGCGCATCGTCGCGGCCCAACACGTCCTCGACGGCAAAGCAGTCGGCCAGGCCGATCGCCTCCAGCGTGACGTGCGCCAATTCGCGGGCATTGCGCGTCAGGATGCCCAGGCGATAACCGCGCCCGGCCAGCTCTCGCACCAGTTCCACCGCGCCCGCCGCCGGCTTCGAGCCCAGCGCCAGGTCGCGCTCGTGCTCCAGCAGCCAGGCATGCTTGGCCGCCGCCTCATCGGCCGGCAGGGCCGCCAGGTGGGTGAGGATGTCATCTTCCGGGGGAATCGACAGGGCCACGCGAATCGCCGCGAAATCATGCACGGCGACGGTCAGGGTGCCGTCCATGTCGAACACCCAGTGCCGCACATCAGCCAGGCTCATGCCCAATCCTTGCGATGACGAATCAGGCCTTCCTGGGTCACCGACGCCACCAGCACGCCGGCCCGGTTGTACACGCTGCCGCGGGAGAAGCCGCGGGAGTTGCCGGCCCAGGGGCTGTCCATCGCGTACAGCAGCCAGTCGTCGGCACGCAGGTCGGCGTGGAACCACAGCGCGTGGTCAAGGCTGGCGACCTGCATATCCTTCTGCCACACCGACTTGCCATGGGGCAGCATCGAGGTGGTCAGCAGGCCGAAGTCCGAGGCATAGGCCAACAGGTACTTGTGCAGGGCCGGGATGTCGGCCAGGGCACCGTCGGCACGGAACCAGACATACTTGATCGGATCAGCCGGCTGCGGGTTGTAGGGATCCTTCTCGGTCACCGGGCGCACTTCGATCGGCTTGGGGCACAGCAGCTTGTCGCGCATGTGCTCGGGGATCAGGTGTGCGCGCTGGCGGGTGATCTCCAGCTCCGAGGGCAGGTTCTCCGGCCCGACCACCTGCGGCATGCTGCTCTGGTGTTCGAAACCCTTTTCGTCGTACTGGAACGACGCACTGCAGGTGAAGATCGGGTGGCCCTTCTGGATCGCGGTCACGCGCCGGGTGCTGAAGCTGCCGCCGTCGCGCACGCGGTCAACCGAATACACCACCGGCAGGGCCGCATCGCCAGGGCGCAGGAAATAACCGTGCAGCGAATGCACATGTCGCGCATCCTCCACGGTCTGGCTCGCCGCCGACAGCGACTGGCCCAGGACCTGGCCGCCGAACAGCTGGCGAAAGCCCAGGTCCTGGCTGCGCCCACGAAAGAGGTTTTCCTCGATAGATTCCAGGGTCAGCAAGTCGACCAGGTCTTCCAGCACTTGGCTCATCAAAACGCTCCTCACACAGGGCAATGCCGCCGGGTCTTGGCCGCGGCGGTCGAGGTCATTCGCTGTTCGATGACAGCACTCATGCCGTAAATGATACAGCGTTTGCGGCACCTGGGCCCGTAAACGCTAGCCGTGCAGGGTTTCCAGCCACTGGTCGCGGCTGATGCGGTACAGCACGTGCTTGCGCAGCGGATGGTCCTCGGCCAGCTTGGGGTGCTCGAAATCCGCCGCCGGGTCGTAGTGCATGCCGATCGCCTGCATGACCTTCTGCGAAGGGGTATTGGCTTCGGTGGTGAACGCCACCACTTCCTCCAGCGCCAGGCGGTCGAACGCGCAACGCAAGGCGGTCCAGGCGGCCTCGCTGGCGTAGCCCAGGCCCCAGTGTTCGTGGGCCAGGCGCCAGCCGATTTCCACCGCCGGGGTGAAGTCGGCGTCGAAGTTGACGTGGGCCAGCCCGGTCAGACCGATGAACGCCCCGGTGTCCTTGCGTTCCAGGGCCCACAGGCCAAAGCCGTGCTCGGCGAAATGGCCGCGGATGCGACCGATCAACGCGGCGCTTTCCAGGCGGCTCAAGGCCACCGGAAAATGGCGCATCACTTGAGGATCGGCGCACATCCGGGCAAATTCCGGCAAGTCGTCATCACGCCACTGGCGCAACAGCAGACGCGCACTCTCAAGTTCCAGTATCGGCTTCATCACTCCCCCTCGAGCATTCCTTGTCACGCTGTTTCCTGCCCGCAAGTGTATCGCGCTGATAAGATCCTTCACTTATTCCTACACGAAATCACCATGCCGCTGCCACTGATCTACCACGATGACTACAGCCCGGAGTTTCCACCGGAGCATCGTTTCCCCATGGACAAGTTCCGCCTGCTGCGCGATCACCTGGTGGACAGCGGCCTGACCAGTGACGCGGCGCTGCTGCGGCCGCAGATCTGCCCTGTGGAGATCCTCGCCCTGGCCCATGACCGCGACTACATCGAACGCTACATGGCCGGGGAACTGTCCCGCGAGGACCAGCGCCGCCTCGGCCTGCCCTGGAACGAAGCCCTGGCACAGCGTACCGTGCGGGCGGTCGGCGGCTCGCTGCTGGCCGCCGAACAGGCCCTGCAGCACGGCCTGGCCTGCCATCTGGCCGGCGGCACGCACCACGCCCACTACGACCACCCGGCAGGTTTCTGCATCTTCAACGACCTCGCGGTGATCAGCCGCTATTTCCTCGAGAGCGGGCGCGTGAACCGGGTCCTGATCTTCGATTGCGACGTCCACCAGGGCGACGGCACCGCCCGCATCCTTGAAGACACTCCCGAGGCCATTACGGTTTCGCTGCACTGCGAGAAAAACTTCCCGGCCCGCAAGGCCCGGAGCGACTGGGACATTCCCTTGCCGATGGGCATGGGCGACGCCGACTACCTACGGGTGGTCGATGACACGCTGAACTACCTGCTGCCGCTGTACCAACCGGACCTGGTGCTGTACGACGCCGGCGTCGACGTGCACAAGGACGATGCCCTCGGTTACCTGAAACTGACCGACGAAGGCCTGGCGGCCCGCGATGAAAACGTCCTGCGCCACTGCCTGGGCCGCGACATCCCGGTGGTCGGGGTGATCGGTGGCGGCTACAGCAAGGATCGCCAGGCCCTGGCCCGCCGTCATGGCATCCTCCATCACAGCGCGCAGCGGGTCTGGACGTCATCAGGCTGTCACTGAGTTGTGCAGGCTTACCCACAATGCCTGTGGAACCGCCTGTGGATAACCTGCGCGAAAGGCTGCACAGGCCTTGTCGGGCAAGGCTCACGGACGGTTGTATGTTTTTCGTACACATGCCGATGGCGTGCCGTTTCGATCGATGGGTGCAAGGCGCGAGGGCCCATTCGCGGGCAAGCCCGGCTCCTACAGTGAGGGCGTCAAACTCGTGGGTTGTGGACGACATAAATCCTGTCGGCACCGGGCTTGCCCGCGAAAAGGTCCGCAACCGCCCACACAGCACAAGGCTGTGGAAAAACGTAGAATACGCGCCCCGTCCAGCCGATTCGTAGCCCTCATGACCCGCTCAGCCCCCGATACCCCTTCCCGCGTCGCCATCATCGGCGGCGGCCCTGCCGGCCTGATGGCCGCCGAGGTCCTGAGCCAGGCGGGTATCCAGGTCGACCTCTACGACGGCATGCCCTCGGTCGGGCGCAAGTTCCTGCTGGCCGGCGTCGGTGGCATGAACATCACCCATTCCGAGCCCTACCCGGCCTTTCTCTCCCGTTACGCCGAACGGGCAGCGCAGATCGCGCCGATGTTGCGGGCCTTCGGCGCCGATGAACTGCGCGCGTGGATTCACGGCCTGGGGATAACCACCTTCGTCGGCACCTCCGGCCGGGTGTTCCCCAGCGACATGAAGGCCGCCCCGCTGCTGCGCGCCTGGCTCAAGCGCCTGCGCGATGCCGGGGTCGTTATCCACACCCGCCATCGCTGGACCGGCTGGCGGGACGGCAAGCTGGTTATCCACAGCCCCGACGGTGAACGGCTCGTCAGTGCCGACGCCACCTTGCTGGCCCTGGGCGGCGGCAGTTGGGCCCGACTGGGCTCCGATGGCGCCTGGTTGCCACTGCTGAAGCAACAGGAGGTCGGGGTCGCGGAGTTGCAACCGAGCAACTGCGGATTCGAGGTCGAGGCCTGGAGCCAACTGCTCAAGGACAAGTTCGCCGGCGCACCGCTGAAGAACGTCGCCATCGGCCTGCAGCACGATGCCCTGCGCCTGGGCGAATGCGTGATCACCGCCAGCGGGATCGAGGGCAGCCTGATCTATGCCCTGTCCGCCGGAATTCGTGAGCAGATCAACCGGCACGGCTCGGCCGTGATCGAGATCGACCTGCTGCCCGGCAAGACCCGCGAGCAGTTGCGCACGGCGCTGGCCAAGCCACGCGGCTCGCGCTCGATGGCCAAGCACCTGCACAGCCAAGTGGGTATCGACGGGGTCAAGGCGGCGTTGTTGCGTGAGCTGACGGAGGCCGCCTGCTTCGGCGATCCCGAGCAGTTGGCCTGCGCGATAAAGGCCCTGCCATTGAAGCTGGTGGCGACCCGTCCGCTGGACGAGGCCATCAGCAGCGCCGGTGGCGTGACATTCGAGGCGATGGACGAGCACCTGATGCTCAAGGCGCTGCCGGGAGTGTTCTGCGCCGGTGAGATGCTCGACTGGGAAGCGCCGACCGGCGGCTACCTGCTGACCGCCTGCTTTGCCAGCGGGCGGGTCGCGGGGAAAGGCATCCTGGAGTGGCTACGGCGCCAACCCTGAAAACCCCATAACCTGATCGTTCCCAGGCTCCGCGTGGGAACTCCTTTCTGGACACTCGGCGTCCGCTCTTGTGACGCAGAGCCTCACGGGCTGCATTCCCACGCAGAGCGTGGGAACGATCGGGCGATCTAAAGAGCGGAGTCAGGGCTTGCGCTTGCGCGGCCCAGTGTTGAACGCCGGGACCTTGCGCACCGGCTTGACCGGCGGCGCAACGTCTTCCGGCTTCTCGCCACTGTCCACCCAACGTCCCAGGTTGCGCTTGCCGCCCCCCGACTCCTTGGGTTTCTTCGGCTTCTTCGGTTTCTTCACCACATTGCCCGAAGCATCCGTCTCCGGCACCCGGTGATCAGGCTCGAAGCCTGCTTCGTCCTGGCGCTTTAGGGTCTGGCGGGTCAACGTCTCGATCGCCGACAGCAGGTTCACTTCATCGGCGCACACCAGGGAAATGGCCTCGCCAGTGGAGCCGGCACGACCGGTACGACCGATCCGGTGCACGTAGTCCTCGGCGACGATCGGCAGGTCGAGGTTGACCACCAGCGGCAGATCCTCGATGTCCAGGCCACGGGCCGCGACGTCGGTCGCCACCAGGATCTGCACTTCGCCCTGCTTGAAACTGTCCAGCGCGCGCTGGCGGGTCGCCTGTGGCCGGTCACCGTGGATACCGTCGGCACTCACGCCCAGGCCCTGGAGTTTTTCCACAAGCTGGTCGACGCCGTTGCGGGTCTTGGCGAACACCAGTACCTGCTTCCACTTGTTCTTGCGCAGCAGGTGCACGAACAGTTCCGACTTGCGCTTCTTGTCGACCGTCACCACCCATTGCTTGACGGTGCTGGCCGCCACGTTGCGCGGGCTGACCTCGATGCTCAACGGGTTGTTCAGGGTCTGCCCGGCCAGCAGGCGGATGGCATCGGAGAACGTCGCCGAAAACAGCAGGGTCTGGCGCTTCTTCGGCAGGGCCCGGTAGATGTTGCCCAGCTCTTCCTGGAAACCCAGGTCGAGCATGCGATCGGCCTCATCCAGTACCAGGGTCTGCAACTGGTTGAACTTGATCGCGTTCTGGCGAAACAGGTCGAGCAGGCGTCCGGGCGTCGCCACCAGCAGGTCGACGCCGCGGCGCAGCTTCATCATCTGCGGGTTGATGCTGACCCCACCGTACACCGCGTAGGTGCTCAATGGCAGGTGCTCGGCGTACTGGCGAACGCTTTCGTGGACCTGCTCGGCCAGTTCGCGGGTCGGCACCAGGATCAGCGCGCGCAGCGAGTTGGCCGCGACCTTGGGGCCTTCCATCGCCAGCAGTTGCAGCAATGGCAGGGCGAAACCGGCGGTCTTGCCGGTGCCGGTCTGGGCCGCGGCCATCAGGTCGCGACCGGCCAGCACGGCGGGAATGGCCTGGGCCTGGACCGGCGTCGGCTCCTTGTAGCCGAGAGTGTCCAGGGCCCGGGTCAGGGGTTCGATCAGGCCGAGAGTGGCGAATGTCATGCAAGTACCATAAAAAAGAGCACCGTAGGAAAAGAGTCAGCGCAAGAAGCCATGCGCGGCAGTTTACCCTGTCAGGCCCCTTTCGGCTTGCGCCACTGCGGCAAACCGATCAACACCACGGCACTGATGATCACCGCCATGGCCATGCACTCGTGCCAACCGATGTGCTCGTCGGCGAACAGGATGCCCAGCAGCACCGCCACCGCCGGGTTGACGTAGGCATAGCTGGTGGCCGCCGCCGGACGGACATTCTTGAGCAGGTACATGTAGGCGTTGAAGGCGATGATCGAGCCGAAGACCACCAGGTAGGCCATGACCGCCCAGCCTTCGACGGAGGGCATCTGGGCCAGGCGCTCGCCGCGGGCGAAACTGGCCAGCAGCAGGACCACGCCCGCCACCAGCATTTCCGCCGCACTCGCCATGCCACCAGGCGGCAGCGGCAGGTGCTTGCTCCACACCGAGCCGAAGGACCAGGTGGCCGCCGCCAGCAGGATCAGGCCGGCACCCAGCGGGCTGCCCTGCAGGTTGGAACCCATGTTGAGCAGGCCGATACCGATCAGCCCGAGGACGATGCCGGCCCACTCCAGGCGAGTGGCGCGACCACCCCAGAAGTAGCCGCAAAGCAGGGTGAACAGCGGCACGGTGGCCACCGTCAGCGCAGCGATACCCGAGGCCACGCCGATATGCTCGGCCAGGGTCACCGCCCCGTTGCCGAAAGTCAGCAGCAACACGCCGATCACCGCAGCGGCCTTCCACTGCTGCCAGGTCGGCGCCGGCACGCCGCGCCAGCGCTGGTAGGCATACATCAGGACGCCGGCGACCACGAAGCGGATACCGGCCATCATCAGCGGTGGCCAGGACTCCACGCCGATACGGATCGCCAGGTAGGTCGATCCCCAGATGAAATACAACGCGAAAAAGGCACCGATCAACGGTAGCGGGAAGCGGCGAGGGGCAGGCATGGCAGGCTCAGGGCAGCACAAGGGAACGCTATTCTAGAAAGGCCATCGGCAAATAATAAGTTACAAAACCGCGTTATCACGCCGGTACACTTTCTAAAACACGGATATCACGGGTATAACCCGTGCTTTCGAAAGCTTGCGTTGCAGAGGCCTTTGTAGATGGACAAGTACGACCGTTTGATCCTGGGAGCCCTGCTGGAAAACGGCCGGGCTTCATTTGCCGAACTGGCGCGCAAGGTCAACCTGTCCGCCCCGGCCGTGGCCGAGCGAGTGTCGAAGCTGGAAAGCAGCGGCGTGATCACCGGCTACCAGGCCAAGGTCGATCTGGACCGGATCGGCCTGCCGATCCGCTGCGTGATCGAATTGCGCTTGAACCAGCATGGCAAGCAGCAGACCTACGACGAACTGGCGCAGATTCCGCAGATCACCGAATGCCACCGGGTGACAGGTGATCCTTGCGTGATCATGCAGGCGGCGGTGGGCTCGATGAGCGAGCTGGAGGAACTGATCAACCGGATCGCCCAGTTCGGTTTCAGCAAGACCTCGATCGTGCTGTCCAGCGCCATCGAGCCGCGGGTGCCGTTGGGGCATCTGGAGAGCAACGGCAATGGCAAGGCCAAGGGCTGACAAGACGGGAAGCTGGCTCCAGCTTGTGGTGATCGGACCAGGGGGATGTGGCGATCGGGCTTTTGTGGCGAGCGGGCTTGCCCGCGCTCGGCTGCGAAGCAGCCGTAAAACCGGACACCTCAGTGGCCTGGGCGTTCTCGGCTGTCTGGTTTCGGGGCCGCTTTGCGTCCCAGCGCGGGCAAGCCCGCTCGCCACACAAGCCCAGCCCGCTCGCCATAGAATCATTCAGGTCAGCCCCTCACCAGAGACAACCACTCCCGGCCACTGGCACCACCTGCGGCATGTCCCGCAGGCGAATCCAGGGCTCCTTGCGCCAGTGCAGCAGGCTCAGCACGCCACCACTCCACTCCAGCAAGCCCAGGCTCGGGGCCTGGGTCCGCGCCGGTTGCGGCTGGTCACGCAGCATCGGCAGCACCTGGTGAGTCAGCCACTGGCGCAGGTGGCGGTTCTCCGGCAAATAGTGATAGACCAGCATCGCGTAGACACCCGACTCGCTGAGCATCAGATGCTCTTCAGCGCCGCTGTTGCCTTGCAGGCTCAAGATACGGCGCTGATCCGGATCGAGCTTGATCGCCTTGCGCTCGTGCCATTCGATGCCCATCAGCTTCCCGACATCGCGGGCGCAGAACCAGGCTTCGTCATGCAGGAGCAAGGCGCGGAGTTTCAGGTGGTGGCGGGTGAAAATATGGGGTTCGAAGCTGATATCGACTTGCGCTTCGAGAATGGAATTTTCCATTTTTGAATCACTCTTGGCTGTCTGAAATCAAGCTGCCAAAAGCCTTCCTACGGACTTGGGTGGCAGCCGTACGCGGGGTAGGAACCGAGTTTTCAGACAACCCCGGCCACGCAAGAGCGTGCCCGCGCACGGCCACCATTGCTGATTATCCGGGCATAAAAAAAGCGCCGCAATCAGGAGGTGGACGCAAAGCGTCTGAAAAGGTCAGCAAGGGTTCCTACGCCCTGTCACCGATTTGGCGATGACGCAGAAAGGCTAGCGGCGACACACCACGCGGAAAAGACAGCACATGTCGCTACCAGAAGTACGACATTTCCCAAAGTCGGGAAAATAGCCGTATGTACCGTGCAGGCCTATCCATCTCCCCCATACTATCCCTACCTCTGCAAATGGCTGATGGCCAGGTACGAGCATTGAGTGGTGTTGAAATGAAGGCCAACGCAAGGGCCGATCAAGAAATCTTTGATGTGGAGCACGAACTGATCCAACGGGTCAGGGCACGCATTGAGGCTAATGAAACTCCAGCATGGGTACCTCTGGATGAAAGCGCAGGCTGAAAGCGACATAGAGACGGAATCTCACAGACACCAAGGCACGCCCGGTTCAAATTTGCACAGAACCTTACGAGCGGTTCAAATTCGGACTGAATTAAGTTCATCCTAGCCAAGGATCATCGGGCCCAGCCTGATACTCCAACACACCGTTCGCACCTCGATGGAGACCGCCGCTCATGCGCGTCGAAACTATCAGTTACCTGAAAGCACATGCATCCGATCTGGACCTTCAAGAACCGATGATCGTTACGCAGAACGGCAAGCCGGCTTATGTCGTCGAATCCTATGAAGATCGAGTTCGCCGGGATGAAGCCTTGGCCCTTGTTAAGCTACTGGCTATCAGCTCTCGCGAATATGCCGAAGGCAAGTTCCTGACGGCTGACGAAATGCGCGCTCGTCGATCCAGAAAATGACCCGCACGGTTTTCACCCACGCCGCCATCCGCTCGATCGACATGCAGGAACTCTATCTAGCCGACAAGGTTGGCCATCAAGCCGCCTCAAAGTACTTTGGTGAGCTGGAAGATGTAGAACAGCGACTCAACGATCACCCGGAATCCGGACAGCTCTGCCTGCAAGCTGCGGAACTGGGGGCCATTCAGTATCGAGAACTGAATTACAACCCTTATCGGGTTATCTACAGCCATGACGCCGCCAGCGACACAGCCGTTGTGCACCTGGTATTGAATCAGGCACAAAACGTGAGGGATTGGCTGGTGCATTACTGCCTGATCAAAGATCTCGATTGACGAGTCTTCGGGCAACACTCCTCCTGGTTTGACTCAGGCTCCCCGATACCGCTTCAAATGCTCCCCCACCTTCGCCGCCGGCACCTTCTGCAGCTTGCACAGCAAGTCATGGGACAGTTCCCGCAGCCCGTGCTTTTCACGCAGTTCCCCGGCCATGTGCGCCAGCAGGTTCGCCGCCATCTCGGCATCGGCCATCGCCCGGTGCGCCTTGCCGGTGTTCGGTAGCTGTGCATAAGTCGTCAGCGTGCCGAGCTTGTGGTTCGGCGCCGCCGGCATCAGGCGGCGCGCCAGCAGCAGTGAGCAGGCGAAGTTCTGCAGGCGGGTGCGCTTGATGCGCGACAGCTCATAGTCCCAGAACTTCTGGTCGAACGCCGCGTTGTGCGCCAGCAGCGGCGTGATGCCAACGAACTCGTTGACCTCGCTCATCACTTGCTCGGCCGAGGGTGCCGTGCGCAGCATGGCGTTGCTGATGCCGGTCAGCTGCTCGATGAACGCGGGGACCCGCACGCCAGCATTCATCAGGCTCTGGTAACGGTCGACGATGCGCCCTTCTTCCAGGATGACCACGGCAATTTCCGTCGCCCGGCAACTGCTGCTCGGCGAGATCCCGGTGGTTTCAAAGTCGATGACCGCAATACGTTCCAAAAGCCCTGCCCTTTCAATGATCGGTTGTTCAGTTTTTCAACAGCAACGCGCCCTCGATCGGCACGTAGCGGCTTGCCGCGCGAATCAGCGAGTTGGCCGTCAGCCCCGGCACGCCATAGGCCACCGCCTCGACCCCATGCTTGCCGATGACACGTTCGAGCAACAGGTCGAAATCACCGTCGCCAGAGGCCAGTACGACTTCGTCGACGTTCGGCGCGGCGTCCATGATGTCGATGGTGATGCCCACGTCCCAGTCGCCCTTGGCCGAGCCATCGCTACGCTGGATGTAGGGTTTGAGTTTCACCGTGAAGCCCAGGTTGCGCAGGATCTGCTGGAACTGCTGCTGCTTGCTGTCCCCCCGGTCAATCGCGTAGGCATAGGCCTCGACGATCTCCCCGCGCTGGCTGATATCGGCCCACAGGGCGGCATAGTTGAAGTGGCAACCATAGGCCTGGCGAACGGTGTAATAGAGGTTCTGCACATCGGCGAACACTGCGATTTTCTTCACCGCGGATCCTCATGGCGCAAACGCGCACTGACGGGCTGACGGACACTCGAGAGCGAACAGGCGCCCAGTATGCCAGCATGGGGGAAGGTTCCGCGAACAATCACGGCTGGCGGCCCGGCCGCAAATGGCCGGCAAGACGGGTTTGGTGCGAGGAAAACGGCATTCGGGGCGCATTGGCGCCCCGGACCGTAAGCAGGATCAGACGTAGGAATCGTCGTCAGAGAAAGAGCTGTCGTCGCTATAGTCGCTGTCGAGGAAACCGCCCTGGTCGTTATTGCCCCAGGAGTCGTTGTTGGCCATGCGTTGCTCGTCGTTCCAGCCACCACCGTTGCCCCAGCCATCGTTGTTGCTCATTGGCGCAGGCTCGATGATTTCCTCGATGACCTGAGGTTGCTGGTTGTGGCGGAACAGGCTGCTGATACCTTCGGCCAGCATCACGCCACCGGCAACGCCCGCGGCGGTTTTCAGCGCGCCACCGAGGAAGCCGCTGCCGACCGGTGCGGCTGGAGCGGCCTGCTGTGGCGCGTAGCTGGGTGGCGGGTTGTAGTTCTGCTGCGGCTGGGCGTTGAAACCTGGGCGCGCCGGCTCACGCCAACCACCACCCGAGCTGCCAGGGGCCGGAGCAGGGGCTGCTTCGCGATTGCCGCCACCGAAGATGCTCGACAGGAATCCGCCGCTGCTCTGCGCCGGAGCCGCACTCTGGGCACGGGCCTGTTGCAATTCGGCCTGGAGCTGCTGGAGCTGGGCCTGGAGTTGCTTGTTCTGCTCGTCGAGACTCTTGATCGCGTGCTCTTGCACCAGGATCGATTGAGTCATGTAGTACGGCGCAGCCGGCTGGCGCGTCAGATGCTCCTTGATCCGCGCCTCGGCCAGGGCGTCGCGCGGGGCTGAATCCTTTTCGGCTTGTTGCAACCGTGAAAACAGTCCATCGATCAGGGTTTGCTCTTCGCTATTCATGGCGACCTCATCAGATTGCCGGGTAGAAATCGGTCGTCCGGGCCAACGGTGGCAGGGACGTACATCAGTTATGGGGGTGTTGCAGGAAGTTTCAATGATCCTTACGCAACGTTTACATTTGAGTGTCGGACAGCCGCATCGGTTAAAGTGACGCCTTGCTTTGACCTTGATAGCGACCCCATGACTCCGTTCACCGTACTACGCGACTCCCTGTATTTCTTCCGCCGCAACCTGGGGCGGATCGCGCAGCTCTGCCTGCCCCTGGTGGTGCTCGAAACCGTGCTCCAGCACCTGCTGGACACCGCCATCGGCCCCGACGCCCCGGCCGCCTATGACCTGCTGGCCGGGCTGGTGATCTACCCGCTGTACACGGCGGCGCTGATCCTGTTCCTCGATGCCCGCACCCGCGCAGGAGAAACCCCGCCCAACCGTGTGCTGCTGGCGGCGGCCCTGACCCTGTGGCCGCGCATGGCGCTGCTGGCTGCGACCACCACCGTGGCGACCGTACTGGGCCTGTCGCTGTACTTCCTGCCCGGCATCTGGCTGACCGTGGTGCTGGCCTTCTCCGAATACCGCCTGGTGCTGCACCGCAGCGAACCGCTGCGGGCGATGAAGGAGAGCTTCAGCCTCAGCCGTGGGAATTTCTGGCTGACCTTCACCTGCATCCTCTGTGTCATGGCGCCGCTGTGGATACTCAAGGGCATCAGTGCCAACCTCTACCCGGAGCCGCAGAACCCTGTACTGACGGTGGTCATCGACAGCGCCCACAGTTTTTTACAACTGTTTACCAGCGTGGTGCTCTTCCGCCTGTATATGCTGATCAGCGAAAAGGCTGACCGGGACTGACCGGACAGCCTCCAGGAACGGGGGTTAACCGCAGACAAGGCCGTCGGGTATGCTCCTACACCAACTGCAACGTCATAAGCCGCGCCCATGACCCGTGCACTCCATTACACCTGCCTGAGCCTCATCCTGGTCGCCGCCCTGCTCGGCCTGTCCCTCTACAGCCTGACCTGGCGGCCGGCCGAGAAGGAAACCCTGCCGGTCAGTTGCACCGCCCAGGCGCCGGTGCTGGTCGCGGGCCAGGCCCTCAAGGTGATGACCTGGAACGTCCAGTACCTGGCCGGCAAGCGCTATGTGTTCTGGTATGAAACAGCCGACGGTAACGGCAAGGATGAACGCCCGACCCCGGCCGACATGGCCTTCAGCCTCGATGAAGTGTCCCGGGTGATTCGCGACGAGAAACCCGACCTCGTGCTGCTGCAGGAAGTCGACGACAACGCCAAGGCCAGCGCCTACCAGGACCAGCTCAAGCTGATCCTGGAGCGGGTGGCCGACCTGTATCCGTGCAGCACGCAGGCCTTCGACTGGAAGGCCGATTTCGTGCCCGACTGGCACATCCTCGGCAGCGTCGGCCGCAAGCTGGCGATCCTCAGCCGCTACCAGGTCGAGCACGCCGAACGCCTGCAACTGCCCCTCGCTCCGGCCAACCTGATCAAGCGCCAGTTCCTGCCTCGCCCGGCCTTGCTGCTCAATTACCTGCCACTGAGCAATGGCGACCAACTGGCAGTGATCAACACCCAACTGGCGCCCTTTGCCCAGAACGACACCCAGTTGCGCCAGGTCCAGGCAACGACCCAACTGCTGGACAAGCTCGAAAGCCAGGGCACGCCGTGGCTGATCGGCGGCGACTTCAACCTGCTGCCCCTGGGCCAGTACCTGCGCCTGCCGGCCAACCTGCGCGGCGGCTATTCGGCGGACAGCGAGTTGCATGTGCTGTGGGACAAGTACCCGATGATCCCGAGCAACAACGAGGCCAGCGGGATCGACCGCGAGCAGTGGCTGACCTTCTACCCGAACAACCCGGCCATCAGCGGCCCGGACCGGACGCTCGACTACTTCTTCTACAGCGCGAAGATGCGCCGGGTCGAGGCGCAGGTGAGGCAGGACGATACGCTGAAGATCTCCGATCACCTGCCACTGGTGGCGCGGTTCCTGCTGCCGGCCGGGCAATAGCGACATTCAGCCACTTCAGTGCGTCGCCGCCGGCTGGGCATCGATGCGCACCCGCATCAGCCGGTAGGGTTTTTCCCGCTTGTCCTGCCCATCATTGAAACCCGGCGAGCGATGCAGTTGGTTGGCGGTGAAGTAGAGATAGCCGTCCGGCCCGATCGACAGGGTGTCCGGCCATTGCGCCCGGGGGTCCTGAACAATGGTCCGCCAGTGCCCGTCGGGCAGACGCTGGCGGATGGCGTCATGCTCGTAGTCACCGGCATAGACCGACCCGCTGGCGTCCGCCTCAAGGCCATCCGAGGCGCCCTTTTCCCCCAGGTCTACGACCGCCTTCTCCAACTCGGCCTCACTCACGCTGGCGTCACGCAGCAGCGCAGTGGAAATCGAGTAGAGGTGCCGGCTCGACAGCGGGCAGAAGTACAGAGTCTGCCCATCGCTCGACAGGGCGATGCCATCGGAAGCGACCTTGAGGAAGCTGGTACCACCCTGGGCGTCACGGGTGATCAGTGCCGGCTTCCCCTCGATCATCGGGACGAAGGACGGGTCGACCGAAGTGGATTTCGCGCCGCTCAGGCGTCGACTGGCGCTGCCATCGGCAAGGTCGACCACGATGATCCCGCCGGGTCCGCTGACGGAAGAGTCGGTCACGTAGGCGACGCCGGCCTGACCGACGCGGAAGTCGAAGCGCACATCGTTCACATAGGTACTCGGCAGGATGACGTTGGCGGGAAACACCAGCGTCTTCACCACCTGGTTGGAGGCCAGGTCGATCGCGACCAGCTTGGCGCCTCCGGCCCTGGGCTGGGAAAACCCGGGAGCGGCGGTGTCGAGCACCCAGAGCCGGCCACGGCCATCGGCAACCACACTCTGCACACTGATGAAGCCGGCTGCGGGATCCTTGAGGTCTGCGGTGTTGATCGGCCGGTTCGGGTAGGCAACCAGCTTGCCATTGACGATCTCCGCCACGGTGAACTCGACGTTGTCACCCCAGCGCGGGAAGTTGACGAAGATCCTTCCGGTTTCCGTCACCGTCACCCCCGTTGGCATGGCCCCGTCGAACGCGTAGACCTGTTCGGGAGCGGCCGGGGCGGCGAAAGAGAAAGCGCTGGCGGAAATGGCCAGCGCGAGGCTTGCAACCTTGAAGAGGGCTTTCATATTCGATTTCCTGAACTTCGAGTGGATGCTGTCGGGAACCCCGCCCCCTCATCAGAGGCTGGCACCGACAGAACTGGAGTGGTGACAGGCTATCCGTGCCGTTCAATCGAAAAAACCGCCTGATTTGGACAAGACCTTCAACGTTTCATTGAAAATGCTGGGACACCTGCCGGAACACCGCAGGTGCCCACCAGCTCAGGCAACAGGAATCGGGTTGTCGACCAGCGACAGGTTGAACTGGTGGATCAGCTCATGTTCGTGCTGGCCCTGGTTGGCGCGCAGCGGCACAACCCGATCCACCAGCACTTCGGTGGTCGCGGTTTCAAGCTTGACCAGGGTTTCACGGATGAAGTCATCCAGCGGCATGGCGCGCTCATCGCCGCTCTTGTGGATCAGGTCGGTATCCACCCACGGCGGCGCGACTTCCAGCACCTTGACGCTGGTGTCACGCAGCATGAAGCGTTGCGACAGCGAGTAGGAGTGGATAGCGGCCTTGGTCGCCGAGTACAGCGCCGTGGCCGCCAACGGAAGGTAGGCCAGTATCGAGCTGTTGTTGATGATGTACGCGTCGGGCTGGCGCTTGAGATGCTCGACGAATGCCGCACTGATCCTTACCGGACCGAGCAGGTTGGTCTGCAGCAGCCCGACCGCCTGCTCGTCATCCAGGTCGCCGGAACCGGCGTTGTCGAATGGCATGATGCCGGCATTGTTGATCACCACGTTCAGCGACGGGTGGCGGCGGATGACCTCCCGGGCGACCGCCTTGATCTGCTGCGGATCGTTGATATCCAACTGGATGGTGTCGATCCCCGGGTTGGCCCGGGCGATCTCGTCCAGCAGGGCCTGGCGGCGCCCGGCGATGATGACCTGGTTGCCGCGTTGGTGGAACGCCTCGGCCAGGGCGCGGCCGATGCCCGAAGTGCCGCCGGTGATAAAGATGGTGTTTGCACTGAGTTTCATGATTTGTGTCCTTCTGAATGAAATGCAATCAGCTGGCGCTGTAGCGCGGTGCCAGGCGGTTGCTGGAAAGCTGGCCGAACAGCGCCTGCCGACTGGCCTCGTACTGTTCGAACGGTCGCAGGTCATGCAGCGAAGGGATGGAAACCAGCACCTCCCGGTCGAAGTCCTGCAGGGCGCCGTCGACCAGGTCGGCGGCCGACATCACAATGCCCGGGTCGAGGTTTTCCACCGGCAGGCCGCCGATCTGCCAGAAGTCGGTCGCGGTAGCACCGGGCAGGACGGCCTGGACCTTGATGCCCTGCGCGGACAGTTCCTTGTGCAGCGACTGGCTGAAGGCGGTGACATACGCCTTGCTGCCGCCGTACACACCGTTGAGCAGTTCCGGCGCCAGGCTGACGATCGACGAGATGTTGATCAGTGCGCCCTGCTGGCGGGCGATGAAGCCCGGTACCGCGGCGTAGGTCAGCCGGGTCAGTGCGGTGACGTTGAGGCTGATCATCTCGGCCATCCGTTCCACATCGCTTTCCAGCAGGCTGGTGTGGGTGCCGATGCCCGCGTTGTTCACCAGCAGGGTGATGCTGGCGTCTTCGCGCAACTTGCGTTCGACACGGGCCAGGTCCTGCGGATTGGCCAGGTCCGCGGGGAAGACTTCGACATTGCGCTGGGTGTCAGTGGTGATACGGCTGGCCAGTGCGTTGAGGCGGTCACGGTTGCGGGCTACCAGTACCAGGTCATAGCCGCGGCGCGCCAGGCGCTCGGCATAGATCGAACCGATTCCGGTGGAGGCGCCAGTGATAAGGGCGGTGCCCTTGTGTTCCTGAGTCATGTTCCTGCTCCGTCATGTGTGGGGGACTGGAGCCATGATGCGGAAAACCGGCTATGTCTTAAACGACGTATATGGTAGTTTTTCAGGACATCAACAGAGGAGCATTGCCATGCACCGAGTAGGCTATCTGCTGACCGAAGGCTTCCAGGTCATGTCCCTGGCGACCCAGTCGGTTTTCGAGTTCGCCAACCTGGTCGCGGGGGAGCCGGTCTACAGGATCCAGAACTTCTCCCTGTCCGGTGGCAGCGTGCGCTCGTCGCTGGGCCTGCAGATCGACACGCTGGCGCTGGGCAAGCCCGGCCTCGCCGACAGCTGGATGGTCGCCGGCACCCTCGAACCACTGACGCCGCCGCCCGCGGGCGTGCTCGACAGTGTGCGCGGCTTCGCCGACAGCGCGCGGCGCGCGGCCGGGATCTGCACGGGCACCTTTATCCTGGCCGCCGCAGGCGTGCTCGACCATCGGCGCGCGACCACGCACTGGGCCCATGCCCAGGCCCTGCAGGCGAACTATCCGGACATCGAGGTCGAGGACGATCGGATCTTCATCGTCGACGGGCCGGTGTGGACCTCGGCCGGCATGACAGCCGGAATGGACATGACCCTGGGGATGGTGGAAAAGGACCTGGGGGCGGAGCTTGCGCGCTCGGTGGCCCACCACCTCGTCATGCATCAGCGCCGCTCCGGCGGACAGTCGCAGCACTCCGAACTGCTGACGCTGTCACCCAAGTCGGACCGGATTCAGAGCGCCCTGGACTATGCCCGCCAACACCTGAGCCGGCCGTTGAGCGTCGAGGAACTGGCCGATGTGGTGCACCTGAGTCCACGACAGTTCACCCGCGTGTTCACCGCCGAGACCGGGCAGTCGCCGGCCAGGGCCGTGGAGAGCCTACGGCTGGAGGCGGCGCGATTGATGATCGAGCAGAGCCGCCACAGCCTGGACGTGGTGGCCCGGGAAACCGGCTTCCGGGACCGGCGCCACATGCGGGAGGTGTTCATCCGTGGCTTTGGCGTCCCGCCACAGGCGGTGCGGCGTGATGCCCGGCGGGTAGGCTGAACAGACACCCACCACCCCCTCCCCGTCCCTTGTAGGAGCAGGGCTTGCCCGCGAAGAACGATAACGTGGTTCGACGGATAGACCGCATCATCGTTCTTCGCGGGCAAGCCACGCTCCTACGGGTGGGGCGGTGTTGGGGTTATTTACGCGGTTTGGCCCGCGCCGTCGCTTCCGCCACCAGCGGGTCATCCGGCCAGTAATGCTTGGGATAACGGCCCTTGAGGTCCTTCTTCACTTCGGCGTAGGTGCTGCGCCAGAAGTTCGCCAGGTCCTGGGTCACCTGCACCGGCCGCCGCGCCGGCGACAGCAGGTGCAGCTTGACCACCTGCCGGCCACCGGCAATTCGTGGCGTCTCGGCCAGGCCGAACAGTTCCTGCAGGCGTACCGCCAGGATCGGCGGCTGCTCGCTGTAGTCCAGGCGGATCGACGAGCCCGACGGCACGCTCAGGTGATGCGGGGCGAGTTCGTCCAGGCGCTGTGGCAACGGCCAGGGCAGCAGGTTGTGGATAATGTTGGCCAGTTCCAGGTTGGCGAAGTGGCTGAGCCGCGAGACCCGGCCCAGGTAGGGCGCCAGCCAGTGCTCCATGCTCGCCAGCAGCGCGGGATCGCTGACGTCCGGCCATTCGCTCTGGCCCTTGTCCGCCAGGTCGAGCTGACGCAGCAGCGCCACCCTCGCCTGCCACTGGCGCAGCTCCGGGGTCCAGGGCAGCAGTTCCAGTCCCTTGCGCCGCACCAGGTTGACCAGCGCCTGGCTGCGCGCCGCCTCGTCCAGCCCGGTCAGCGGCTCGCGACCCAGGACCAGTTCGCCGACCTTGCGCTGGCGTTCGGCGCGCAGCACCCCCTCGCGCTCATCCCAGTCCAGTTGATCGACGACACTCACCTGCTCGGCCAGCACCGTGTCGAACAGGCCTGGGTCGAACTCGGCCGCCAGGTAGATCCGCTCTTCGCGCTGGCCCTGGCGGCTGCCCAGGTCGGCGACCACCAGCCAGGGCTGCTTCATCAGGCTGTCGATTTCGCTGAACATCGCCGCCCGGCCATTGGCCAGGCGATATTCCGCGCCGCCAGCGCGCCGCTGCTGGGCAACCCGGTCCGGATAGGCCAGCGCCAGCAGCGCGCCGAGCCAGCGCGAATGTTCGGGATCAGCCACCGGCTCGCTCGCCTTGCCACGCAGGTATCCCCGGTACTGCCGCGCCAACTGCCGGGCTCGTTGCACGCCACCCTGGCCGCCGCGAGCCACCCGCTCCTCCCCTGCCAGCAAGGCCAGCCGACTGTGCAGGTCGGCACCACCGCCGCGCTGGATATCGCGCTCACCCAGCAGGGCCGCGACATCGCAGGCCATGCTCGCCAGGCCCAGCGCCTGGCCACGCAACAGCAGGTGGGCGATACGCGGATGCGCAGGCAGTTCGGCCATCGCCTTGCCATGTCGGGTCAGCGTCGCGGCTTCGCCTGCCTTACAGGCCAATGCACCCAGGCGCTGGAGCAGATCGCGGGCCTGTGCATACGCCGCAGCCGGGGGCACATCGAGCCAGACCAGTTGCTCGACCGCCACACCCCAGCGTGCCAGTTGCAGGGCCAACCCGGCCAGGTCGGCCTGGAGAATTTCGGCGCTGCCGTAAGCCGCCAGTTGTTCATGCTGGGCTTCGGACCACAGGCGATAGCACACCCCCGGTTCCAGGCGCCCGGCCCGACCGGCGCGCTGGGTCGCGCTCGCGCGGGAGATGCGCTGGGTGTCCAGGCGGGTCATGCCGCTGCCCGGGTCGAAGCGCGGCACCCGCGCCAGCCCGGCGTCGATCACCACCCGCACGCCATCGATGGTCAGGCTGGTCTCGGCGATGTTGGTCGCCAGCACCACCTTGCGCTTGCCTGGCGGAGCCGGCTCGATGGCTGCACGCTGGGCGGCCAGGTCCAGTTCGCCATGCAGTGGGCAGAGCAGGATCTGCGGCTGGCTGCCCAGGGTCTCTTCCAACTGCTGGTGCACACGGCGGATCTCGGCCTGTCCCGGCAGGAATACCAGCACGCTGCCACTTTCGTCGTTGACCGCCTCAAGCACGGTCTGCACCACTCGCGGTTCAATGAATTCGCCAGGCTGGAAAGGCCGGCCCCAACGGGTCGTCACCGGGAACATGCGGCCTTCGCTGCGCACCACCGGCGCCTCGCCCAGCAGGCTGGACAGGCGCTCGCCCTCCAGGGTCGCCGACATCAGCAGGATCTTCAGCGGTTGCTCGTCCCGGAACATCTCGCGACCATTGAGGCTCAGGGCCAGGGCCAGGTCGGCATCCAGGCTGCGTTCGTGGAACTCGTCGAAGATCAACAGGCCGACGCCCTCGAGCGCCGGGTCATCCTGCAGGCGGCGGGTGAGAATCCCTTCCGTCACCACTTCGATCCGCGTACCGGGACCGACCTTGCTCTCCAGGCGAATGCGGTAGCCCACGGTTTCGCCGACCTTTTCCCCCAGCTCCTCCGCCAGCCGTTCGGCCGCCGCCCGGGCAGCCAGACGGCGCGGTTCGAGCATCAGGATGGTTTGCCCGGCCAGCCACGGCTCGTCCAGCAGCGCCAGCGGCACCCGGGTGGTCTTGCCCGCGCCGGGCGGGGCTTCGAGCACGGTTTCGTGGCGTTCGCCCAGGGCCTGGCGCAGTGCAGGCAAAACTTCATCAATCGGCAAGGAAATCATGGTGGCTCCAGAACAGGCCGCCGAGTATAACGGCGAACCGAGCTGCATTAATCACGGTCTTATTCGTTGACCCTTGTATAGTGGGCCTTTCCCTCCAGGAGATCCTTGCATGCGTATTTCTTCGCGCGTTATCGGTGGCGTCGTGGTTGCCACCCTGCTGACCCAGTTGACCGCCTGTGGCTCGATCTTTTTCCCCGACCGCCGTGGCCAGATCGAAGGCAAGATCGACCCGCTGGTCGCCGGCCTCGATGCCATCGGCATCCTGTTCTACGTCATCCCCGGGCTGATCGCTTTCGGCATCGACTTCGCCACTGGCGCCATCTACCTGCCCAACGGCACCACCGCGCAGATCGCCCCGGAAAAACTCCACGAATCCATCGGCACCAATGGCCAGGTCGACAACCAGAAACTGCAGGCGATCATCCAGACCGAACTGGGCCAAAGCCTGCCGCTGAACGACCCGCGACTGATCCAGCACAAGGGCAGCCTGCAACAGTTGGCCATGTATGGCCTGCGTCCTTCCGCCTGATCCCCGCCCGCACAAGGACCGCCTTGCATGAGCAACAGCCCCGAACACGCTCGCCTGCTGCGCCTGGCCACCCGGGCCTCGGTGGCGGTCGCCAGTATCCTGATCGTCACCAAGGCCATCGCCTGGTGGCTGAGCGGCTCGGTGAGCATGCTCGCCGGGTTGACCGACTCGGCACTCGACGGCGTGACCTCGTTCCTCAACCTGCTGGCAGTGCACTATGCGCTACGTCCGGCGGATGACGACCACCGCTACGGTCATGGCAAGGCCGAGTCGCTGTCGGGCATGGCCCAGGCGCTGTTCATCGCCGGCAGTGCGATCCTGATCGCGGTGCAGGCGGTCGAGCGGATCCGCCATCCAGAGCCGGTAGGGGCGCCCTGGCTGAGCATCGGCGTGATCATTCTGTCGCTGGTGCTCACCGCCGCCCTGCTGGTGCTGCAACACCGGGTCATTCGCGCAACCGGCTCCACCGCCGTGCGTGCCGACTCGCTGCACTACCGCTCGGACATGATGCTCAACGGCAGCATCCTGCTGGCCCTGGTGTTCGCCAGCCTCGGCTTTGCCCAGGTGGATGCCTGGTTCGGCCTGGGGATCTCGGCCTACATCCTGTGGAGTGCGATCCAGATCGGCCGCGAGAGTTTTGCCGTGCTGATGGACGAGGAACTGTCGCCGCAGATCAGCCAGCACATGCTGGAACTCGCCAAGGGCGTGCCGGGCGTGCTGGGCGCCCATGATCTGCGGACGCGGGTGTCGGGCAACCACTGGTTCGTGCAGTTGCACCTGGAGCTGCCGGGAGAGCTGACGCTGTCGGTGGCCCACGGCCTGAGTGACCAGGCCGCCGATGCGATCAGTGCCGTCTACCCGAAGGCCGAAGTGCTGGTGCACGCCGACCCTCGGGAAGTGGTGAAACGCCGCGACTGATCAGTAACTGACCTGGTAGCCGCGACTGCTCAGGCAGTTGCCCTCGGCCTGGCGGTAGGTCTGTACCACCGCCGGGTCGGGTGCGTAGGTGACGTTGGCCGGATCGAAGCCACTCTGCTGCACGGCCCAGCGATAGCAATCCTCGCCATCCTGCTGCACCTGCTCCGGACTCTGGCCGTTGGCCGGGTAGGCCGTCACGTCATAGCCATTGCCCGAAGGCGCTGGCGCCACCTGTGGCGCGGCGGCGGGCGGGTCGACCACCACGTAGTCCTGGGTATCTTCCTGATAGAGGTAGTAGGCCCCGGCCGCAAGGAAGAACAGCGTGCTGCCGACCCAGACTTCCCGCGCGTAATCGGGCAGGTAATTGATGCGGATTCCACGCGGTGGTGCGACCACCACGTAACGCGGCCCCTGCGGGCGATACCAGTAGCCGCCGGAGAAGAAGTAGTCCTGCCCACGGTACGGCACCCGCCAGTTACGGTCGGGGAAACGATCGATCACATAGCCTGGACGATACTGCGGCCCCGGGCCCCAGCCATTACCGTGACCGGAGGGACGTCCCGGCCAGCGATGGTCGTTGGGGTGATCGAAGTTGCCACCCGGACGACCATAGTTGCCACCGGCCTGCCAGCCGGGGTTGTAGCCATTGCGCCTTGGAATGTCCGAGTAGTTGCCGCGCATCGGCTCCTGGGTCTGGCGCACGGTGTCGGGCCGGCTCTGGATCGGCAGGTTGTTCTGCGGCTGCGGCGCCGGGCGGCTTTGCTGGTTCGGATCATTCTGTGGTGGACGGCCCTGCCACTGGCCACCGAAGTTCTGCTCGCGACGCTCGAAGTGCTGGTTGTTCTCCGGCCGTGGCTGATTGTTTTCCTGGCGGAACTGGTTCATCTCCGGACGAGCCTGCGGTCGAACCTCCGGCGCCTGGGGACGTGGCTGGGGAGCCTGCGGGCGTGGCTGGATGGCCTCCGGACGCGGCTGATTGTTCGCCGGCCGCTCCTCATGCCCACCCGGGCGCCCTTCGGGCCCACGCTGCCCACCGTTGGGGTGGGGATGCTGCTGGTTCTCTTCACCCCGATCTTCAGCCAGTGCTTGCGCACCAACACTCATACAGAGCAAGCCAACACCTGCCAAATGCCAGATGCGCGATTTCATTCGGTTCCTCACTGCGGTTCAGGGCATAACCATAAGACTGGGAAAGCGGATGCCGGTTCTGCAATACATTATCAGTCACCAGACTTATTTTACGCCCAATAAAAAAGGGAGGCTCGTCAGCCTCCCTTTGGGGAATTTCGTCCGTGCTCGACGCTTTTGACGCCGGCTCACCTCACACCGTCTTCTGGACAGCGTGTAGCCCGGGGGCCTGCACAACCCTGTGGGATTGCCGGCCGCGGAGCGCCTGATTCGGCGGGCCGCTGTGGACTCTATGTCCGGGCAGTGATTCGTGTTGCAGTGATTCTGGTGATAAGAATAGGCCGGGCACGGCGGCAGGCGATTGCGAACATTGCTCGAATAAACATGACTTGCGCAATAATTCGCTTCAGATGGATAATTCAGCGCAATAGTTATGATAAAGGCCTGAACGATGAGCAAACTCGACCGATATGACCTGAGCATCCTGGCGGAATTGCAACGTGACGCCCGCATCTCCAACCAGGAGCTGGCCGAGCGCATCGGGCTGTCGCCCTCGCCCTGTTCGCGACGGGTCAAGCAGCTGGAAGACGACGGCTACATATCACGCCAGGTCGCGCTGCTGGACCGCAAGAAGCTCGGCCTGAGCCTGACCGCCTACGTGCTGATCGGCATGGACCGGCACACGCCGGAACGTTTCGAGAACTTCGAGGCGGCGATCCGCAGCTTGCCGCAGGTGCTGGAGTGCAGCCTGGTGACCGGGATGGATGCCGACTACCAGTTGAAAGTGGTGGTGGCCGACATGGATCACTACCAGAAGCTGCTGCTGGGACACCTGACCCGTATCGAAGGCGTGACCAGCGTGCGTTCCAGCTTCGTGCTCAACCAGGTGCTCAACAGCACCGAATTGCCGCTCAATCACCTGCGCAGCTGACCTGACACCACGCCTTACCTTTGCCGGGATGCTGAATCGGTACGCAGCGGCCGTGATTCTTACCCCTGTGGGAGCGTGGCTTGCCCGCGATCGGGCGCGCAGCGGCCGTGATTCGGTTCACTCGGTGTGCCAGATGGAACGCGTGCTCAGGTTTTGCGGCTACTGTGCAGCCGATCGCGGGCAAGCCCGCTCCCACAGGATGGAGAGCAAGTTCAGCAAGAGCCAGCGGACCAGGGCTGAGGCAAACCGACGCAGGTCAATGCCGGCCGATTCTTCGCTGGCGTATACTCGGCGGGCTTTTTACCCCGCTCGTGCTGGAGAGTCCCGATGGATCCTGCCGTTTTCGAAGAGTGGATGATGACCGGCCTGGTCAGCATCCTGATCATTTTCATGGGTTTCATCGTCTGGGACCTGGCGAAGAAGTCCAAGGCCGGACGCTTCGGTACGCTGATCCTGTTCTTCGTGCTGGGCCTGGGCGTGGCCGCGTTCGTGATCAAGAGCGTGGTGATCGGCCTGATCGAGTCCGGCTCGCTATAACCGCGCCGGGACTTCCTTCCACTGGCCCTGGTCGAGCCCGTCGAGTGTCCAGTCACCAATCCGCACCCGCACCAGACGCAAGGTCGGCAGGCCCACGGCTGCCGTCATCCGGCGTACCTGCCGGTTGCGGCCTTCACGGATGATCAGTTCCAGCCAGCTGGTGGGAATGCTCTGGCGAAAGCGCACCGGCGGATTGCGCGGCCAGAGCTGCGGTTCTTCCAGGGCACGGGCCTGGGCCGGCAGGGTCATGCCATCGTTCAACTCGACGCCCTTGCACAGGCGCTCGATCTGCTCCGCCGTGGGAATGCCCTCGACCTGCACCCAGTAGGTTTTCGCCAGCTTGTGCCTGGGGTCGGCAATGCGCGCCTGGAGCTGACCGTCGTTGGTCAACAGCAGCAGGCCTTCACTGTCGCGATCCAGGCGCCCGGCCGGGTAGACGCCAGCCACATCGATGAAGTCCTTGAGCGTCGCCCGGCCTTCACCGTCGCTGAACTGGGTCAACACGTCGAACGGCTTGTTGAACAGGATCAGCCTGGGCTCGCTCGGCGGCGCCTTGGCGACACGACGGGGAGCAACGGGACTTTTCGCCGCTGAACGGCGGGCGATGGGGCGGGGGGGACGAGACATGGTGAAATGGACATCTGAGAATCGGGAGTCGTCATGCTAGGGCGTATGGCGCATTAATTCCACAGGCGAGGGCCCAGACAGGACTTGATGATCGTTCCCACGCGCCGCGTGGGAACGCAGCCCGTGACGCCATGCGTCACAAAAGCGGACGCCGAGCGTCCAGAGAGGCATTCCCACGCAGAGCGTGGGAACGATCACAACGCGGTACTGTAGGAGCCGGGCTTGCCCGCGAAAGCGTCAACATGAGCGACACAAGACTCCGCGGCCGCCCACACCATCGATATCAGCGGAACGGCGGCTCGTCGAAACTGCGCAGTTTGCGCGAGTGCAGCGAATGCAGCTCGGTGCGCAGCAGGTCCACGGCAGCGATGCCGATCTTCAGGTGCTGGCTGACCGCACGCTCATAGAACGCGTTCGCCGAACCCGGCAGCTTGATCTCGCTGTGCAGCGGCTTGTCCGAGACACAGAGCAAGGTGCCGTAGGGCACGCGCAGGCGATAGCCCTGGGCGGCGATGGTGCCGCTTTCCATGTCCACGGCCACGGCACGCGACAGGTTGATCAGCGGCCGCTCCTGGGCCCAGCGCAGTTCCCAGTTGCGGTCGTCGTAGGTCAGCACGGTACCGGTACGCAGGCGCTTCTTCAGGTCGTCGCCCTTGTCGCCGGTGACATTGGCCGCCGCTTCCTGCAGCGCCAGTTGTACTTCGGCCAGAGCCGGGATCGGGATGTTCGGTGGTACCACGCGGTCGAGAATGCCGTCGCGGCGCATGTAGGCGTGGGCCAGCACGTAGTCGCCAATGGTCTGGGATTGGCGCAGACCGCCGCAGTGGCCGATCATCAGCCAGCAATGCGGACGCAGCACCGCCAGGTGGTCGGTGATGTTCTTGGCGTTGGACGGGCCGACGCCGATGTTGACCAGGGTCACGCCGTGGCCATCGGCCGCCTGCAGGTGGTAGGCCGGCATCTGGTAGCGATGCCAGACCACGGCGGCAGCCACGGCCTGGGCCTCGGCATAGTCCAGGCCCTTGTCGATGATCACGTTGCCCGGCAGCACCATGCGCACGAAACGCGGGTCGTCACGCAGTTGTTCCAGGCCATGGAGGATGAACTGGTCAACGTAGCGGTGATAGTTGGTCAGCAGGATCCACGGCTGCACATGGCGCCAGTCGCTGCCGGTGTAGTGCACCAGGCGACGCAGGGAGAAGTCGACCCGGGCCGCGTCGAACAGGCCCAGCGGCAGGGGTTCGGCGCTCTCCCAGTCGTGCAGGCCGTCGGCGATATCGTCGGTGGCGGCAGACAGGTCGGTGCTCGGGAACACTCGCGCCAGGGCTGCGGCGGTCACGCCGGAGCCGGCCAGCTCATCGCCCTGCTCGACCACGTAGGGATAGGGGATGTTCTGCTCGCTGACACCGACTTCCACCGTCACGGTGAAATCACGCATCAACGGCACCAGCTGTTCCAGCAGGTATTTGCGGAAGGCACGGGGGTGGGTGACGGTGGCGCTGTAGGTACCGGGCAACTGGACCTTGGCATAGGCGCGGGTGATCGTCGGCACTTCACCCTGGTAGGTGTAGGTCAGGCGCAATTCAGGGTAGCGGAACAGCGCACGCTGTTCGGCGTCGGGCTCGATGCGATCCTTGAGGTAGCGCTTGAGCGCCTGGCTCAGGGCGCTGGTCGCACGCTCGTGGAGTTCGGCCAGGCGGTCGACGGCCTGTTCAGCGGATTGCACGACAATAAAAGCTTCGGTCACGGAGAGTATCCTGTCTTTTGATGTTGCAGGCCCTCATCTTGCCTGCAACATCGTCAGACGGAAACATCGGCTTTTCGTTTCCCTCGCGATTCGTGGACCGGCGTACACCGGTGGCGAGCGGGCTTGTCGGGACGCCGCAGTAGTCGTCGCCCAGTTCATCCTACCTGTAGTATCAGAAGCCTTGGGGAGTTGAACGGGCAACGATGGCCTCGACATTCACGCCACACGGCAAGGTGCCGTAGACCAGGCCTCGACCACCGAGGCGAGCGGCGATGAAGCCGTCGCTGACCGCCGAGTTACCCGCTTCCAGCAGCAGCTTGGCCTGCAGGGCCAGGGCGATGTCCTCGGTCAATTGGCGGGCGCGATACTGGATGTCGCCGGTGTCGGCGAAGGCCTGCTTGAGTTGCTCGATATGCCGGGCCAGGCGCTTGTCGCCATGACCATCACCCAGTTCGTCGAACAGCACTTCGAGCACGCCCGGCTCTTTCGACAGCGAACGCAGCACATCCAGGCACTGCACGTTCCCCGAGCCTTCCCAGGTCGAGTTCACCGGCGCCTCGCGATACAGCCGTGGCAGGATGCTGTCTTCCACGTAGCCGGCGCCGCCCATGCATTCGGCCGCCTCGTTGATCATGGCCGGCGCCCGCTTGCAGATCCAGTACTTGCCCACCGCCGTGACCAGCCGGGCGAAACGGGCTTCGTGCCCATCGCCCAGGCGATCCAGCGCCTGGCCCATGCGCAGGCTCAGGGCCAGGGCCGCTTCGCTCTCCAGCGCCAGGTCCGCCAGCACGTTCTGCATCAAAGGTTGCTCACTGAGCAGGCGCCCGCCGACCCGCCGGTGCGCGCAGTGGTGACTGGCCTGGGTCAAGGCCTGGCGCATCAGGGCGCTGGAGCCGACCATGCAATCGAAGCGGGTCATCGCCACCATCTCGATGATGGTCGGCACGCCACGCCCTTCCTCGCCGATCATCCAGGCCAGGGCGCCACGAAACTCCACCTCGCTCGAAGCGTTGGAGCAATTGCCCAGCTTGTTCTTCAGGCGCTGGATATAGAACTGGTTGCGACTGTCGTCCGGGCGATGCCGGGGTAACAGGAAACAGGTCAGGCCCTTGTCGGTCTGGGCCAGGGTCAGAAAGGCGTCGCACATGGGCGCCGAGCAGAACCACTTGTGCCCCACCAGCTCGTAAGGCTGGCCGGGACCACCAGCGCCCACCGGATAGGCCCGCGTGGTGTTGGCTCGAACGTCGGTGCCGCCCTGCTTCTCGGTCATCGCCATGCCGATGGTGGCACCACTCTTGTGGGCGATACCGACATTGCGGGGATCGTACCGGGTACTGAGGATGCTCGGCAGCCACTGCCCGGCGATATCCGCCTGCAACTTCAAGGCCGGCACGCAGGCGAAGGTCATGGTCAGCGGACAACCAGTGCCGGCCTCGGCCTGGCTGTGCAGGTAGGTCATCGCCGCGCGGGCCACGTGTGCACCCTCCTGCGGATCGGTCCAGGGCAACGAGGGCAGGCCGTGCTCGATGGCGGTACGCATCAGCTCATGGTAGGCCGGGTGGAACTCCACGAGGTCCTGCCGGTGGCCGTAGCGATCGTGACTGACGAATACCGGCTTGTTCTGGTTGGCCAGGAACCCCGCCTCCATCAGCGGCCCGCCGGCCAACGCGCCATAGGCGTCGATCCGCGCCTGCGCCCAGCCGGCCCCAAGGCGCCGCGACCACTCCTGCAACGGCAGGTCGATCCGGTAGAGGTTGGCGCCATCGAGCGACGGTGGCTGGTTGGTGACTTCGTGGGTTTCGGCGTACTGATGGAGATTCATCGGGACAAGCTCCTGCAGGAAGTACCTGAAGGTCCAGTGAATCACGCACAACCCGGGGAAAAAAGTGGCATACGCGCCTAAATACCGGCGCTTTCACCCTCTACCGGACTCAACAGGCGGCGCGCCAGCACCCCCTGCAACTCCTCGAAACGCACCGGTTTGTGCAGGTAGTCGGTGACCCCAGCAGCCCGGCAGCGTTCATGCTCCACACCGTTGACCAGGCCGGTCAGCGCCAGGATCGGCATTGCCGAGCGGCGGACCTGCTCGCACAGGATCGCCCCGCCCTGCGGGTCGGCCGCGCCGTCGAGCAGCAAGGCGTCGACACTTTCCAACCGCAAGGTGTCGATGGCCGCCCGTGGCTCGTTGGCGGTCAGCACCCGGTAGCCGAGCTTGAGCAGCATGCCCCTGACCACCAGTTGGCTGACCTCATTGCCGTCCACCAGCAGTACCGTGCACTCCTGCGGCTTGCGCGGCATCGACAGCGGCCGGGCAATCCGTGGAGCACGCACTTCCAGATCCACCTCGATCTGGAAGCGGCTGCCCATTCCGGGCTCGGATTGGTGGGTCATGCGTCCGCCCATCAACCCGACCAGCTGCCGACAGATCGCCAGGCCAATGCCCAGGCCGCCGTATTCGCGGGTCATCGAACCGTCGAGCTGGAAGAAGCGCTGGTACAGCGTGGCCTCGTCCAGGTGTGTGAAGCCGATACCGCTGTCGATCACGGCAAAGGACAGCGTCAGTTGCCCTGGCTCGGCCGCGTGCCCGATCACCCGCAATACCAGCCCGCCTTCGCGGGTGAACTTGATCGCGTTGTCCACCAGGCATTCCAGGCACTGGACGATTTTCGTCGCATCGCCATGGAGGCTGTCGGGCAGCTCCTCGGCCACCTCGACGGCGAAGTGCAGCCCCTTGTTCAGCACATTGCCGGCGAACTGTTCCTGCAGGCCCTTGAGCATCTCGCGCAGGCTGAACGCCTGCGGATACACCTTGAGGCGCCCAGCCTGCAATTCGGTCAGGGTGAGCAGGCCGTTGACCATGCGCATCATGTCCCGCGCCGAACCGGCGGCGGTCTGTTGGTACTGCTCCAGTTCCGGGTTCAATGCCACGGTCTGCATCAGCTCCAGCGAGCCGATCACGCCGTTCATCGGCGTGCGCAGCTCGTGGGTGACCGTCGCCAGGAACTCGTCCTTCAGGCGGTTGCTGTTGGCCAGTTCCTGGTTCAGCACTTCCAGTTTCTGCCCGGACTCCAGCAGCGTCTGCGCCTGCTGCTCGCGCATGGCGTTGATCCGGTCGGCCAGGGCCAGCGACAGCAGGCCGACCTCCAGGGCCGAGCCGATCTGGCTGGCGTACATGGTCAGGAACATGTTCGGCAGGTAGCCCAGCACCATCAGGGTATTGACCAACCCGCCCAGCAGGAACGCCGACCAGGCGATGAGGAAATAGCGCGCCACCCGCTGGCCACGGTACCAGGCCCGGGCACCGGCGAAGAAGATGGTCACGGTGAAGGCCAGCGCCAGCGCCGTTGCCAGGCGCAGGGCCAACGCGTAGCTGCTCATCAGCGACAGCGTCATGACCAGCGCGCCGAACGCCATCAACAGCAACAGCACGCGGTCCAGCCAGCGGCTGTGCGCGGCCGTGTCGAGGAAACTGCGGGCGAACTGGCAACCGAAGAAGCCCGCCGCGCCGATCAGGAACGGCGTCGCGGCGTTGGCCCACCAGGGGTTGTTCGGCCAGAAATACTGCACCGCCGCACCGTTGACCGACAACTGGTAGAAACCGAACGAGGCGATGTAGAAGATGTAGTAGAGGTAGCTGGTGTCGCGCACGCTGAGGTAGATGAACAGGTTGTAGACCAGCATCCCCAGCAGCACGCCATAGATCAGCCCGAGCACATACAGGCGTACCGGCTGGTCCTCCAGGTAGGCCTGCGCCGACCAGAGGCTCAGCGGTGCCTGGACCGAACCTTCGGTCTGCAGGCGCAGGTAGACGGTCTTGCTTTCGTTGGGCGCGAAGTCCAGCTCGAACAGGTAGTTGTTCTGCCTGATCGGTCGGCTGGCGAAGGGCAGTTCATCGCCGGTGCGCTGGCTGAGGCGGTACTCACCGCTGGCGTCCGGCAGGTAGAGATCGATGTGGTCCATCGGCGGGTAGGCCAGCTCCAGCAGCCAGGTTCGCCGTACACCGGGATCTTTCGGTTTGTAGGTCAGGTCGACCTTGAGCCAGAACGCCGATTGCGAGTAGCCCGCATTGAGCGTGTCCTTGTCGTGCCGGCGGAAATGACCGGCCATCGCAGGCGAGGCAATGTCCGCGATAGCGGCTTGGCCGCTCACGTCTTCGAACACCTGCATGATCCGGCCCAGGGGCAGGCTCTGAGTGGATTCATCAAACTCGACTGCGCTCGCCATCAGCGGCAGCCAGCTCAACAACATCATCAGCAAATAGCGCATACAGCCCCAGCATGGCCATTCCGGTCGCGTCAGGAGCCTCCATTCCCTTGAGACGACGTGATGCCGCATAGCCTGTTATTCGTTTGGATCCACTCTAGCATAGCCACTGATGGCTAAAAAACACCATTGAAATTTTTCATTTAATGGCTCTAGGACGGGCTTTTCGGCGATTCAATCGCATTCATGGATAGCTGCTATCGGCCGTATCGGACAAACCTTCAGGGCAAAAACGCAACGTTGCGTGGACGATTCCGAACAAAGCGATTGGTGGTAAGCTCGCGCCCCATGAATACCTACAGCTCTCGTCCCGTTGTTCTCTGCCTTTCCGGACACGACCCCAGTGGCGGTGCCGGCCTCCAGGCGGATATCGAAGCCCTGCTCGCCCAGGGCTGTCATGCAGCTCCCGCTGTCACCGCGCTGACCGTGCAGGATACGGTGAATGTCAGCGATTTCCGCGTGCTCGATCGCGAGTGGGTGTTGGCCCAGGCCAATGCGGTACTCAACGATTCGACAGTCGCGGCGGTCAAGCTGGGTATGCTCGGTTCCCTGGAAATGGTCGACACCGTGGTCGAGCTGCTCCAGGCCCACCCGCACCTGCCAATGGTCTGCGACCCGGTGTTGCGCGCCGGCGGCGGCGGTCGCCTGGGCAAGGACGAAGTCGGCTATGCCATGCGCGAGCGCCTGTTGCCCCTGGCCAGGATCGCCACCCCCAACCTGCCTGAAGCACGCATCCTGGCCGAACTGCCCGAAGGCAGCGCCGACGAATGCGCGGAAAAACTCCTGCCGTACTGCCAGTACCTGCTGATCACCGGCGGCCATGGCGAAGAAGAGGAAATCCACAACCGCCTGTACGGTCGCGACGGCAGCCGCCAGACCTTCAAGTGCCAGCGCCTGCCCGGCAGCTACCATGGCTCGGGCTGCACCCTGGCGAGCGCACTCGCCGGTCGCCTGGCCCAGGGCGAGCAACTGGTCAGTGCCGTACAGTCGGCCCTGGACTACACCTGGCGCACCCTGCGCGACGCCGAACAACTGGGCAAGGGGCAATTCGTACCGCGCCGCCTGCCGCTGGACTTCTGCTCGTGATGCGCCACCCGTAACACCTTGAGGCCGAACCGATGAAACTACGTGGCCTGTATGCCATCACCGACAGCCAGTTGCTGGCCGGCAAGTTCCTGACCCATGTCGAGGCCGCACTGGAAGGTGGCGTGACGCTGCTGCAGTACCGTGACAAGAGCAATGACGAGGCCCGCCGCCTGCGCGAGGCCGAGGCGTTGCTCAGGCTCTGCGAGCGCTACCGGACCCGGCTGATCATCAACGACGACGCCGAGCTGGCCGCGCGCCTCGGGGTGGGCGTCCACCTGGGCCAGACCGACGGCCCGCTGACCCCGGCCCGGGCGCTGCTCGGCAGCCAGGCAATCATCGGTGCCACCTGCCATGCGCAGCTGGAACTGGCCGAACAGGCCGCCCGCGAGGGTGCCAGCTACGTTGCCTTCGGCCGCTTCTTCAATTCCAACACCAAGCCCGGTGCACCGGCGGCCGACATCGCCCTGCTCGAACGGGCACGCCCTGCGCTGCACCTGCCGATCTGCGTGATTGGTGGCATCACCCTGGACAATGCCGCACCGCTGGTCGCCCACGGTGCCGACCTGCTGGCGGTGATCCATGGCCTGTTCGGCGCCGAAAGCGCCCAGGAAGTGACGCGCCGCGCGCGCGCCTTCAATGCCCTCTTCACTTCATGATTTTTTGAGAGCCCGACCATGTCTCGTTCCGAAACGCTGTTTGCCAATGCCCAGAAACACATTCCCGGTGGCGTGAACTCGCCTGTTCGGGCGTTCAAGAGCGTCGGCGGCACCCCGCTGTTCTTCAAGCACGCCGAAGGCGCCTACGTCACCGACGAAGACGACAAGCGCTATGTCGACTACGTGGGCTCCTGGGGCCCGATGATCCTCGGCCACAGCCATCCGGACGTGCTCGATGCCGTGCGCAGGCAACTGGAACACGGCCTGTCCTATGGTGCGCCGACCGCCATGGAAACCGAGATGGCCGACCTGGTCTGCTCGATCGTGCCGTCGATGGAAATGGTGCGCATGGTCAGCTCCGGCACCGAGGCGACCATGAGCGCCATCCGCCTGGCCCGTGGCTACACCGGTCGCGACAGCATCATCAAGTTCGAAGGCTGCTACCACGGCCACTCCGACAGCCTGCTGGTCAAGGCCGGCTCCGGCGCCCTGACCCAGGGCGTACCAAGTTCGGCCGGCGTGCCGGCGGCGTTCGCCAAACACACCCTGACCCTGCCGTTCAACGACATCGATGCCGTGGCGAAGATGCTTGGCGAAGTCGGCCAGGAAGTCGCCTGCATCATCGTCGAGCCGGTGGCCGGCAACATGAACTGCGTACCGCCGGCACCCGGCTTCCTCGAAGGCCTGCGCAGCCTGTGCGACCAGCACGGCGTCGTGCTGATTTTCGACGAAGTGATGACCGGCTTCCGCGTCGCCCTCGGTGGCGCCCAGGCCCACTACGGCGTGACCCCGGACTTGAGCACCTTCGGCAAGATCATTGGCGGCGGCATGCCGGTCGGCTGCTTCGGCGGCAAACGCGAGATCATGTCGCGCATCGCCCCGCTGGGCCCGGTCTACCAGGCCGGCACCCTGTCCGGCAACCCGCTGGCGATGGCCGCCGGCCTGACCACCCTGCGCCTGATCAGCCGGCCGGGCTTCCATGCCGAGCTGACCGACTACACCACGCGCCTGCTCGACGGCCTGCAACAGCGCGCCGATGCCGCCGGCATCCCGTTCGTCACCACCCAGGCCGGCGGCATGTTCGGCCTGTACTTCAGCGGCGCCGACGACATCGTCACCTTCGAAGATGTCATGGCCAGCGATGCCGAGCGCTTCAAGCGCTTCTTCCACCTGATGCTCGAAGGTGGCGTGTACCTGGCACCAAGCGCCTTCGAAGCCGGCTTCACCTCGATCGCCCATGGCGAAACCGAGCTGAAGCTGACCCTGGATGCCGCCGAGCGGGCTTTCGCCGCCCTGAAGTAAGCACTGCAAGCCGTGACAGAGCCGACGCCGGGCACGACCGGCGTCGACTTTCCCGCCTAAACTTTTGGTGTGGTTTCCCGTCATCCCCTCCATGACCGGCAAAACCGGGCGATATAACGCCCGCGCAGCAGAAAAACGAGTAAAGACTTTGTAAGGTGGCCCCCGCTTATTTCATAATGCGCGCCATACACATCCCCTGGCCGGGTACGCCCGCCCTTCAGAGGTACGTCGATTCCCATGAACCGCACCGGCCGCGCCCTTTCATTGGGCTGCCTGTTGCTCCTTCAGCCCCTGCTGGCACAAGCCGGCGGTAACTCGTTGTTGATCCCGGCAATGGGCCGTTGCACGCTCAATACCCAGCCGCAGGATCTCGCCGAGGCCCTGAGCGCCTGTGAACAGGCGGCCAAGGGGGGCGACGCGGAGGCGCAATACGAGCTGGGCGAGTTCTACTACGACGGCAAGAACGCCCCACGCGACCTGAACAAGGCCCTGAGCAACTTCGAACTGGCTTCCCTGCAGGGCCACGCCCAGTCCCAGTACCAGCTCGGCATCATGTTCTACAAGGGTGAAGGGGTGCCGGCCAACAACGTCCAGGCCTACATCGTGCTGAAGATGGCGGCGGTCAATGGCGCCGAGGATGCGCTGGACACGGCTGACGAAGTCGCGGCGCAAATGCCGCGGGAGGAGCTGGAGATGGCGACCCAGGTACTGGGCCAGATCTTCCGCAAGTACCTGCTGGAACTGCAGACCGCCGATGGGCGCACACCCTTCTCACCGTTGCCCTGACTCTGCCGGAACTGTTCCGGCCTCTTCGCGGGCAAGCCCGCTCCCACAGCTACCGGGTTATTTCTCCGGCATCGGCATCGGGAACGGCGTGACGTTGCCCATGCCCCGCGCCTCACTGATCTTCGGCGTGCCCAGGCGCTCGACCTCGTCGATCCGCACGATCGAGTGCATTGGCACGAAGCTGCGCACCACGCCCTCGAACTGCGCCTTGAGCTTTTCCTCACCCGGGTCGACCACCAACTGCGTGCGCTCGCCGAAGACAAACTCCTCGACCTCCAGGAACCCCCACAGATCGCTCTGATAGATCTGCTTGGCGTACATTTCGAACACCTGGCCCTGGTTGAGGAAAATCACCTTGTAGATCGGGGTTTCACGTTTGCTCATGGTGGGCGGACAACACATCGGGGCTATGGAAAGAGGGCGCGAACTATAGCATAGCCGCCGGACGCGCAATGCTAGGAAGCGACCGCGATGCACCTTATAATGCGCGGTTCTTTGAATCACTTGACGATCCCCGCCCATGGCCAAGAAGCTCTATATCGAAACCCACGGTTGCCAGATGAACGAGTACGACAGCTCGCGCATGGTCGACCTGCTGGGCGAACATCAGGCCCTGGAAGTCACCGCCCGCGCCGAAGACGCGGACGTCATCCTGCTCAACACCTGTTCGATCCGCGAACGCGCCCAGGACCGGGTCTATTCCCAACTGGGCCGCTGGCGCGAGTTGAAGGAAGGCAATCCGGACATGGTGATCGCCGTCGGCGGCTGCGTCGCCAGCCAGGAAGGCGACGCGATCCGCAAGCGCGCCCCCTATGTCGACGTGGTTTTCGGACCGCAGACCCTGCACCGCCTGCCGGAAATGATCGATGCAGCCCGTACCACCCGCCTGCCGCAGGTGGACATCTCGTTCCCGGAGATCGAGAAGTTCGACCACCTGCCCGAGCCGCGCATCGATGGGCCCAGCGCCTACGTTTCGGTCATGGAAGGCTGCAGCAAGTACTGCACCTTCTGCGTGGTGCCCTACACCCGCGGTGAAGAGGTCAGCCGGCCATTCGATGACGTGATCGCCGAGATCATCCACCTGGCCGAGAACGGCGTGCGCGAAGTGACCCTGCTGGGGCAGAACGTCAACGGCTACCGTGGCACCACCCATGACGGCCGGCTGGCCGACCTGGCGGAACTGATCCGGGTGGTCGCGGCGGTCGATGGTATCGAGCGCATCCGCTACACCACCTCGCACCCGCTGGAGTTCTCCGACAGCCTGATCCAGGCCCACGCCGAAGTGCCGGAACTGGTCAAGCACCTGCACTTGCCGGTGCAATCGGGATCGGACCGGATCCTGGCGGCGATGAAACGCAATCACACGGCACTGGAATACAAGTCCAAGCTGCGCAAGTTGCGCGCCGCCGTGCCGGGCATCTGCATCAGTTCGGACTTCATCGTCGGTTTCCCCGGGGAGACCGAGAAGGACTTCCAGCAGACCATGAAGCTGATCGAGGACGTCGGTTTCGACTTCTCCTACTCCTTCGTCTACAGCCAGCGCCCGGGCACACCAGCGGCGGACCTGCCGGACGACACCCCGGAAGAGCTGAAGAAGGAGCGCCTGAACGCACTGCAGCATCGACTGAACCAGCAGGGTTTCGAGATCAGCCGACAAATGGTCGGTTCAACCCAGCGCATCCTGGTCACCGACTACTCGAAAAAGGACCCGGGCGAGTTGCAGGGACGCACCGAGAATAACCGTATCGTCAACTTCCGCTGCGACAATCCGCAACTGATCGGCCAGTTCGTCGACGTCCACATCGATTCCGCGCAGCCCCACTCGCTGCGTGGCTCGATGTTGCAGTAGACGCCTGCATGCCGCTGAATCACCCTCTGTGGCGAGCGGGCTTGCCCGCGCTGGGGCGCAAAGCGCCCCCAAAACCTGTCACCGCGACCTGCCAGGCGAAACGCGGAGTCGGGCTTTACGGCCGCCTTGCAGCCGAGCACGGCGGTGCGGCGTTGCGGCAAGCCCACTCGCCACAGAGGGTGGGCGCCGTAAAGAAGAAGGGACGTCTGTCAGACAGAAGCGCTTTCGTCCCCAGGCTGCTAGCGTTATCCTTGAATTCATCTCCATTGCCGTTGGGCGGCTGATAAACAACCTTGAACGCACCCATAGAACCTCATCGTTTCATCCTCGAGCCCTTCGAGGCCCATCGCTTCGCCAATCTGTGCGGGCAGTTCGACGAGCATTTGCGCCTGATCGAACAGCGCCTGACCATCCAGATCCGCAACCGCGGCAATCAGTTCGAACTGATCGGCGAACCCAAGCTCACCACTTCCGCAGAACAACTGCTGCGCCGCCTGTACCGGGAAACCAAGGGTACCGAGCTGTCTCCGGACATGGTGCACCTGTTCCTGCAGGAATCGACGGCCGACGACCTGGAAAACAACCCGGTCGCCGAAGCTGCAGTGGCCCTGCGCACCCGCAAGGGCATGATTCGCCCGCGCGGCCTGAATCAGCAGCGCTACGTGAAGGAAGTGCTGGCCAACGACATCAACTTCGGCATCGGCCCGGCAGGCACCGGCAAGACCTACCTGGCAGTGGCCTGCGCGGTGGATGCCCTGGAGCGCGAGCAGGTCCGCCGGATCCTGCTGGTCCGACCGGCGGTCGAAGCGGGTGAAAAACTCGGCTTCCTGCCCGGCGACCTGGCCCAGAAGATCGACCCGTACCTGCGCCCGCTCTACGACGCGCTGTATGAAATGCTCGGCTTCGAGCACGTGGCCAAGCTGATCGAACGCCAGGTGATCGAGATCGCCCCGCTGGCCTACATGCGCGGCCGGACGCTGAACAACAGCTTCATCATCCTCGACGAAAGCCAGAACACCACCGTCGAGCAGATGAAGATGTTCCTGACCCGGATCGGCTTCGGCTCGACCGCCGTCATCACCGGCGACATCACCCAGGTCGACCTGCCACGGGGCACCAAGTCCGGCCTGGCCCACGTCATCGAAGTGCTCAAGGACGTGCCGGGCATCAGCTTCACCCACTTCCAGCCCAAGGACGTGGTGCGCCATCCGCTGGTCCAACGCATCGTCGAGGCCTACGAGCGCTTCGAGAAGCGCCCCGCCGAGTCCACCCCGGCCAAGGACAGCCCAGCCGATGCTTGAACTCGACCTGCAACTGGCCACTGACGCGCCAGCCCCGAGCGAAGCCGACTTCCGCACCTGGTGCGCATTGGCCCTGCGCCAGCGCAGCGCCGACTCGGAACTGACCATCCGCCTGGTGGATGAAGCCGAAGGGCGCGAACTGAACCGGACCTGGCGACAGAAGGACTACGCGACCAACGTGCTGTCCTTCCCCGCCGACGTACCGGACGAACTGCTGGATATTCCCTTGCTGGGCGATCTGGTGATCTGCGTTCCGGTGGTCGCCCGCGAGGCGGCCGAGCAAGGCAAGGCACTGGAGGCCCACTGGGCCCACCTGGTCATTCACGGCTGCCTGCATCTGTTGGGTTACGACCACATCGATGACGAGGAAGCCGAGGAAATGGAAGCACTGGAACGAGAGTTGCTTGCTGAACTGGGTCATCGGGACCCTTATGCCGATGACGAAAACTGATCTTCACACTATTGATCACAACCCAAGGGAAACGAGTAAATCGCTATGAGCGAAGACCGATCGAGCAACGGGCAGAAGTCCTGGCTGGGTAAACTGACCCAGGCTTTTGCCCATGAGCCGAAAAACCGCCAGGAGCTGCTGGAGCTGCTGCGCGAAGCCCACCAGAACAAATTGCTGGACAGCGAAGCGCTGGCCATCGTCGAGGGCGCCATCCAGGTTGCCGACCTGCAGGTACGTGACATCATGGTCCCGCGCTCGCAGATGATCAGCATCAAGGCGACCCAGACACCCCGTGAATTCCTTCCCGCCGTCCTCGATGCCGCGCATTCGCGCTATCCGGTGATCGGCGAGAGCCACGACGACGTCATGGGCGTCCTGCTGGCCAAGGACCTGCTGCCACTGATCCTCAAGGAGAATGGCGACGGTTTCAACATCAGGGAGCTGCTGCGTCCGGCGACCTTCGTGCCCGAATCCAAGCGCCTGAACGTGCTGCTGCGCGAGTTTCGTGCCAACCACAACCACATGGCCATCGTGATCGACGAATACGGCGGCGTGGCGGGCCTGGTGACCATCGAGGACGTCCTCGAGCAGATCGTCGGCGACATCGAGGACGAGCACGATGTCGAGGAGGACAGCTACATCAAGCCGCTGCCCAGCGGAGATTTCCTGGTCAAGGCGCTGACGCCGATCGAGAATTTCAACGCGTTCTTCGACAGCGAATTCTCCGACGACGAGTTCGACACCGTCGGCGGGCTGGTGATGAGTGCGTTCGGACATCTGCCCAAGCGTAATGAAACCACCGAGATCGGCGCGTATCGTTTCCGTATCCTGAATGCCGACAGCCGTCGGATCCACCTGATCCGCCTGACGCCCATCAACCGCTAAGGACCGAAGCTTTCCTATGCTGCGCTTAACCCGTCCCGGCTGGCCCGGTAACCTGCTGGCCGTGGTGGCTGGCGCGCTGACCACACTGGCCCTGGCGCCATTCGACCTCTGGCCGCTGGCACTGGTGGCGGTCGGCCTGTTCTATGCGGGGCTGCGCGAACTGTCGCCACGCCAGGCGCTGTGGCGCGGCTGGTGCTTCGGTTTCGGCCTGTTTGGCGCCGGTACCAGCTGGATCTACGTGAGCATCCACACCTATGGCGGCGCCTCGGTGCTGCTCGCGGGCCTGCTGATGCTGGCGTTCATCGCCGCCATCGCCTGGTTCTTCGCCCTGCCCGCCTGGCTCTGGGCACGCTGGATACGCCGCAATGAAGCGCCGCTGGCCGATGCGCTGGCCTTCGCCGCCCTATGGGTCGCACAGGAAGCCTTTCGCGGCTGGTTCCTGACCGGTTTCCCATGGCTCTATTCCGGCTACAGCCAACTGGACGGCCCGTTGGCCGGCCTTGCCCCGCTGGGCGGGATCTGGCTGATCTCCTTCACCCTCGCCCTGACCGCCGCCCTGCTGTACAACGCACGGCGCCTGCTCGCTGGCGGACGCAAGGCGTTCATGGCGGCGGGCGTGGTGTTGCTGGCCGGCCCCTGGATCATCGGGCTGGCACTCAAGCATCACGCCTGGACCAGCCCGTCGGGCGAGCCGCTGAGTGTCGCGGCGATCCAGGGCAACATCGAACAGAGCATGAAGTGGGACCCGGCGCAGCTCAATGCGCAACTGGCGCTGTACCGCGACATGAGCTTCAGTTCCAGGCGGGTCGACCTGCTGGTCTGGCCGGAAACGGCCGTGCCGGTGCTGAAGGAGTCCGCCGAGGGCTACCTGTCGATGATGGGCAACTTTGCCGCCGATCGGCATTCGGCGCTGATCACCGGCGTACCGATTCGCCAGGTGGTGCATAACGAAAAGCGCTACTTCAACGGCATCGTCGCGGTTGGCGAAGGCGACGGCATCTACCTGAAGCAGAAACTGGTGCCGTTTGGCGAGTATGTTCCGCTGCAGGACCTGCTGCGCGGGCTGATCGAGTTCTTCGACCTGCCGATGTCCGACTTCGCCCGCGGCCCGGCAGACCAGCCGCTGCTGCAGGCCAAGGGCTACCAGATCGCACCGTTCATTTGCTACGAGGTGGTCTATCCGGAATTCGCTGCCAGCCTGTCGGCGCGTAGCGACCTGTTGCTGACCATCAGCAACGACACCTGGTTCGGCACCTCGATCGGCCCCCTGCAGCACCTGCAGATGGCGCAGATGCGCGCACTGGAAGCCGGCCGCTGGATGATCCGTGCCACCAACAACGGCGTGACCGGGCTGATCAACCCATTCGGCCAGATCACCACGCAGATTCCGCAGTTCGAACGCGGCATCCTGTATGGCGAAGTCGTGCCAATGCACAACCTGACGCCCTACCTGCATTGGCGCTCGTGGCCGCTGGTCATCCTCTGCGGCCTGCTGTTCGGCTGGGCGCTGCTGGCCAGCCGGATTGCCAAGACGGTGTGAAAACACCTCGGCCCCTCCCGAGGCCGAACTGACTTTCTAGGGCGAGCGGGCCTTTTGGGGTGGACAGGCGTCTCGGGGGTGAAGAGGCTCTCCGTGGCGAGCGGGCTTGCCCGCGCTGGGCTGCCAGGCAGCCCTGAAACCTGCCGAGTCGTTGCACCTGATACAACGCGCTCGCTGGTTTTGGGGCCGTTTCACGCCCCAGCGCGGGCAAGCCCGCTCGCCACAAAGCGCCAAGCCCGGAGCAGGCCAGGGTCGACTCAGTAGAAGAGCCGGTACCCCACCTGCCCCACCGCCTCGTTGATCAACTGCCCGCTGCGCCAGATCGCCTTGAACTCCGGCATCCAGCCACCCAGTGGGCTGGCGTTGTCCCTTCCCAGAAAACCAACCGGGGCCGGCACCACGCTGAAACCGGCCTGTTCGAAGCTCCAGACCGCCCGCGGCATATGGGCCGCATGCGTGACCACCACGACTCGCTTGATCCCCAGCGGTGCCAACAACTCATGGCTGAACTGGGCATTTTCCCAGGTCGTGGTGCTGCGTTCTTCCAGCCACCGCACCGTCACTCCGAAATCGTCGCGCATCGACTCGGCCATCACCGCCGCCTCGCTGGGCGGAGTACCGTAGTGCAGGCCGCCACTGGTCAGTACCGGTAAGCCCGAGGCCTTGGCCAACCGGGCCGCATACCGCTGGCGCTCCAGGCCGATGCCGGTCGGCTGGTCGCTGCCCCAGGCCGAATCACCACGCTCGCGCCCCGACCCAAGCACCACGATGGCATCGGCACGCTGTGCCAGCCCCGCCCACTCGCCCCGCTCCAGCGCCGGCACGGTCTCGAGGGCCCGCGCGGACCATTCGACCACCAACGGCAGGCTGATCAGCCAGAACCCGCCAAAGCCGAGGGTGAAGCACACAGCGGCCAGGCGCGGACGACGGCGGCGCAGCCACCAGGCCAGGGCCAGCAACAGCAGGAACAGGCCAGGCGGCAGCAGCAATTGTTTTAGGATGTAGCGGACAGGCATCGGGCACCTCCAGAAGATGCCCGAAGCCTAAGTGCAGAAGGATCAATCAACAACCTTGCAGATCCATGGCCCACAAACAGGCCACGTCAATGACAGGCAACAGGATGCAGCCGGGCGGACCTCATTTGGCCCGAAATGACTTGAACCGCGCCGAATACAGCTTGGGCGCCCTGTCCTTCAACCAGATGATCTCGGCCGAACGCATTTCTTCCCTGGGTTGTGAAAAGGTTGCACCGGACGTTTGCACGCCGCGACCGCTCAGGTCCAGGTAGGCCCTGATCAGTTCGAACTCGGCACGGCTCAAGCCCCGCAACTCCAATTCGGCAGGCCGCTCGTCACGCAGGCGGACCGCCGTCCTCGCGGCATCCAGGGCAAGCCCCAGACGCGTGATCAGGCGCTCGTACAGCTCGGGATCAGTTACATTTCGCTGCGACTCCACCATCCGCTCACCTCATTGAAGATAAGTATCACTTCCCCCTCTATGAGCTTAGCGGCGCCCGGCCAACCAGCCTGCCGCCGCGACCAACGGCCTTTGTCGCGCAATCAGGGTTTCCCTCGGCAGAGCGGCGTCATGTATGCTACGGGGCTTCCTGTAACTCCACTTCCAGCAGCACCCGCACGGTGCGTTGAAGAGGATTGGGCCACCCTTTCCAGAACAAGTAGCCATGCACGAACACTATCAGCCCCGTGAAATCGAAAACGCCGCCCAAACGTTCTGGGATGAGCAGAAGTCCTTTGAAGTCAGTGAACAGCCAGGCAAGGAAACCTACTACTGCCTGTCGATGTTCCCTTACCCCAGCGGCAAGCTGCACATGGGCCACGTGCGCAACTACACCATCGGCGACGTGATCGCCCGCTACCAGCGCATGCAGGGCAAGAACGTCCTGCAACCGATGGGTTGGGACGCCTTCGGCATGCCGGCGGAAAACGCCGCGATGAAGAACAAGGTCGCCCCGGCCAAGTGGACCTACGAAAACATCGCCTACATGAAGAGCCAGCTGCGCAGCCTGGGCCTGGCGGTGGACTGGTCCCGCGAAGTGACCACCTGCAAGCCCGACTACTACCGTTGGGAGCAGTGGCTGTTCACCCGCCTGTTCGAAAAAGGCGTGATCTATCGCAAGAACGGTACCGTGAACTGGGACCCGGTGGACCAGACCGTACTGGCCAACGAGCAGGTGATCGACGGCCGCGGCTGGCGTTCGGGCGCGCTGATCGAGAAGCGCGAAATCCCGATGTACTACTTCAAGATCACCGCCTACGCCGATGAGCTGCTGGAAAGCCTCGACGACCTGCCGGGCTGGCCCGAGCAGGTCAAGACCATGCAGCGCAACTGGATCGGCAAGTCCCGCGGGATGGAAGTGCAGTTCCCGTACGACGTCGACTCGATTGGCGAAGCCGGCACGCTGAAAGTCTTCACCACCCGTCCGGACACCCTGATGGGCGCGACCTACGTCGCCGTGGCCGCCGAGCACCCACTGGCCGCCCAGGCGGCACGCAACAACCCTGAACTGCAAGCCTTCATCGCCGAATGCAAGGCCGGCAGCGTCGCCGAAGCCGACGTCGCCACCCAGGAAAAGAAAGGCCTGCCGACCAGCCTGTTCGTCACACATCCACTGACGGGCGAAAAACTGCCGGTATGGGTCGCCAACTACGTGCTGATGCACTACGGCGATGGCGCCGTAATGGCGGTGCCTGCCCACGACGAGCGCGATTTCGAATTCGCCAGCAAGTACGACCTGCCGATCAAGTCGGTGGTTCGCACCAGCTCCGGCGACACCAACCCGGCCCCTTGGCAGGACGCCTATGGCGAGCACGGCACCCTGATCAACTCCGGCGAGTTCGACGGCCTGGACTTCGCCGGCGCGTTCGACGCGATCGAAGCCGCGCTGATCAGGAAGAATCTCGGCGCCTCGCGCACCCAGTTCCGCCTGCGCGACTGGGGCATCAGCCGCCAGCGCTACTGGGGCTGCCCGATCCCGATCATCCACTGCGACAGCTGTGGCGACGTCCCTGTGCCGGAAGACCAACTGCCGGTCGTGCTGCCCGAAGACGTGGTGCCGGACGGCGCCGGTTCGCCACTGGCGCGCATGCCCGAGTTCTACGAGTGCAACTGCCCGAAATGCGGCAAGCCGGCCAAGCGTGAAACCGACACCATGGACACCTTCGTCGAGTCGTCCTGGTACTACGCCCGCTACGCATCGCCACGCTACGAAGGTGGCCTGGTCGACCCGAAAGCCGCTGACCACTGGCTGCCGGTGGACCAGTACATCGGCGGTATCGAACACGCGATCCTGCACCTGCTTTATGCGCGCTTCTTCCACAAGCTGATGCGCGACGAAGGCCTGGTCAGTTCGAACGAACCGTTCAAGAACCTGCTAACCCAGGGCATGGTGATCGCCGAGACCTACTACCGTCGCGAAGCCAATGGCGCCTACACCTGGTTCAACCCGGCGGACGTCGAGCTCGTGCGTGACAGCAAGGCCAAGGTCATCAGCGCCAAACTGATTTCCGACGGCCTGCCGGTCGAGATCGGCGGCACCGAGAAGATGGCCAAGTCGAAGAACAACGGCGTCGACCCACAGTCGATGATCGACCAGTTCGGCGCAGACACCTGCCGCCTGTTCATGATGTTCGCCTCGCCACCCGACATGAGCGCGGAATGGTCCGACTCCGGCGTCGAAGGTTCGCACCGCTTCCTCAAGCGCGTCTGGCGCCTGGCCCAGGCTCACGTTTCCCAGGGCCTGCCAGGCAAACTGGATATCGCCAGCCTGAGCGACGAGCAGAAAGCCATTCGTCGATCGATCCACCTGGCCATCAAGCAGGCCAGCCACGACGTCGGCCAGAACCACAAGTTCAACACCGCCATCGCCCAGGTGATGACGCTGATGAACGTGCTGGAAAAGGCTGCGCAAGGCACCGACCAGGATCGTGCGCTGATTCAGGAAGGCCTGGAAACCGTGACGCTGCTGCTGGCACCTATCACGCCGCACATCTGCCACGAACTGTGGAATCGACTGGGTCACGCCGACCCGGTGATCGACGCCCACTGGCCAGCGCAGGACGACAGCGCCCTGGTGCAGGACAGCCTGGTGCTGGTGATCCAGGTCAACGGCAAGCTGCGCGGCCAGATCGAGATGCCGGCCAGCGCCACCCGCGAGGAAATCGAAGCGGCGGCCCGGGTCAACGAAAACGTATTGCGCTTCATCGATGGCCTGACGATCCGCAAGGTCATCGTCGTGCCCGGCAAGCTGGTCAACATCGTCGCCAGCTAATTGGACCAGGCGCCCGCCAGTGCGGGCGCCTTAAAAGATTTCCGGGGCTGCCCTGTCGGCCCACGGTTTCAAGGGGAGCAACAAGATGATCAAACGCAATCTGCTGGTAATGGGCCTTGCAGTGCTGCTGAGCGCGTGCGGCTTCCAGCTGCGTGGCACGGGCACCTCCGCACTGACGATCAAGGAATTGTCGGTCAGCGCCCGCAACTCGTACGGCGATACGGTCAAGCAATTGACCCAGGTGCTGGAACGCAGCGGTGTCGATGTCCACCAGGGCGCACCCTACAAGCTGGTCCTGACCGACGAGCAGGAAACCCAGCGTTCGGCAAGCTACAGCGGTGCCGGTCGTAACGTCGAGTACGAACTCAACACCGCACTCAAGTATGAAATCCGTGGTGAAAAGGATCTGCTCCTGACCGATGGGAAGCTGGAAGTACAAAAGTACTATGTACATGACGGCAACAACATCACTGGCGGTGACGCCGAAGCCAGCGAACTGCGCAAGGAAATGCGCCGTGACCTGGTGCAGCAGATGCTCATCCGCCTGCAGGTGCTGACACCGGAGCAACTGGACAGCCTCCAGCAGACCGCCAACGCCAAGGCCAAGGCCGATGCCGATGCCCTGGAAGCCGCGCGCAAGTTCGAAGCGTCGCAGCCACAGCAATCGCCTCTGGAACTGCCGAACCAGTAAGCCACACGGGGCGCCCCCGGCGCCCCTTGGCCACCCGCCTATGAAACTCGCCCCCGCCCAACTCGCCAAACACCTGCAAGGTGGCCTCGCGCCGGTCTATGTCATCAGCGGCGATGATCCGCTGCTGTGCCAGGAAGCCGCCGATGCCATTCGCGCAACCGCCCGCCAGCAGGGTTTCGACGAACGCCAGGTGTTCAGCGCCGACGCCAACTTCGACTGGGGCACCCTGCTGCAAGCCGGTGCCAGCATGTCGCTGTTCGCCGAGAAACGCCTGCTGGAACTGCGCCTGCCTTCTGGCAAGCCCGGTGACAAGGGCGCCGCCGCGCTGATGGAATACTGCGCGCGACCGGCCGACGACACCCTGCTGCTGATCAGCCTGCCCAAGCTCGACGGCAGTGCGCAGAAGACCAAGTGGGGCAAGGCGCTGATCGAGGGTCAACAGACCCAGTTCATCCAGATCTGGCCGGTGGACGCCAACCAACTGCCCCAGTGGATTCGCCAGCGGCTCTCCCAGGCAGGGCTTTCAGCCCAGCAGGATGCCGTGGAGCTGATTGCCGCGCGGGTAGAAGGCAACCTGCTCGCGGCTGCCCAGGAAATCGAGAAACTCAAGCTGATGGCCGAGGGCGGGCAGATCACCATCGAGACGGTCCAGGCGGCGGTGGCCGACAGCGCCCGCTTCGATGTCTTCGGCCTGGTCGATGCCGTGCTCAATGGTGAGGCAGCCCATTCCCTGCGCATGCTCGAGGGCCTGCGCGGCGAAGGCGTCGAGCCGCCGGTGATTCTCTGGGCCCTGGCCCGGGAACTGCGCCTGCTGGCCAACCTGTCCCAGCAGTACAGCCAGGGCGTGCCGCTGGACAAGGCCTTCAGCCAGGCCAAGCCGCCGGTCTGGGACAAGCGCCGGCCACTGATGAGCAAGGCCCTGCAACGGTACTCGGCACAGCGCTGGAGCCAGTTGCTGATGGATGCGCAGCGCATCGACGCGCAAATCAAGGGCCAGGCCACCGGTTCGCCGTGGAGCAGCCTGAGCCGACTCAGCCTACTGATGTGTGGCCAACGTCTGGCACTGCCAGCTGAATAACCCCACTGGACACACAAGCCCATCTGCCTGATGATTCGCGCTCTTCCACCCCAAGAGTGCACTGCCATGAGCAAGCCATCCCGGCGCCGTCCCAACAAAGCCAAATCGATCATTGCCCAGCCACTGTTCCGAAGCCGCCAGGAACAGCCAGCCAAGGGCAAGGGCAGCTACCGTCGCGAAGCCTTCCAGTCTAAAAGCTGGGAGGCTTCTGACTTTCTGGCCGCGTGAAAGTGTCATCACGACCTGCACCCCCAAGGCATGATAAGGTCAACACCTGATTCGCATTCCTCGGACCCGCGCATGCCCTTTAGTCTCACCCTCGGTTGGCCCCTGCGCCGACTGTTCGCCGCCACCAGCTTCATCCTGCTCGTCGCCTGTGCGGAAAAGCCCACGGCTGCCGATGCCCAGCCGCTGCCGACACTGCCGGCCACCCCGACACCCGCTCCCGCGCCACTGCCGGCCGCCGATACCCCATTTATCCAACCTGCCCAGAGCTTCGAGGAATGGCGAGCAGCCTTCCGTGTCGAGGCACTGCGTGCCGGCATCACGGCGGCGACCTTCGACAACGCCTTCGCAGGCGTCAGCCCCGACATGAGCGTCATCAAGGCCGATCGCAGCCAGCCTGAATTCACCCGCCCGGTCTGGGAATACCTCGACGGCGCGCTCTCGGCGACCCGCGTGCGCAAGGGCCAGGCCCTGCTGGTACAGAACAGCGCGGTCCTGCAAAGCATCGAACAGCGCTACGGCGTCGATCGCGAGGCCCTGGTCGCGGTCTGGGGCATGGAGAGCAACTTCGGCCAGTTCCAGGGTGACAAATCGGTGATCCGTTCGCTGGCGACCCTGGCCTATGAAGGCCGCCGTCCGGGCTTCGCACAGAGCCAACTGCTGGCGGCGCTGCAGATCATCCAGCACGGGGATATCCGCCCCGAACAGATGCTCGGTTCGTGGGCCGGTGCCATGGGCCAGACCCAGTTCATCCCGACCACCTACAACAGCTATGCCGTGGACTTCGACGGCGACGGCCGCCGGGATATCTGGAACGACTCGGCCGACGCCCTCGCCTCGACCGCCAACTACCTGCAGAGCTCGGGCTGGCAGAAGGGCCAACCGTGGGGCTTCGAAGTCACGGTACCGGCGGGATTCGACTATGCACTGGCCGACGGCACGATTCGCAAGCCGGTGAGCGAGTGGCTGCAGATGGGCGTGCAATTGCCAGCCGGCGTCGCCCTGCCCTACGGCGCCGCACCACTCTCGGCATCGCTGTTGCTGCCGGCAGGCTATCGCGGGCCCGGCTTCCTGGTGCTCGACAACTTCCGTGCGATCCTCAAGTACAACAACTCGTCCTCCTATGGACTGGCGGTTGGCCTGTTGTCCCAGCGCTTCAACAGTGGGGGTGTGATTCGTGGCAGCTGGCCCAAGGATGACCTGCCGCTCAGCCGCAGCGAAAGAATCGAATTGCAGACGCTGCTCAGCAGCACCGGCTACGATGCCGGCAATCCTGACGGGATCATTGGTGCCAACACCCGCAAGGCCATTCGTGGCGCGCAGCAGTCGCTGGGCTGGCCGGCCGATGGCTACCCGAACCACAAGCTGCTCGAGAGCCTGCGCCAGCGCTAGTCGCGCTTTTGATCAGGCTTGCGGGCTGAGCTGTGCTTGTGTGGCGAGCGGGGCTTGTGTGCTGAGCAGGGCTTGTGTGGCAAGCGGGGCTTGTGTGCCGAGCAGGGCTTGTGTGGCGAGCGGGCTTGCCCGCGCTGGGGAGCGCAGCTCCCCCAAAAACCTGGCATCGCGGTACGTCAGGAATAAGGCAGATGCCTGTTTTACGCCTGCTGCGCAGCCGAGCGCGGGCAAGCCCGCTCGCCACAAAACAGCCTCCAGCCGCTCAGCCCACCAGCTGACTCATCACAAGCTGATGGGAACGGCCTAGAGAAGCACGACATCCTGCTCCAGCATCAGCCGCTGCGTATCGGCATCCAGGCGCACCTTCGCGCCCAGCGGCAGCGTCAGGTTCGGGTCGCAATGCCCGCTACGCCAGCCAGCCAGCACCGGAATCCCCAGTGGCCCCAGCTCCTGCTTGAGCAGGCGGGCCAAGGCCTCGCTGTCGACCCCGGCGAAGTCGCCCACCAGCACCCCCTCCAGGCCTTCCAGCTTGCCCGCCAGGCGCAGGTGGGTGAGCAACCGGTCGACCCGGTACAACGGCTCGTTGACGTCCTCGATGAACAGGATCACGCCGTCGGTATCGATCTCGTAGGGCGTACCCAGGCTGGTGCAGATCAACGTCAGATTACCGCCCTGCAGACGCCCAGAGGCGTTTCCAGGGGCCACGGTGGTCAATGGGAAGGCCTTGGGGTGTTCAAGCACATCACCGGCCTTCAGGCGGCCTCTGAGCATGTCGAACAAGGCCGACTCGGTGGGCGGCAGCTTGCCCTTGAACAGGTCGATGTTGAACAGCGGCCCGTGGAACGTCATGAACCCGGCGTGACGGGCAATCGCCAGGTGCAACGCGGTGATATCGCTGTAGCCGACCAGCAGCTTGGGATTGCGGGCGAGCAACGGGTAGTCGATGCGATCGAGCAACCGTGGGCAGCCGTAGCCGCCGCGCAGACAGAGGATGGCGTCGATCTCAGGATCGGCAAAGGCGTCGTGAAGGTCCTGCAGGCGAACTTCGTCGCTACCGGCCAGGTAGCCATCGCGCTGCGCAACGCCCGGGAAGATCCGTAGCTCGTAACCACGGGAACGCACCCATTGCCGGGCCTCGAGCGGGTCGAGGGCGACCGGGCCAGCCGGGGCGATCAGGCCGATCACCCCGCCTTCGGGCAGCGCCGACACCGCGCTTTGTTCCGGGTAGGAGTCCCGCACGGGTCGAAGGCTGCCCATGGGTCTTACGACGCTCCCAGCAGTTCGGCCTTGACCAGCTTGGCCTGTTCGTCGGCGTGATACGAGGAACGCACCAGCGGGCCCGAGGCGATGTTCTTGAAGCCCATCTTGTAGCCTTCCTCGGCGAACCAGGCGAAGGTGTCCGGATGGACGAAACGCTGCACCGGCAGGTGACTGCGAGATGGTTGCAGGTACTGGCCGAGGGTCAGCATGTCGATGTCATGCTCGCGCATGCGCTTCATCACTTCGATGACTTCATCGTCGGTCTCGCCCAGGCCCAGCATCAGGCCGGACTTGGTCGGTACGTGCGGGACCATCTGCTTGAAGCGTTGCAGCAGGGTCAGCGACCACTGGTAGTCGGAGCCCGGACGCGCGGCCTTGTACAGGCGCGGTACGGTTTCCAGGTTGTGGTTGAACACATCCGGTGGCTCGGCCGCGGTGATCTCCAGGGCAACGTCCATGCGGCCACGGTAGTCCGGAACCAGGGTTTCGAGCTGCACGTTCGGCGACAGCTTGCGGATCTCGCGGATGCAATCGGCGAAGTGCTGGGCACCGCCATCGCGCAGGTCGTCGCGGTCCACCGAAGTGATTACCACGTACTTCAGGCGCAGGTCGGCAATCGCCACCGCCAGGTTCATCGGCTCGTCGACATCCAGGGGCTTCGGCCGGCCGTGGCCGACGTCGCAGAACGGGCAACGACGGGTGCAGATGTCACCCATGATCATGAAGGTCGCGGTACCACCGCTGAAGCACTCGCCCAGGTTCGGGCAGGAGGCCTCCTCGCAGACACTGTGCAGCTTGTGCTTGCGCAGCAATTGCTTGATGCGGTCGACTTCCGGCGACACCGGGATCCGCACGCGAATCCAGTCCGGCTTCTTCGGCAGTTCGGTGGTCGGGATGATCTTCACCGGAATCCGCGCGACCTTCTCGGCACCGCGCAGCTTGACGCCGGTTTCGACTTTCGCACGGGCCGGGCGCTCGGATACATCCAGCGTCGGGATCAGGGTTTGCACAGCGTCTTGCGCAGTAGTCATATCAATCGATTCCGCCCGTGAGGGTCGTCTGCTCAGCATAGTCGAGGTGTTTGACGAGCTGCGCACGCAGCCGGGCACTTACCTCGGCAAATTCAATCGGTCCTGTGTGGTCGCGCAGCTGGGTCATCGCCAGCCCCGCGTAACCGCAGGGGTTAATCCGTCGGAACGGCGCCAGGTCCATGTCGACGTTCAGCGCCAGGCCATGGAAGGAACAGCCGTTGCGAATCCGCAGGCCCAGGGAGGCGATTTTCGCGCCATTGACGTAGACCCCGGGGGCATCGGCCTTGGCCTCGGCCTGCACGCCGTATTCGGCGAGCAGTTCGATCAGGCAGCGCTCCATCCGGCTGACCAGTTCGCGCACGCCAAAACCGAGACGGCGAACGTCCAGCAGCAGATAGGCCACCAGTTGGCCAGGTCCATGATAGGTTACCTGGCCGCCACGATCGACCTTCACCACCGGAATATCGCCCGGCAGCAGCACATGCTCCGCCTTGCCGGCCTGGCCCTGGGTGAACACCGGCGGGTGCTGCACCAGCCAGATTTCATCGGCAAGCTCGTCGGACTTGCGCGCATCGGTGAAACGTTGCATGGCATGCCAGACCGGCTCGTAAGGGGTCTGACCGAGCTCGCGAAAGCCCAACACGCCTGCCATCACAGCACCATGTGTACGAAGCCGGTGGCCCGCAGCTCGCTGTTGATGTTGTACAGCTGATCCTGGTCGGTGGCCACGATGTGCAGCTGGATCGTGGTGTACTTGCCGTTGCTGCTCTGGCGTTCGTCCACGCGTTGGTCGTTGATCGTCGCATGCTTGCGCACGATCTCGACAATCTTGTCCTTGTTGCCCACACCCGTGTCGCTGATCACCTTGACCGGGTAGTCGGTAACCGGGAACTCGATTTTAGGAGCTTTTACTTCAGTGTCTGTCATGACAATAACGGCCTCGTAAGCCCAGGCAACGGACGTGCCTCGCACCCTGGTCGGGTGGAGGCACGCAAATCGACACTATGTGATGAAAATGCCGCTGTTGAAACTGCGTCAGTTGAACATGCCGTAGAAGAACATGCGGATGCTATCCCACAGGCGACGGAAGATACCACCTTCCTCCACCGCGTCCAGCGCGATCAGGTCGGTGCTGCGCACTACCTTGTCATCCAGTTTGACTTCCACTTTACCGATGACGTCACCCTTGGCGATCGGCGCGACCAGTTTCGGGTTGATGGTCATGCTGGCGGCGAGCTTTTTCAGCTGGCCTTTAGGCATGGTCATGGTCAGGTCTTCGGCCAGGCCAGCCTTGACTTCGTGGGTGGTGCCTTTCCAGACCGGGGCCTTGGCCAGCTCGGTGCCCTTCTGGTAGAAGGTCTGGGTTTCGAAGAAACGGAAACCGTAGGTCAGCAGTTTCTGGGTTTCAGCTGCACGGGCTGCTTCGCTGTTGGTGCCGAACACCACCGCGATCAGGCGCTGGCCGTCACGCACCGCCGAGGACACCATGCAGTAGCCGGCCTCTTCGGTGTGGCCGGTCTTCAGGCCGTCAACGGTCTTGTCACGCCACAGCAACAGGTTGCGGTTAGGCTGCTTGATGCCGTTCCAGAAGAATTCCTTCTGCGAGTAGATGGCGTAGTGCACCGGGTCGACACGGATGATCGCACGGGCCAGCAGCGCCATGTCATGCGCCGACGAGTAGTGCTCCGGGTTTGGCAGGCCGGTCGGGTTCATGAAGTGACTGTTGCTCATGCCCAGGTCGCCGGCAGTCTTGTTCATGATGTCGGCGAAGGCATCTTCGCTGCCGGCGATGTGCTCGGACAGCGCCACGCTGGCGTCGTTGCCGGACTGGATGATGATCCCGTGCAGCAGGTCGCTGACGGTCACCTGCGAGCCAACCTTGACGAACATCCGCGAACCGCCGGTACGCCAGGCGTTTTCGCTGATGGTCACCGGATCGTTCTCGCCGATCTGGCCGCGACGGATTTCCAGGGTCGCGATGTAGGCGGTCATCAGTTTGGTCAGGCTCGCCGGAGGCAGGCGCTGGTCGCCGTTGTTCTCGACCAGTACGTTGCCGCTGGCGGCATCCATGAGCACGTAGGACTTGGCGGCAAGTTGCGGCGAAGCCGGCAGGGCCATGTCATCGGCAGCCCAGGCAGCGGGCGCAATGATCAACGGCACAAGCAGGCACAAACGTTTGGCAAAGGTGGTGATGTTCATCCGTCTCTCGAAATCGCTAATGGAAACTTGCCCTTGTGGGCAAAACTAATCAGACAGCCAGGGGCTGCCCCGTGTTCGGTTGCTCGCTCCACCACCCTTTCCAGGCTTTTATTATTAAAAGAACCAACAACCAGGACCCAGCCCTTGCAGGGCTGCCTAATCCGCCATTTTGCCTGTGTTACTCCGACGTCACCAGACTCGGCGAGCCGAGATTGGCCAGACGGACACTGTTCTGTACCTGCTGGACCTCATCCGGCGTGCCGATCGGCCCCATCCGCACCCGATGCAGTGTCTGCTGGTTGCGCACGATCGAGCTGACGAACACCGGTGCCTTGACCATCGAACTCAACTTCGAGCGCAGCAGCTCGGCAGCGTCCGGGTTCGCGAAGGCGCCCACCTGGAGATACTGGCCAGAGGCTGGTACCGCACCGTTTTTTTTTGCATCGGCCTGTGCCTGCACAGGAACAACGTCGGTGGCGTGTTGTTGCGGTGGTGGCGTCCACTGCTCGATGGTGCCGGTGGAGGCCGACAGCGCCGGGGTCGACGTCTGCGCCACCTGCGGCTCATTGAGCATCAGCGGCGCCGGACGGCCACGCTGGGCCCACCATTGCTGCGGGTCGATACCCTCGACCCGGACCCGCGCCGTGCCGATCTCGGCATAGCCGAGCTTCTTCGCGGCGGCGTAGGACAAGTCGATGATCCGGTCGGAATAGAACGGCCCGCGGTCGTTGACCCGCAGGATCACGCTGCGGTTGTTGTCCAGGTTGGTCACCCGTACATAGCTGGGCAGCGGCAGGGTCTTGTGCGCGGCACTCATGCCGTACAGGTCATAGACCTCGCCATTGGCCGTATTCTGGCCATGGAACTTGGTGCCGTACCAGGACGCGGTACCCTGGGCGACGTAGCTCTTGGAGTCCTGCAGCGGGAAATAGGTCTTGCCCAGCACCGTGTAGGGGTTGGCCTTGTAGGGGCCGGAGTGAAGGGTCGGCGTGGCGTCGGGAATCCGCGACACATCCACGTCCCACCATGGCGCACCGTCCTTGTGGGCCCGGTTGATGTCCAGCCCGGGCTTGGAGCGGATCGCATTGGAGGACGACGACTGGTAGGGCGAACGACTGGTCGAGCAACTGGCCACCAGTACCGCCAGCGCGGTATAGGCCAAAAGCTTCAGTGGTTTGGACATTGGCAAAGCCTGCATTACTTGACGCCCCGTGCTTGGACCAACAGCTCAGACAGCTGATGCACGGCCATGGCGTACATTACGCTGCGGTTATAGCGCGTGATCGCATAAAAATTCTTCAGGCCCATCCAATACTCAGGGCCATTGTCGCCTTCCAGGCGAAACGCCGTCACTGGCATGTCATCGCGCAGCGCATCATGACTCGACCAGCCCAGCGCCCGCAACTCCCCGACGGTCTTCACCGGCTCGAGAGCCGGGCTCAGGCCCTGGTCGACCTGGTCGCCACGCACGTCGGCGCGGCTGACCACCGGCTCGCCCGCGACCCAGCCATGGCGCTTGAAATAGCTGGCGACACTGCCGATGGCATCATCGGCATTGGTCCAGATATTGATGTGGCCGGTACCGTCGAAATCCACCGCATAGGCGCGGAAACTGCTCGGCATGAATTGTGGCAGGCCCATGGCGCCGGCGTAGGAACCCTTGAGGCTCAGCGGATCGAGTTGCTCTTCACGGGCCAGCAACAGGAATTCGCGCAACTCCTTGCGGAAGAATTCGGCCCGCGGCGGGTAGTCGAAGCCCAGGGTCGACAAGGCGTCGATGACCCGGTAGTTGCCGGTGTTGCGGCCAAAGAAGGTTTCCACGCCGATGATCGCGACAATCACCTGGGCCGGCACACCATATTCCTGCTCGGCACGGGCCAGGGCCGCCTCATGCTGGCGCCAGAAGTCGACGCCGCGTGCCACCCGGGCCTCGGTGAGGAACATCGGCCGGTATTCCTTCCACGGCTTGACCCGCTCGGCCGGCCGGGAAATCGCATCGAGGATGCTCTGCTTGCGCTCGACCTGACGGAACACGTCCATCAGTTGCTCGCCGGCGAAACCATAGTCGCGGGTCATCTCACCGACGAACTCGGCGACCTGCGGCGATCCTTCGTAGTCACCGGCCAGCGCACCCGGCGCGGCCCCCAGGCAGCCGAGAAGGCCCATCCAGGGAGCGCATCGAGCCGCCCAGTCGCGCATCACTTGCATTGAACTGTTCACCTTAATCAAACCTGCGCGATCCACTTACGGTGGGTGTGGATCGACATCAAAATCCCAAACGCTGACAGCAGCGTCACCAGCGAAGTTCCGCCGTAGCTAATGAATGGCAGCGGCACCCCCACCACGGGCAACAGGCCGCTGACCATACCAATGTTGACGAAAACATAAACGAAGAAAGTCATGGTCAGACTGCCTGCCAGCAACTTGCCGAACAGGGTCTGGGCCTGGGCAGTGATCATCAGCCCGCGACCGATCAGCAACAGATATAGCAGCAGCAGGACGCAGATACCCACCAGACCGAACTCCTCGCCCATCACCGCGATGATGAAGTCGGTATGGCTTTCCGGGAGGAAGTCCAGGTGCGACTGGGTGCCCAGCAGCCAGCCCTTGCCGAATACGCCGCCGGAACCGATGGCGGCCTTGGACTGGATGATGTTCCAGCCGGTGCCCAGCGGGTCGCTTTCCGGGTCGAGGAACGTCAGGATCCGCTGCTTCTGGTAGTCGTGCATGATGAAGAACCACATGCCCACCGCCACCGGCACCGCCGCCGCCAGCACGCTGAGGATCCAGCGCCAGCGCAGGCCGCCCATGAACAGCACGAACGCACCACCGGCCAGGACCAGCAGCGAGGTGCCGAGGTCGGGCTGGCGCACGATCAGGATGAAGGGCACGCCGATCAGCATCAGGCTGATCCCCACATGCTTGAGCTGCGGCGGCAGGGTGCGCTTGGACAGGTACCAGGCGATGGTCGCCGGCATCAGGATCTTCATGAATTCCGACGGCTGGAAGCGAATCACCCCGGGGATGTTGATCCAGCGCGTGGCGCCCATGGCGTTGTGGCCCATGACGTCCACCACCACCAGCAGCATCACCCCCAGCACATAGGCCAGCGGTACCCAGCGGGCCATGAACCTCGGTTCGAACTGGGCGATGACGATCATCGACACCAGGCCGATGCCGAAGGACGTGGCCTGCTTGATCAACAGGTCCCAGCTTTTGCCGCTGGCCGAATACAGGACGAACAGGCTGCCGGCCGCCAGGGTCAGCAGCAGGACCAGCAACGGACCGTCGATGTGCAGGCGCTGCAGCAACGTGGCCCGGCGGCGCATCACATCCTCACTGGAGAGGATGCGATCGAAATTGGCGATCAAGGCGTAGCCTCCGCGGTAGTAGTGCTCGCATATTCAGGTTTGAGCCGGCCATCAGGGCCCAGCAGCCAGGCGTCCATCACCTGGCGGACCACCGGCGCCGCGACGCCGGAGCCGGACTCACCGTTCTCGACCATCACCGCCACGACGATCTTCGGGTTGTTGGCCGGGGCAAAGCCGACGAACAGGGCGTGGTCGCGATGGCGTTCCAGAACCTTCGAGCGGTCGTATTTCTCGCCCTGCTTGATCGCCACGACCTGGGCCGTACCGCTCTTGCCGGCGATCAGGTACTGCGCGCCGACCGAGGCCTTGCGTGCGGTACCGCGGGCACCGTGCATCACCTGCTGCATGCCGTGGTTGACCTTGTCCCAGTCCGACGGGTTGCGCAGGACGATATCCGGCATCGGGTTGTCATCCTTCGGCCGCTGGCCCTCGATGGTCTTGGCCAGGTGCGGCCGGTTCCACACGCCCTTGTTGGCCACCAGGGCCGTGGCCTGGGCCAGTTGCAGCGGCGTGGCCTGCATGTAGCCCTGGCCGATCCCGAGAATCAGCGTCTCACCCGGGAACCAGGCCTGGCGGCGCGTGGTGCGCTTCCACTCACGCGACGGCATCAGCCCCGGCGACTCCTCGAACATGTCCAGGGAGACCTTCTGGCCCAGGCCGAACTTGTTCATGTAGCTGGCCAGGCGGTCGATGCCCAGCTTGTGCGCCAGGTCGTAGAAGTAGGTGTCGTTGGAACGCATGATCGCCGTGTCGAGGTCGACCCAGCCATCACCGGTACGGTTCCAGTTGCGGTACTTGTGGTCGTAGTTCGGCAGCTCGTAGTAGCCGGGGTCGAAGACCCGCGTCGAGGCGTTGACCACGCCGCTGTCCAGGCCGGCGATCGCCACTGCCGGCTTGATGGTCGAGCCCGGTGGATAGAGGCCGCGCAGGACCCGGTTGAACAACGGCCGGTCGATCGAGTCACGCAGCTCGGCGTAGGCCTTGAAACTGATGCCGGTAACGAACAGGTTCGGGTCGAAGCTCGGCTGGCTGACCATCGCCAGCACCTCGCCGGTGCTCGGATCGAGCGCCACGACCGCGCCACGGCGACCGCCGAGGGCTTCCTCGGCGGCCTCCTGCAGCTTGATGTCCAGGCTCAGGATGATGTCCTTGCCCGGCACCGGGTCGGTTCGCTTGAGTACCCGGAGGATACGTCCGCGGGCGTTGGTCTCGACTTCCTCGTAGCCGACCTGGCCATGCAGCTCGGCTTCGTAGAAGCGCTCGATGCCGGTCTTGCCGATATGGTGGGTGCCGCTGTAGTTCACCGAGTCGAGGACCTTGGCCTCCTTCTCGTTGATCCGCCCCATGTAGCCCACCGAATGGGCGAAGTGCGCCCCCTGTGGATAATGGCGCACCAGTTGGGCGACCACCTCGACGCCTGGCAGGCGGAACTGGTTCACCGCGACCCGGGCGATCTGCTCTTCAGTGAGCTCGAACAGGATCGGCACCGGCTCGAACGGCCGGCGCCCCTGGCGCATGCGTTTTTCGAAGAGCACGCGATCCTCGGGCGTCAGTTGCAACACCTCGACGATCACATCCAGCACTTCCTGCCAGTTGCCGGCCCGCTCGCGGGTCATGCTCAGGCTGAAGCTCGGCCGGTTGTCGGCCACCACCACGCCGTTGCGGTCGTAGATCAGGCCACGCGGTGGCGGGATCGACTGCACATGGACGCGGTTGTTTTCCGACAGGGTCGAGTGATAGTCGTACTGGATCACCTGCAGGAAATACAGGCGGGCGATCAATACACAAATCAGCAGCACGACCACCACCGCGCCGACCACGACACGGTTACGCACCAGGCGGGCGTCTTTCTCGTGATCCTTGAGGCGAATCGGCTGGGTCATTCGGCAGGCTTACTTGTGATAGGGGTGGCCGGACAGCACGGTCCAGGCGCGATACAACTGCTCGCCGATCAGGATCCGCACCAGCGGGTGCGGCAGCGTCAGCGGCGACAGCGACCAACGCTGGTCGGCCCGCGCACAGACTTCCGGCGCCAGCCCCTCGGGGCCACCGACCATGAAGTTGACCGTACGCGAGTCCAGGCGCCAGCGATCCAGTTCGACCGCCAGTTGCTCGGTACTCCAGGGCTTGCCATGGACTTCCAGCGTGACGATCCGCTCGTTGGGGCCGACCTTGGCCAGCATGGCTTCGCCTTCCTGACGGATAAAGCGAGCCACGTCGGCATTCTTGCCCCGAGTATTGAGCGGTATCTCCACCAGTTCCAGCGCCAGTTCGGAAGGCAGACGCTTGGCATATTCATGCCAACCCTCTTCCACCCACTTGGGCATGCGGGAACCGACGGCAATCAGACGCAGACGCACGGGCGACCCTTATTCCATGTCCTTGTTGAGCTTGGCGAAGTGCTCATGGGAGTTTTCCGGGCTGTGGTGCGCGGCGCTGGCCGAACGGCTCTGCTCGGCACCGGCCCACAGGCGCTCCAGGTCGTAGAACTGGCGAGCCGAGGCGGTCATCATGTGGACGATGACGGTGTCCAGGTCCAGCAGAACCCAGTCGCTGTCGCCCTTGCCTTCCTCGCCCAGCGGGCGCAGGCCCTTGGCCTTCACGTTTTCGCGGACCTTGTCCAGCATCGCGTTGATCTGGCGGTTCGAGGTACCGGTGGCGATCACCATGTAGTCGGTGATGCTGTTCTTGTCACGGACGTCGATGACCTGGATATCCTGGGCCTTGACGTCTTCCAGTGCGGCCTTGGCCACTTCGACGATTTCAGCGCCATTCAAAACTTCTTTGTTCGTCATATAAAACTCATTCAGCTCGTATGTTTGGCGGTTTCTTCGCGCAACTTGCGGCGTCGAAACCCACCTTCAGTTCGACGCACGGTACAGACCGTGCGCATCGATATAGGCCAGGACCGCGTCAGGCACCAGGAAACGTACCGACTTACCGCTGGCCAGCAGTTGACGGATCTGGGTGGCCGACACCGCGAGGGGTGTCTGCCAGACGAATGTAATATGCCCGCCAGGCCCCGGCAGGGCCCTTGGGTCACTCACCGACCGAGCGGCCAGCAGGTTGCGCAAGGCATCCGGCGGCTCACTGTCGGCATCCGGGCGTTGCAGCACCAGGATGTGGCAATGCAGGAGCAACTCCTCCCAGCGATGCCAGTTGGGCAGGCCGCAGAATGCGTCCCAGCCCAGCAACAGAAACACCTGGTCCTCGGCGGCCAGCTCGGCCCGCATGAGTTCCAGGGTGTCGATAGTGTAGGACGGCTTGTCCCGTTGCAGCTCCCGGTCGTCGACCACCAACGGCGCGATACCGGCCACCGCACAGTCGACCATCGCCAACCGGTCGAGCGCCGACACCTGCGGGGTGTCGCGATGAGGTGGGCGTGCGCTGGGCATCAGGCGCAACTCATCGAGTTCCATCAGTTCCGCGACTTCCAGGGCACTGCGCAAGTGGCCGATGTGCACCGGGTCGAAGGTTCCACCGAGCACACCGATGCGCCGAGGTGGAACTTCGCGAGGGGGCACGGCGGCTGACTGGCGTTGCTCGACCAAGTCAGATCGACTCCTGGCCACGCAGCTGCCCGTCACCGACCACGATGTACTTCTCGCAGGTCAGGCCTTCCAGACCGACCGGTCCGCGGGCGTGCAGCTTATCAGTAGAAATGCCGATCTCGGCACCCAATCCGTACTCGAAGCCATCGGCGAAGCAGGTCGGGGTGTTGAGCATCACCGAGCTGGAATCGACGTCGGCCATGAATCGGCGGGATTCGGCCAGGTCCTCGGTGACGATCGAGTCGGTGTGATGCGAACCGTAGCCGTTGATGTGCTCGACGGCCATGTCCAGGCCATCGACGACGCGGATCGACAGGATCGGCGCCAAGTATTCGGTGTTCCAGTCCTCTTCGGTCGCTGCAACGGCCTCGATGATCGCCCGGGTCCGCTCGCAGCCACGCAACTCGACGCCCTTGGCGCGGAACTGCTCGGCCATGGCCGGCAGGAAGGCCTCGGCAACGGCCTTGTCCACCAGCAGGGTTTCCATGGCGCCGCAGATGCCATAGCGATAGGTCTTGGCGTTGAAGGCGATGCGCCGGGCCTTGTCCAGGTCGGCGTGGGCGCTGACATAGACGTGGCAGATACCGTCCAGGTGCTTGATCACCGGTACCCGGGCGTCGCGGCTGATCCGTTCGATCAGGCCCTTGCCACCACGCGGCACGATCACGTCGACGTATTCGGGCATGCTGATCAACGCGCCGACGGCGGCACGATCGGTGACTTCCACCACCTGAACCACGGCGGCCGGCAGCCCGGCCTCGTCCAGGCCGCGCTGGATGCAGGCGGCAATGGCACGGTTGGAGTTGATCGCCTCGGAGCCGCCGCGCAGGATCGTCGCATTGCCGGACTTCAGGCACAGGCTGGCGGCATCGATGGTCACGTTCGGCCGCGACTCGTAGATGATTCCCACGACCCCCAGCGGAACGCGCATCTTGCCGACCTGGATACCCGACGGCCGGTAGCTCATGTCACGGATCGCCCCGACCGGGTCCGGCAGGCTCGCCACCTGGCGCAGGCCGACGATCATGCTGTCGATCCGCGCCGGCGTCAGGGCCAGACGCTCGACCAGCGCCGGCTCCAGACCATTGGCGCGGGCAGCGGCCAGGTCGAGCTCATTGGCGGCGACCAGTTCGTCACGCGCGGCATCCAGCGCGGCGGCGGCGGCGTGCAGCGCGCGGTTCTTCTGCGCGGTGCTGGCACGGCCGATCACGCGGGAAGCCTCGCGGGCTGCGTGGCCCAGGCGGGTCATGTAGTCAAGAACGGACTCGGTCATGGTCTAAGGAGGTCTTGGCAAAGAAGAAAGCGGCCGATTATAGCTCCCGCGCCGCCTGACGGACAGCGGTGCCGGGCGGATGGTCGAAATGCCGCGCAAATAGCCGCCATTCAGCCTGAATTAAGCACAGAATCGGTATGATTGGCCTCCGAACAGCCTTGGATAGCCATCAGGAACGATGTCCAATCTGACCCCCCTCCCTCTGCCGAACGCCCTGCCAGACAGCTTTTTCGATCGTGATGCGCAGCTGCTCGCCCGCGAATTGCTGGGAAAAGTCATACGCCATCGGGTCGCAGACCTGTGGCTCGCGGCGCGCATCATAGAGACAGAAGCCTATTACTTCGAGGAAAAAGGCAGCCATGCCTCACTCGGCTATACAGAAAAGCGTAAGGCTTTGTTTCTGGATGGCGGACACATCTACATGTATTACGCCCGCGGAGGCGATTCGCTGAATTTCAGTGCCCACGGGCCGGGCAATGCGGTGCTGATCAAGTCGGCCTACCCCTGGACCGACGAGCGCTCCGGCCCCGCCAGCCTGGCACGGATGCAGTTGAACAACCCCGACAGCCAGGGCCGCCCGCGCCCGGCCCACAAGCTGTGCGCCGGCCAGACCCTGCTGTGCAGGGCGCTGGAGCTGAAGGTCCCGATCTGGGACGCCAAGCGCTTCGACCCGCAACGCCTGTTCGTCGAAGACGTCGGCAACCGGCCAGCACCGATCATCCAGACCACCCGCCTGGGCATCCCGCTGGGCCGGGACGAACACCTGATGTATCGCTTCGTCGATGCCGAATTTGCCACCTGCTGCACCCGCAACCCTTTGCGCCGGGGCCAGGTCGAAGGCAGGGATTACCACCTGCTCTCCTGAAGAAGGAAATCACCCATGGGCCCATGGCTCGATAGCATCACCGGCTGGTTGACAGCCAACCCGCAGTGGCTGGGCCTGGCCGTATTCGTCGTGGCCTGCGTCGAATGCCTGGCCATCGCCGGCATCATCGTGCCCGGCACCGTGCTGCTGTTCGCCATCGCGGTCCTCGCCGGCAGTGGCGCCCTGCCCCTGGGTGAGACCCTGTTGCTGGGATTCCTCGGCGGCCTGCTGGGTGACGGACTCTCGTACACCCTCGGCCGCCGTTTTCACCAGAACATCCGCCGCCTGCCCGGCCTGCGTCAGCATCCGGAATGGATGAACGGCGCCGAGTCCTACTTCCAGCGCTACGGCATCGCCAGCCTGCTGGTGGGACGCTTCATCGGCCCATTGCGACCGATGCTGCCGATGATTGCCGGCATGTGCGACATGCCGCTGCCACGTTTCATCGGCGTCAGCCTGATTGCCGCCGCTGGCTGGTCGGTGGCCTACCTGCTGCCCGGCTGGGCCACCGGCGCGGCGTTCCGCCTGCCTCTGCCCGAAGGGTTCTGGCCGCAAACCGCGGTGGTCGCGGCGGGCCTGGCGGCGCTGGTCGGCCTGTGCATCCATTGCAGCCTCAAGCGCCATCCACGCGCCACGCTGCTGATTTCAGGCCTGAGCCTGTTGCTGCTGGTCGGCCTGTTCATCGGCTATCGGCACTTGCAGGCATTCGACCAGGGGCTGATGAGCCTGGTCCAGGAACACCGTGACAAGAGCCTCGACATGATCGCCGTGGTCGTCACCCGCCTGGGCGACTTCCGCACCCAGTTCACCGTCGCGGCGGTGCTCACGGTGTTGCTGCTGCTCATCCGCCAATGGCGGCACGCCTTGTTCTTCGGCGGCACGCTGGCCGTCACCGCCATCGGCAACACCCTCACCAAGCATCTGTTCGCACGCATGCGCCCGGAAGTGCTCAGCGACCCGATCACCAGCTACAGCATGCCCAGCGGCCACAGTTCGGGCTCGTTCGCGTTCTTCCTGGTACTGGCGGTGCTCGCCGGACGCGCGCAGCCACCGCGGATGCGCGTGACCTGGCTGCTGCTCGGCTGCCTGCCGGCATTCGCCGTGGCGTTGTCACGGGTCTACCTGGGCGCGCATTGGCCGACGGACATCCTGGCCGGGGCCCTGCTGGCGATTGCCGTTCTGGCTGCCAGCCTGACCCTGAGCCAGCGCCACCTGCCGTTGGGCAGCATGCCACCACGGGCCTGGTGGCTGATCCTGCCGGCCGCCGTGGCGCTGTACGGCTCACATGCGCTGTGGCACATACCTCAGCAACTGCTGCGGTACGCCTACTAGGCGAACAGCTCGCCCTGCAACTCGTCGAGCAGTTCCTGGATCGCGTCCAGGCGCTGCTGCGGGTCATCGAGCTCCAGCAGGTCGATCTTGTCCAGATCGGAAAACGGCAACAGGTATGCCAGCTGGTTCGCCAACGACTGCTGCCCGCAGGCTTCGACGCCCATGTTCAGCGCCGCGACCATCGGGTGCTCGGCCAACGCCTTGAGCAGGGCCACCAGGTCCTCGTCCTCATCCTGCAACGGCTGCTCGGGAGCCTCGTCCAGCCACTCGACCTCGGCGACGGTCAACTGGTCTTTCTGCTGCTCGCTGCCGAGCACGCGAAAACGCCGGCCACCCTCGACCCGAATGCCCAGCAGGCCATTGTCCTGCTGCTGGAAATCACGGATCAACGCTTCGCAACCGATCCGGGCAAAGCCCTGTGGCGCCGGCCCGACCTCCTCGCCCTCGAGAATGCAGACCACGCCAAAGCCGCCGCCCTGCTTCATGCAGCGGCTGATCATATCCAGATAACGCGCCTCGAAGATCTGCAGGTCGAGGGTGCAGCCGGGGAACAGCACGGTGTTCAGGGGGAACAGCGCCAGGCTCATACAAGGGTTTCCTTAAACCATCCAGGTCACGATCAGTGGCAACAGTACCGCAGTGGACACGCCCATCAAGCTCATCGCCAACGCCGCGAAAGCGCCACATTCGTCGCTTTCCTGCAGCGCCACCGAGGTGCCCACCGCATGGGCGGTCATGCCCAGGGCCATGCCGCGGGCCTCGGGCCGCAACACCCCGAGCCGCGTCAGCATCGCAGGGCCGGCAATCGCCCCGATCACCCCGGTGATCAGCACGAACACCGCGGCCAGGGCCGCCACGCCACCGATCTGTTCGGCGACCAGCATGGCGATGGGCGAGGTCACCGACTTCGGCGCCATGGTCATCAGCATCCGCGGCTCGGCGCCGAACCACCATCCCAGCAGGACACACAGCCCGGTGGCGATCACGCCGCCAATCACCAGCGTAGTAAAAATCGGCCAGAACAACTGCCGGATCCGCCGCAGGTTCAGGTACAAGGGCACCGCCAGGGCAACAGTTGCCGGGCCGAGCAGGATGCCGAGAATCTCGGTGCTCTTGCGGTACTCGGCATAATCGAGGCCACACAACAGCAGCACCCCCACTACCAGCGCCATCGACGCCAGTACCGGTTGCAGGAAGATCCAGCGGGTTTTCTCGAACCCTGCCAGCACCAGTTGATAGGCGCCCAGGGTGATCCCGATACCGAACAGCGGGTGGTGAATCACCGCGGCCCAGGCGCCTTGCCAGTCCACGGTCATTGCTCGCCCCCCTGTCGATCCTTGCGGCGGATCAACCAGTTCATCAACACCCCGACCAGCGCCATGGAAATCAGTACCGACAGCACCAGCGAACCGGCAATGGCCCAGAAGTCCGCGGCGATCTCGCGGGCATAGACCATCACGCCCACGGCCGGCGGCACCAGCAGCAACGGCAGGTAGCGCAGCAGGCTGGTCGCGGCCTCGTTCAGCGGCGCCCCGACTCCGCCGCGGATCAACAGGAATGCCAGCAGTAGAAGCAGGCCGATGATCGGCCCTGGCAACATCGGTACACACAAATGGTTGATAGCCGTGCCAAGCAACTGAAACAGCACCAGCCAAGTCAGGCCGCGCAGCAACATCCGTACTCTCCCTTGTTAACGCACCCCATTATAAGCATGCCGATACGCTGGCATTCGCCAAAGCCATGGTCGCTTGACCGGGCACAAGTGCCGTGATGATCTACAGTGGATGCCAAGGGCTGCAACCCAAGGCCTGAACCCGAACGACCAAGGAGAGGCTCAATGCCCTATGTACCCGTAGCGCAACTCAAAGACTATGTCGGCAAGGAACTGGGACGTTCCGAATGGCTCACCATCGACCAGGAGCGGATCAACCTGTTCGCGGAAGCCACCGGCGATTATCAGTTCATCCACGTCGATCCGGTCAAGGCCGCGCAAACCCCATTCGGCAGCACCATCGCCCACGGCTTTCTCTCGCTGTCGCTGATGCCCAAGCTGATGGAAGACATCCTGATCCTGCCCGAAGGCTTGAAGATGGTCGTCAACTACGGGCTGGACAGCGTGCGCTTCATCCAGCCGGTCAAGGTCGACTCCCGGGTACGGCTCAAGGTCGACCTGGTCGAGGTGACCGAGAAAAAACCCGGCCAGTGGCTGCTCAAGGCCGTCGCCACACTGGAAATCGACGGTCAGGAAAAACCGGCCTACATCGCCGAACCCCTATCGCTCTGCTTCGTCTGAAGCCACATCCGGGCTGTGGCACGAAGCGGCGACAATGCTGTTTCGTGCTTTACCTCTGGACACGACACAATGCTTCGGCATACTCGGTCCCCTAATTGCCCGGATCCCGTCATGCGCCCACTTGCACCCCTTGCCCTGACCCTGCTACTCGCCGCCTGCGGCGATGGCGAATCGCTGCTACCGCCAGACGCCCGTCTGCCGGACGGCGGCCGCTACCGTGGGGAAGTGGTCAATGGCCTGCTGCAAGGCCAGGGGCGCATCGACTACCCCAGCGGCAGCTGGTACGCCGGCCAGTTCGTCAACGGCCAGTGGCATGGCGACGGTGAGTGGCACGGCAGCAACGGCGAGGTCTACAAGGGCCAGTTCCAGCAGGGCCTGTTTCACGGCCAGGGCACCCTGACCATCCATGACAGCAGCTACACCGGCGGTTTCAAGCTGGGCCGGCGCGACGGCGAAGGCACCCTGAAAGAAGCCGGCATGACCTACCGCGGTGAATTCAGGGACGACCAGTATTCCGGCCTCGGCCACCTCGAACTGGAGGACGGCAGCCAGTACCAGGGCGAATTCGCCCACGGCAAGCCCAATGGCGAAGGCCAACGCAGCGATGCCAGTGGCAACCAGTTCACCGGACGCTTCGTCAACGGCCAGCTGGAAGGCGTCGGCACCTTCAACAGTGCCGAAGGCGACCAGTACGCAGGCGGTTTCAAGCACAACCAGTTGAGCGGCAAGGGCCGCTACGAGAACGCCGACGGCGACGTCTGGATCGGCGAATTCAAGGACGGCGTGCTCAATGGCAAGGGCGAGCTGATCGGTGTCGACGGCAGCCATTATCGCGGCGAATTCAGCGAATGGCGCTTCAATGGCTTCGGCCACCTGAGCCTGGCCGACGGCAGCACCTACATCGGCGAGTTCGCCAGCGACACCTACGAAGGCCGGGGCATCCTGACCCTGGCCGATGGCCGCGTGCAGAGTGGTATCTGGACCAACGGCCAGCGGGTTCGCGATGCCGACGGCAAGCTGCTGCCGGACCAGCTGGAGCTGGGCCTGCTGGCCCAGGGACCGCTGCTGGAAAAAGCCCTGGCCGCGGTCCCCGCCTCCACCCCTGCCATCGAGCTGTTCAGCCTGGTGCTGGCCGGCGACGGCAAGCAAAGCGTGTTCATGCGCGAAGCCGACTACGTCAACAACATGCTCGCCAGCCGCTTCGGCGCCTACGGCCAGATCAGCCTGGTGAACCATCGCGACCACCTGATCGACCGGCCGATGGCCACTCGCGAAAACCTGCACCGGGCCGCCCAGACCCTGGCCGATCGCAGCGGTCCGGAAGACCTGATCTTCATCTACCTGACCAGTCACGGCACCCACGCCCACGAACTGGTGCTGGACCAGCCGCGCCTGGAACTGGCCGACCTGCCCGCCGATGAAATGGCCTCGGCCCTGGCCCCGCTGAAGAACCGCGACAAGGTCATCGTCATCTCGGCCTGCTACTCCGGCGGTTTCATCCCGGCACTCAAGGACGAGAAAACCCTGATCATGACCGCCTCACGGGCTGACCGGGTGTCCTTCGGCTGCTCCGAGGAAGCGGACTTCACCTATTTCGGCGACGCCCTGTTCGCCCAGGCCCTGAACCAGACCGACGACCTGCAGCAGGCCTTCAACCTGGCCAAGGCACACGTCGCCGAGCGCGAGCAGACGGACAATTTCGAGGCATCGGAACCGCAGATCTGGGCCCCCAAGGGGGTACTCGCCCACTGGCAGCAGCTACGCAAGCAACAGGCAAGAAAAGCGTTGCAAAGCGCTTCACTGGACAGCAAGGAAGCCAAGAGCAACTAAGCTGATTCGTATCAAGGGAGATATTTTATGTACTTGACACCTCAGCACATCCTGCTCGCTGGAGCCACCGGCCTGACCGGTGAACATCTGCTGGACCGGCTGCTCAACGAGCCGACGGTCAGTCGTGTCCTGGCCCCATCGCGTCGCCCGCTGGCGAAGCATCCGCACCTGGAAAACCCGGTCGGCGACCCGGCGATCTTCCTGCCGCAACTGAGTGGCCGGGTCGACCTGGCGATCTGCTGCCTGGGCACCACGATCAAGCTCGCCGGCTCCGAGGAAGCCTTCCGCGCCGTCGACCACGACATGGTCGTGGCCTTCGGCAAGCGCGCCCGGGAACTGGGTGCACGGCACCTGATCGTGGTCAGCGCGGTGGACGCCAACCCGAAATCCAAGGTGTTCTACAGCCGGGTCAAGGGTGAGATGGAAGAATCGCTGAAGGCACAGGGCTGGCCACAACTGACCATCGCCCGCCCGTCGCTGCTGATCGGCGAACGCAGTGAGCCGCGCCTGGCCGAACAACTGGCGGGGCCGCTGTCCAAACTGATTCCCGGCAAATACCGTGGCATCGAGGCCTGCCAACTGGCCCGGGCGCTATGGCGCCTGGCGCTGGAAGAGCAGGATGGCGTGCGGATCGTCGAGTCCGACGAACTGCGCCGCCTCGGCAAGTAAAACCGACGCGGGCCTGTGGCGAGCGGGCTTGCCCGCGCTGGGGCGCAAGGCGCCCCCCAACATCTGCTATTGCGGTATCACAGGTAGAGCCAGGCGGCTGCATTGCGGCTGCTGCGCAACCGAGCGCGGGCAAGCCCGCTCGCCACACCAGCCGCCGGTATAAACACCAGCCAGTCACCACCGGCCAACGGCCTCCTCTACAACCCACCCGTCGCCTGGAACCCGACACCCAACGCCGTGAACACCGACAACGGCAACAGCAGCGTATCCAGCACGGCACTCGCCGGCAGGTCCAGCCCGGGGTAACCCGGCGCCTCGGCACCGAAACGGTCACGGGGACAGCAACCGCCCTGCAACACATACAGGTCCAGCCGCGTCCCGGCATAGACGACCGGCGCGCCGGCCTTGCCGGCATCCAGCGTCCGCGCCGTCGCGCAACCCGCCAGTTGCAAAACCAGCAACACGCCCAGCAGCGCCTTACTCATTGCTGTTCAAGTGATGCTCGCCCCAACGTGGCAGCATGTCCTGGGGGATGTTCAACAGATTGAGAATCCGCGCCACGACAAAATCCACCAGGTCATCGATGGTCTGCGGCTGGTGGTAGAAGCCCGGTGAGGCCGGCAGGATCGTCACGCCCATGTTCGACAGCTTGAGCATGTTCTCCAGGTGAATGCTCGAGTACGGCGCCTCGCGCGGCACCACGATCAACTGTCGACGCTCCTTGAGGGTCACGTCCGCCGCCCGCTCGATCAGGTTATTGCAGGCGCCGGTGGCAATGGCCGACAAGGTCCCGGTGGAGCAGGGCACGACCACCATCGCCGCAGGCGAGCCCGAACCGGAGGCCACCGGCGACATCCAGTCTTCCTTGCCATAGACCCGGATCTGCCCGGCCTGCGCGCCGGTGTACTCGGTGAGGAAAGCCTGCATCGCCTGTGGCTTGGGCGGCAAGGTGACGTCCGTCTCCGTGGCCATCACCAACTGCGCGGCCTTGGAGATCAGGAAGTGCACTTCGCGGTCTTCGCGCACCAGGCAATCGAGCAGGCGCAGGCCGTACTGCGCGCCGGAAGCGCCGGTCATCGCCAGGGTGATGCGCTCCGGGCCGCTCACCGCAGGGCCTCGGCCAGCTTGCCGTGCAGGCCGCCGAAGCCGCCGTTGCTCATGATCACCACGTGCGTACCGGGCTTGGCCTGGCTTTTCACCCGTTCGATGATCCCTTCCAGCGAGTCGCTGACGATCGACGGCACGGTGCACAAGGCCGCCGTCGCCCCCAGGTCCCAGCCGAGGTTGGCCGGTGCATACCAGATCACCTGGTCGGCCTGGACCACACTCTCCGGCAGGCCATCGCGGTGGGCCCCCAGCTTCATGGAATTGGAACGCGGCTCGATGATGGCGATGACTGGAGCGTCGCCGACCTTCTTGCGCAGACCGTCGAGAGTCGTGGCAATCGCGGTCGGGTGGTGGGCGAAGTCATCGTAGATGGTCACGCCATGGACCTCGGCGACTTTCTCCATGCGCCGCTTGACGCTCTTGAATGCACTGAGACCGGCGATGCCCATCGCCGGCACCACGCCGACATGCCGCGCCGCAGCCAGGGTGGCCAGGGCATTGGCAACGTTGTGCTGGCCGGTCAGCTCCCACTCGACCGTGCCCTGGGCCTCGCCCTCGAACAACACCTCGAAACGCGAGCCGTCCTCGCTGAGCAGGCGCGCCTGCCACTGGCCACCCGCGCCGGTGGTCTGCACCGGCGTCCAGCAGCCCATCTCGATCACCCGCTGCAGCGCCGGTTCGGTGGTCGGGTGAATCACCAGGCCCTCACTCGGAATGGTCCGTACCAGGTGATGGAACTGCCGCTCGATGGCCGGCAGGTCCGGGAAGATGTCCGCGTGGTCGAACTCCAGGTTATTCAGGATCGTCGTCCGCGGGCGGTAGTGGACGAACTTCGAACGCTTGTCGAAGAACGCGCTGTCGTATTCGTCGGCCTCGATCACGAAGAACGGCGTACCGCCCAGGCGCGCCGACACCGAGAAGTTCTGCGGCACGCCACCGATCAGGAAGCCCGGGCTCATGCCCGCGTGCTCCAGCACCCAGGCGAGCATGCTGCTGGTGGTGGTCTTGCCATGGGTACCGGCAACGGCCAGGACCCAGCGCCCCTGCAGCACATGGTCGGCCAGCCACTGCGGGCCGGACACATAGGGCAGGCCCTTGTTCAGCACGTACTCGACTGCGGGATTGCCACGGGACATGGCATTGCCGATCACCACCAGGTCCGGGGCCGGGTCGAGCTGGGCCGGGTCATAGCCCTGGGTCAGTTCGATGCCCTGGGCCTGCAGTTGCGTGCTCATCGGCGGATAGACGTTGGCATCGGAGCCCGTCACGTGATGGCCCAGCTCCTTGGCCAGAACAGCCATCGAGCCCATGAAGGTGCCGCAGATACCCAGAATATGAATGTGCATAGTCGACCTCGTAAAACATGGCCGCAGGTTAGCCCAGGGCGGACGAAATCGCACCTTGTGTTTCAGATTCGCGGGGATCGACAGGACCTCGATGGCAATCGAGGCCCCATGACTCAGACGCAGATCGCGTTGGTGAACACCAGCCGATTGCCGAACGGATCGGCGATCGGCATGTCCATGCTGCCCCAGGGCATGGCCTGGATTTCTGGACGGGCGTAGCCGTAGCCCTTGGCCAGCAATTGCTCGCGAAAGGCTTCCAGCTCGTCGGTTTCGATACGCAGCGCCGAGCCCGGGGTGGTATCGCCGTGATGCTCGCTCAGGTGCAGGACGCAATTGCCCTTGGATACCTGGAGATACAAGGGAAAGCCCGGCTCGAAACGATGCTGCCAGTCGACGTGGAAACCCAGGAACTCGACGTAGAACTCCAACGCCTTGCCCTCGTCGAAAATTCGCAGAATGGGGGTGGTCTTACCGAAGCTCATGTCTGGTCTTCCTGGCGGTCTGGATCAAAGCGCTTCGGCCACGAAACCGGATTCTTTAGTGGCTTAGTGCCATTATCGCGCAAAATCGCGACATCGTTCGCAAAAACCTTACGCAAATCACCAGAATAGCCGGTTTTATTCAGACCATTTCGTTGAGAATCCAATCGGTCACCGAACTGCGCTTGGGCGACCAACCCAGCAGCTCGCGGGCATTCTTGCCGCGCACCCGGCTGTTGGAGCCCAGGCCGTAGTTGGCCATCTCGTAGCCCCATTCGGCTTCGGCCTCGGCCAATGGCCAGTCCTGCGGTTCACCCAGCTGCAGCGCCTTGGCCATGGCGGTGGTCATGTCGATGAACGAGGCTTCGCCGCTCTCGACGAAATAGAAGGTGCCCGCCGGGTTGCCGGTCAGAGCCAGCAGGTACAGCGCAACGACATCCTCGATGTGCACGTTGGACCAGATGTTCTGCCCGGTCCCGACATGGCGCACCACCCCACTCTGGCGCGCCTGCTTCAGCAGGCGTGGCAGTTGCACGCTGTCACGCTTGACCCCCAGGCTGTGGCCATAGATCAGCGTGTTGCAGAGCACGGCCGAGCGCACGCCGGATTTCGCCGCGTCGAGGACCAGGTTGTCGATGGCCACGCGCGCCGCCTTGTCGACGGTCGGTTCCGGCAGGTTGCCCTCGTAATAGACGATATCGCTGGCCTTGCCGCCGGAAGCGTCGCCGACGATGCTCGAACCGCTGGTGTGCAGGAACACCTTGCCAGAACCACGCAAGACATCGAGCAACGTCTCGACCGCACCGCGGTGGTCGCTGCTGGCCGCGTTGATCACCGCATCGGCCTGGCGCGCCTGTTCGGCCAGCAGGCTGCTGTCGTCCAGGCTGCCGATGACCGGGGTGATGCCCAGGTCGCGCAGTTCCTGCGCCTGCTCGGCGCTGCGTACCAGGCCAGTGACCTGATGGTCGGCGGCAACCAGGCCGGTCGCGATGGAACCGCCAATGAAACCGGCGGCGCCGGTCACGAATACGTTCATGGAGAAACTCCCTGCATGGATAAGTGATGGGAGGAGTATCGGGAACTTATCCGTGCCGAATAATCCCCTATTGCCCAATTCACTCTTGCGCTGGAGTCACGAATAGAGGGCGTCGGCCATGGGGATCAATGGCATTGAAAACCCCAGCGACCTCTGCGCGGTATCGCTGCCATAAACGGCTTTAAAAAAACGAAATACTACAAAAAAACCGGACCCTTCTTACTTATTGATCGCCCCCATTCTTGTAGGGTCTGGCCTGACGCAAAGATCGTGTCCCAGGACGTGGTGTAACTCATCATGGCTCTGGCCACTGAGTTTGCCGTTTAGTTGATCACGGCCGACAGCTTGGCCTGCGGATTATCGCTGACCGCCTCGAAGGCCTCCAACTGCATATAGCGCCGTTGCAGGCACCACTCGTCGTTCTGCTCCAGCAGCATTGCCCCAACCAACCGTGTAATCGCCGGATCGTTGGGGAAGATGCCCACCACTTCGGTACGCCGCTTGATCTCAGCGTTTAGCCGTTCCAGCGGGTTAGTGCTGTGTAACTGCTGTCGATGTGCCTTCGGGAAGGCCATGTGCGCCAGCACTTCATCTTCGCAGCCGTCCATGAGCGTGGCGATCTTGGGGTATTTCTCACGAAGTTGATCAGCCACCAGCCGCCATTGCTGATGGCATTCGGTTCGACTGTCCTGGGCAAACACCGTGCGCAGCAAGGCCGCTACCATGGTGCGCTGGCCCTTGCCGACATGGGCCATGGCATTGCGCATGAAGTGAACGCGACAGCGTTGCCAGGTCGCGTGGAAAACCTTGGAAACAGCGGCCTTGAGCCCTTCGTGAGCGTCAGAGATCACCAGTTTCACACCCCGCAGCCCGCGTCGCATCAGGCTTCTCAGGAAGTCCGTCCAGAACGGTTCGGCTTCCGACGGGCCAACCCGCATACCCAGCACCTCGCGCCCGCCGTTGGTGTTCACGGCCACAGCGATTATGACGGCGACCGAGACGATGCGCCCGGCCTCCCGCACCTTGACGTAGGTAGCGTCAATCCACAGGTAGGGCCAATCGCCCTCAAGCGGTCGATCAAGGAAGGCGTGGACGCGCTCATCGATCTCGCCAGCGAGCCTGGATACTTGGCTTTTCGAGATGCCGGACATGCCCATGGCCTTGACCAGTTCGTCGACCGAGCGCGTCGAAACGCCCTGGATATAGGCTTCCTGGATCACGGCTGCCATGGCCTTTTCGGCGGTGCGTCGTGGTTCGAGAAAACCGGGAAAATAGCTGCCCTGGCGCAGCTTGGGGATCTTCAGGTCAACGTCGCCAGCGCGAGTTTGCCAGAGGCGATCGCGGTAGCCGTTGCGGCTGTTTGTTCGGTCAGGGCTTTTGACGTCGAAACCGGCGCCGCACAAGCCCTCGACGTCGAACTCCATCATGCGCTGGGCAACAAACTGGATCATTTGCTTGAGCAGATCAGCGTCTGCCCCTTTCTCAACCAACTCGGTCAATGCGATAGTGGGCTTGGTCATCGTGGTTTCCTGGTGAAGGTTAAGTCCGCAAACTCAACGTTAGCCAAGAACCACGATGACCCACCTCTTTCGCCCGCAGGGCGCCTTCGGTTGGTTCAGTTACACCACTTCTAGGGACACGATCGACGCAAAAAATCGTAACAGGAGCCTCAATTCGAAGGGGAATCAATTATGGATATCGAGCGATATCGCTATCAAGGACGATTAGGCATTGTTTTTCACATCAATCGTTTTGTCATTCAGCCCCTCGATCGTATGAACATGTACAGCATGCACTTCCCCGAAGCACGTGCTGCCCATTACGAAGTGACACAGGTGGCAGTCCAGCTATATGACAAGATGCTGGCCCAAGAACGTCCGTGCTTGATGATGATCGCCTTTTCACAGCCGTTGACCCGAGATCAAGGCGATCGTCTGAATGAACAACGTACGCTTGTCTCATCACTCACATCAGCAGCCTTTGGCGCCATGGGAGCGATCGTGCCGGGTGGCGGCGTCGTTAAGCGCCTTGCCAAGTTTTCTGCCGGGGCCGCAGCGAGCAGGTTTGTGGGCGGAAAATTACCGACCTACCCTGCGGGCGACATCATCGTGAGCCTTGTCGCATCGGTTGACGGGGGAATTGGTCCACAGCAATCATCTTCCTCGATTATCCTGAATGCAGGAAAATGAGAAGGTGCCAACCTACCTAGTTGAACTTTTAGTCTTTTTTCTTATATTCGGGTTCATCGAGCTTCTGCTCTATTTATCAATACGCTACAAATTACGTTACAGATACAGGGCCCTATTCGGAATAGCTCTATGCATCCTGACGTTTCTCATTCCCTGGTACGTTCTACTTTCTTCCTATCAGATGGATGCGGCGGTCGTTATTCCTGCTTTGCTGCTGGGAGGTCTCTCCTTTATAACCACATCAAAAAATGCTAATCAGTAGTATCCCCATGTCCGCATCAGTTCCCCGCATACCCCGCCAGCTTGCCCTGGATAAAGTCGAGAAAACACTGGATACGCAACGCCAGCTGCGAGTTGCGGTAGTACACCGCATGGATCGGCTGGCGATAGCCGCTGTTGGTTTCGGGGAGGATCACCCGCAGGCGACCGGACTGGATGTCCTGGTGGGTCATGAAGTGCGACAGGCAGACAATGCCCTGCCCTTCCAGCGCCAGCTGGCGCAGGGTCTCGCCACTGGAAGCGGCGATATCGGGACGGATCTGCCAGCGGTCGCCCTGGGCATGGCGCAATGGCCAGTGGTTGAGCGTTTCGGTTTGGGTAAAGCCCAGCAGGGTATGGCTGGACAGCTCGTCGACGCTGGCCGGCACGCCGTGACGTTCCAGGTAGGCGGGGCTGGCCAGTATGTTCAGCGGGCTGCTGCCGAGCGAGCGGGCATGCAGGGTCGAGTCCGCCAGGTTGCCGATGCGGATGGCAATGTCGGTACTCTGCTCCAGCAGGTCGATGATCAGGTCGTTGCTGTTGAGCTCCAGCTGGATATCCGGATACAGGCTGCGGAACTCGGCGATGTACGGCACCACCGCATGCAGCATGAACGGCGAGGCCGCGTTGATGCGCAGGCGCCCGGCCGGAGTCTGCTGGCGCAGGGACAGGCGCTCTTCGAGCTCGTCCATCTGTTCGAGGATCTGCTTGGCCCGCTCGAAGAAGAACTTGCCCTCTTCGGTCAGGTCCATGCGCCGCGTGGTGCGATTGATCAGCGTGGTTTCCAGCTTGGCTTCCAGCCGCGACAGGCTGCGGCTGACCGCCGATGGCGTCTGCCCGACCTGCTCGGCCGCTGCGGAAATCGAACCACACTCGATCACGCAGACGAAGATCTGCAACTCATCCGACCTGGCTTTCACACTCACCTCTCGACTCAAGACAGGCCTGATATTAGCCGGCCATGAGACAAAAGGAACCTCACGCCGGCAAATCGAAGACCTTGGCCAGATGCTGCTCGTAGCGGCGAACATCGGCCTCGATGGCCGGGACCTTCATCACGTCGACGCACAGGAATGTCGGCAGGCCACTCATGCCAAGGAACTCGTTGGCCTTGTGGAACGGGAAGTACACCGCATCCACGCCCTTGGCCTCGAAGAAATCGGTGGGATCGTCGAAGGCTTGCTGCGGCGCGTTCCAGGTCAGCGAGAGCATGTACTGCTTGCCCTGGATCAGGCCGCCGCTGCCGTATTTCTGCGAGGCATCGGAACGCGTCCGGCCGTCGTTGGCATAAAGACTGCCGTGACCCGCGGTGAAGACTTCATCGACGTATTTCTTCACGGTCCAGGGCGCGCCCATCCACCAACCCGGCATCTGGTAGATGATCACGTCGGCCCAGAGAAACTTGGCGACCTCCTCGGCGACGTCGTAGCCCTGGTCGATCCAGGTCTGCCGGACATCGCAACCGGAGCGGTCGAGATACGCCAGGGCGGCTTCGTGCAGGGTGGCGTTGTAGCGGCCGGCGGAATGGGCGAACTGCTTGCCGCCGTTGAGTAGCAGGATTTTTTTCATGGACAGTCTCGTGGAGGGCGGACCCGGAGCAGTGCCCAGCGGCAGTCGGGGTCGGCAGGTTCAAGTCAGGGCCGCAGGTTAGCCCGTGCCCTGCGGGCGAAAAACCATGGCTGGCGCAAATCTTTTTTGCCCTAACAGCACAAATCAACTGCGCATTGTTGCCTTAGCATTGAGGCCCTCCAGAACCTGCCCCGCACGGAGCCACCCCATGAGCCAACCCTACGGTTTCATCCTGCACGCCAAGACCCGCCCGGAAAAGGCCGAGGCCTTCGAGGCACTGTTTCGTGCCTATGTCGAACCCAGCCGCCGGGAAGACGGCTGCATCGAATACCACATGCTGCGCGACCAGGCCGACCCGACCCTGTTCATCTTCTACGAGATCTGGCAGTCCAGGGCGCACCTGGACGTACACTCGGCCTTGCCACACATGCGCGCTTTCCACGAGCAGCGCATGGAATTCCTCGAGCGCGATTTCGACATCCGCCTGATCGACATGCTCAGCCCGTCCTCGGCTAGCCGCTGATCAGCAGGTGCCCGCCGAGCAGGCCCATCCCGATGAAAAACACCCGCTTGAACAGGACGGCGCTGATGCGCTGGCGCAGCCATTGCCCCAGCAGCATGCCCACCAGCGCCGGCAGCAACGCCAGCAGCGAAGCGCCGAGTGCGCCCTCGCCCAGGGCCCCGCGCCAGAACAGGCCGGCCGCCAACGCCAGGGTCGACACGGTGAACGACAGGCCCAGCGCCTGCACCAGTTGGTCCCTGTTCAAGCCGAGGGCCTGCAGGTAGGGCACCGCCGGAATCACGAAGACGCCGGTGGCCGAGGTGATGATGCCCGTCAGCACGCCACAGAGCGGTCCCAGCCAGCGCTCCGCCCGTTCACCGACATGCAGGGTCGGCAGGAACAGGCCGCATACCGCGTAGAGCAGCAGCGCACCGCCCAATGCGCGCACCGCCCAGCCACCGCCGCCGACTCCGCCCAGCCACAGGCTACCGAGCCCGGTACCGAGGAAGATCGCCAGCAACATTGGCCACAGCCGCTTGAGCAGCATCGACAGGTGCCCGCCCACCGCCAACTGCCAGAGATTGGTCAACGTGGAGGGAATGATCAGCAAGGCCGCAGCCTGCGCCGGAACCATAGCCAGCCCAAGCAAGCCCATCGCCACCGTCGGTAGGCCGAGGCCGATCACGCCCTTGACCGTACCCGCCAGCAGGAAAGTCACCAACACCAGCAGTGACAGGGCAAGGCCCAGTGTTTCGTAGAAATCGATAAAGGTTTTCATGGCGCCCATGCTGAACCGCCAGGGCCCATTTGAAAATCTGCGATTGGCTGAGCTAGCCTCTGCTGAAACAAGAGGCTGAGCCATGCACTTCGACCTGATCGACCTGCGCCTGTACCTGAACATTCTCGACGCCGGCAACATCACCGCCGGCGCAGCTCGCAGCCACCTGTCGCTGGCGGCGGCCAGCGCGCGGATCCGTGCCCTGGAAGCGTCCCTCGGCACGCCGTTCTTCCTGCGTGGCCGGCGTGGCGTCAGTCCCACGCCGGCAGGCAAGGCGCTGGCCCAGCATGCGCGACTGATCCTGCTGCAAAGCGAGCGGCTGCGCGAGGACCTGGCCGACTACGCCAATGGTGTAAAGGGCCAGGTCCGCCTGCTGTGCAATACTACGGCGCTCAGCGAATACCTGCCGGAACGCCTGGCCGACTTCCTGCGTGAACATCCGCCGGTGGATGTCGATCTGCAGGAGCTGCCCAGCCTGCGCATCGTCCACGCGCTCAGCCAGGGGGTCGCCGACCTCGGGATCGTCTCCGATGCGGTGGACACCCGGGACTTGCAGACCCGCCCGTTCCAGGACGATCCGCTGGTGCTGGTCATCCCCCGCGATCATCCGCTGGCCGCGCTTGCACAACCGAAGTTCAGCGATACCTTGCGCCATGAGCTGGTCGGCCTTGCCGCCGACAGCGCGCTGGCGGTGTACCTCGAAGAGCAGGCGCTGCACCTGGGCCAGCGCATGCAACTGCGGGTACGGGTCGAAAGCTTCGATGCGGTATTGCGCATGGTCGCCCGGGGCGCCGGCCCGGGCATCGTGCCCCAGGCTACGCTTGACCGCTGGCCGGTCGACTCGCGCCTGGTCAGCCGTCCGTTGCCCGAGCCCTGGGCCCGGCGCAAGCTGCTGCTGTGCGCGCGCTCGTTCGAACACCTGCCCTCCTACGCCAAGGCCCTGCTCGACGCCCTGAGCGAACCGGCAACAGGCGACCGTGCGCGCATGGACAGTTGAATGTCGAGCCTGGACAACCGCACGGCGGACACCCCCGCTAGGGTGCAGGCTTCATTCAGAACCTGTGCCCGGAGCCCAGCATGTCCAATCCACCGATTACCGTTCTGCGCGACACCCACCCACTGCCGGTGCTCGACGCCTGCAAATGGGAGAAGCTCGAAGGCGATCCGCACACCGTCAACCTCAACGCCTACAACAGCGAAGACGGCAGCAAGATCATGGGCACCTGGATCTGCACCCCGGGCAAGTGGCGGGTCGATTATGTGAAGTGGGAGTACTGCCACTTCCAGGAAGGCTACTGCATCATCACGCCAGACGGTCAGGCGCCGATCCACTTGAAGGCCGGCGACATCTTCATCGTCGAGCCGGGCATGAAGGGTACCTGGGAAGTCGTGGAGACCGTGCGCAAGTACTTCGTGTTCGCCTGATCGCACCAGGCGTCTTGTCAGCCGGGGCCGTCTCGAAAGACGCGGGTGCCCGGCCTTTGGCAACGATCATGTGGCGAGCAGGCTTGCCTGCGCTCGGCTGCAAGGCAGCCGCAAGACCCAGGCACTCGGTGTGCCTGATACACCGATACCGCCGGCTTGGGAGTGCTTCGCACTCCAGCGCGGGCAAGCCCGCTCGCCACCAACAGCTCGTGTTCGCCTGATCGCACCAGGCGTCTTGTCAGCCGGGGCCGTCTCGAAAGACGCGAGGGCCCGGCCTTTGGCAATGATCATGTGGCGAGCAGGCTTGCCTGCGCTCGGCTGCAAGGCAGCCGCAAGACCCAGGCACTCGGTGTGCCTGATACATCGATACCGCCGGTTTGGGAGTGCTTCGCACTCCAGCGCGGGCAAGCCCGCTCGCCACCAACAGCTCGCTCCCCTCCCGAATAATGAGGAACAGCTGGAAAGGTCGGCCGCCCTCAAGCAACGCGGCGTTCCAGCAGACGATCCGAACCACCTTCAGCCACGCGACGTTCCAGCAGGCGATCCGAGCCACCTTCGGCCACACGACGTTCCAGCAGGCGATCCGAACCACCTTCAGCCACGCGACGCTCCAGCAGGCGATCCGAACCACCTTCAGCCACGCGACGCTCCAGCAGACGATCCGAACCGCCTTCGGCCACGCGACGCTCCAGCAGGCGATCCGAACCGCCTTCGGCCACGCGACGTTCCAGCAGGCGATCCGAACCGCCTTCGGCCACGCGACGCTCCAGCAGGCGATCCGAACCGCCTTCGGCCACGCGACGTTCCAGCAGGCGATCCGAACCGCCTTCGGCCACGCGACGCTCCAGCAGACGGTCGGAACCTCCCTCCGCCAGCAGGTGCTGGCTGGCTGCAGCGTGCCCGCCAGCCGGCACATTGGCCGAAGCGGCATTCGACAGGCCGAGGCCGCCAACCAGGGCGAGGGTGAGGACCAGGGAAGCGGTAGGGAACTTGAACATGGGTAACACTCCTGCGTTGGTGAGTAAGACTCTTGGGGTTGGGGAGTAACCGGACCGGCATCACCGGTCGACAGGTACATTTCAACGCAGGGCTGTATCTGCCATGTGTCGCGAACGGGCGATAAGGTCGCGCAGTGTGTGGCGGCGAGCTGGGTACACAATCTGATACAACGAGCTCCTGCCCGATTCGAACACCTGCCCACAAAAAAGCCGCAAAGCCCGTTGCGGGGCTTTGCGGCTGTCGTGACTTGGTTCCAGGACTCAGCTGGCACTGCCAGCCTTGGCCTCCTGCAACAGGGTCTGGATGACCTTTTCCTGCTCGTCATAACGGCCTTCGCCGAAATGGGTGTAACGCACCTGCCCCTTGGCGTCGATCAGGTAGTGGGCGGGCCAGTACTGGTTATCGAAAGCCCGCCAGATGCGGTAGTCGTTGTCGATCGCCACCGGATAGCCGATCCCCAGTTCCTTCACCTGCTGGCGAACATTGCCGAGGATCTTCTCGTAGGCGTACTCGGGCGTATGCACCCCGATCACCACCAGCCCGTCCTTCTCATATTTCTTCGCCCACGCCTTCACATACGGCAGGGTGTGCTGGCAGTTGATGCAGTCGAAGGTCCAGAAGTCCACCAGCACCACCTTGCCACGCAGGGACTCACGGTCCAGCGGCGCCGAGTTCAGCCACTCCACCGCCCCCTCCAGCGACGGCATCGCGCCCTTGGCTTCAAGGTCAACGGTGGTGGCCGCATTGGCCTTGCTGATCACGTAGTCGATGGCCCGCGGAATCTGCTTCAACACACTTTGCTCCACCGATGTCGAGCCTTGTGAGGAAGTACCGGCGAGCAGAGTATTGTTCGCCCCGGTCGAGATCAGCACCGCCGACAGCAGGACCAGCACACCGGTGCCACGCCGCAGCCAGCCGGTCACCGGGATGGACGGCCTGAGCCGGTTGACCAGCCCACGACCGGCGAAGATCAGCGTGCCGAGAGACAACGCACTACCCAAGCCATAGGCCAGCAGCAACAGACTGGTCTGCGCATTCGCGCCCTGCAACATGGCGCTGGTCAGGATCACCCCCAGAATCGGTCCGGCGCACGGCGCCCACAGCAACCCGGTGGCGACACCGACCAGCAGCGCGGCCAACGGCCCGGACAGCTGGCGCGCTGCCGGATCCAGGCGGTTGCCCAGCAGGACGAACGGCCGCGACAGCCAGGCGCCCGCACGCGCGGAAATCAGTGACAGGGCGAACAGCACCATCACGATCAGCGCCAGCTGGCGACCGGCATGATTGGCCTGGATCACCCAGGCGCTGCTGACCACGGCCAGGCTCGACACCAGCGCGAAAGTCAGCGCCATGCCGCCCAGCGTCAGCAGCACCGAAGAGCGGGAACGATCCGCCCGCGCGAACAGAAAGGGTACGACCGGCAGGATGCAAGGACTGAGCACGGTCAGTATCCCGCCCAGGAAAGCGATAAGCAGCATGACGTCACCTGGCAGAAACAGGCATGAAACCGAGCGCGGCGCGATACGGTTTCATGCGGGTGGAGAGGCGTGTGCGAAGCCGATTCCCAAGGGATCAGCTGCCCTGGTTGCAGTTGGCGAACTTGCCGTACTCCAGGGTGTGGGTCTCGCCCTGGGAGTCGAGGTAGGTCAGGTGCGCGTTGGCGACGCCGCAGCTGCCCATTGCATCGGTGGTGATCGACACCACGTGCTGGATGTCCGGTTTGGCGCTGGCGGCCTGGGCCGGAGCGGCGATGGCCAGGAGGCTCAGGGCGGAGAACAGGCCGGCGGTGCAGAGCGCTTTCAGTTTCATGGTGATTTCCTCAAGTTGTCGTTCGGTTGGTTGGAGCCAGTGTTGTCTGCCTCCTTGGAACCTATTTGACACCCCTGAGGTATCTCGAATGTGTGCGCAATCCGGGGTTCTGAAGTCCGCACGTATCACCGGGGCCTCCAGATACATTGCAATACACAACACTCAGAACAGCCCCATCTGCCCGCCGATCAGGGTGGTGAAATCGTCCTGCACGAACGGCAGGATCGCATCCGCCACCGGCTGCAACTGCTTGGTGATGTAGTGTTCGTAGTCGATGGGCGAACGGCGCACTTCCAGCGGTTCCGGCCCGGCCAGGGCAATCACGTAGCTGATCCAGCCGCCGCCCTGGTATTGCGGTGGGCGCCCCTGGGCGACGTTGTACTCATCGGCCAGTCGCGCCGCGCGCACCTGCGGCGGGACGTTGCGCTCGTAGTCGCCCAGCCGCCGGCGCAGGCGCTTGCGATACACCAGCAGGTCGTCCAGTTCGCCGGCCTGGGTACGTCGCACGTAATCGCGTACGTAGTCCTGGTAGGGCTGGCGACTGAAAATGCGTCGGTACAGTTCCTGCTGGAACGCCTGCGCCAATGGCGACCAGTCGCTGCGCACGGTTTCCAGGCCCTTGTAGACCATCTCCTCGCTGCCGTCGGCGCGGATGACCAACCCGGCATAACGCTTCTTGCTGCCCTCCTCGGCGCCACGGATGGTCGGCATCAGGAAGCGGCTGAAATGGGTCTCGAACTGCAGCTCCAGGGCACTGTCCAGGCCCAGCTCGCGCTGCAGGTGTTCGCGCCACCAGTCGTTGACCCCGGCCACCAGTTGGCGGCCGATCTGCGCGGCCTCCTCCTGGCCATGGGCGCGCTTGAGCCAGACGAAGGTCGAGTCGGTGTCGCCGTAGATCACCGTGTAGCCCTGGGCTTCGATCAGTTGGCGGGTGCGGCGCATGATCTCGTGCCCGCGCATGGTGATCGACGAGGCCAACCGCGTATCGAAGAAGCGGCAACCACTGGAACCGAGCACGCCGTAGAAGGCGTTCATGATGATCTTCAGTGCCTGGGACAACGGCGCGTTGCCGTCGCGCTTGGCGGCCTCGCGGCCCTGCCAGACCGTCTCGACGATCGACGGCAGGCAATGCCGCGTGCGGGAGAAGCGCGCACCGCGAAAACCCGCCACCGACTCGCTGTCGTCGGGATGCCGCAAGCCCTCGATCAGCCCGACCGGATCGATCAGGAAGGTGCGGATGATCGACGGATACAGGCTCTTGTAGTCCAGAACCAGCACCGACTCGTACAGGCCCGGTCGCGAGTCCATGACGAAACCGCCGGGACTGGCCTCGGGCATGCGTTCGCCGAGGTTCGGTGCGACAAAACCCTGGCGATGCATCAGTGGCATGTACAGGTGGGTGAAGGCCGCCACCGAGCCGCCACTGCGATCGACCGGCAAGCCAGTGACGGTGGCGCGCTCCAACAGGAAGGTCAGCAACTGGGTCTTGTCGAAGATGCGCGTGACCAGTTCGCAGTCCTTGAGGTTGTAGCGGGCCAGGGCCGGCTTGTCCTCGGCGAACATGCGGTCGATCTCGTCCATGCGCTGGTAGGGGTTGTCGATCGCCTTGCCCTCACCGAGCAGGTGCTGCGACACATATTCGAGACTGAAGGACGGGAAACTCCAGGTCGCCGAGCGCAGTGCCTCGATACCGTCGATGATCAGCCGGCCGGCCGCTGCCGCGAAGTAGTGGGTGTTGCGCGCGCCGTTGTCGCGCCAGCCCATGACATCGCCGCCACGTCCCAGGCGTAGCGGGACGTTCAGTCGCTGGGCATGCTCATGCAGCACCTTCAGGTCGAACTGCACCAGGTTCCAGCCGATGATCGCATCGGGATCGTGGCGGGCCAGCCAGTCATTCAGCGCTTCGAGCAGTTCGCCGCGACTGTCCCGGTACTCGAGGTCGAAGTCGACCTGGCTGGCATCGCCATTCGGCGGCCCGAGCATGTACACCTGGCGCTCGCCGCAGCCTTCCAGGGCAATCGAATACAGTTCGCCCTGCATGGTGGTCTCGATATCCAGCGACACCAGTTTCAGCCGTGGCCGATAGTCCGCGGTGGCCTTGAGCTGGGTATCGAGCAGCGGCCCATCGGCATTCGGCGTGCCGGCGAACAGCACCGGTGCAGTGATGAAACGCTCCATGAGGAAGCGCTCGGGCGGACGGACATCGGCCTCGTAGACATCCACCCCGCCCTGGCGCAGCAGCTTCTCGATATTCATCAACTGTCGATGCTGCTGGCAGTAAAGACCGAGCACCGGACGATGGCGGAAATCCATCAGTTCCAGCGGGCGCAACTCCACATCACGCTCGTTGCGCAACAGGGTCGTGGCACGCTCGCGCTGTGCGGCGGGAATGAAGGCCACCGAGGGTTGTAGCGGCAAGCGCACATGGCGGGGACCGGCGTCGGTCGCCAACCAGAATTCGACCTGCGTACCCGCGGGGGTGTCGCGCCAATGCCGGGTCAGGACAAAACCCTGCTGTAGATCCACCACCGCCACCTCGAAATCGATTCCTGGCGGTAATTCTACTGTGTCGGGGGATACGCGGATAACGTTTGGGCAGCCCGCCCGGAAAAAACCGAGGACCCGCCCGACGCGAGCCCTCGGAAAAAACCCTTACTCGGGTTTGCGATAGCTGCCAATGATGGCCGAGAAGTCCTTGCCGCCCTCGCCGCGCAGGCTCATGGCCTGGTACAGCTGTTGCGCCACGGCGCCGAGCACCACCGGCTGGTGGGCCTGGCGCGCGGCCTCGGTGGCCAGGCCGAGGTCCTTGAGCATCAGCTCGGCACCGAAGCCGCCGGTGTAGCCGCGGGATGCCGGGGCCGTCTCGATGATCCCCGGCCATGGGTTGTAGGTGTCGGAACTCCAGCAACGGCCCGTGGAGCTGTTGATCACTCCGGCCAGCACCTGGGTGTCGATGCCCAGGGCGGCGCCCAGGGCCATGGCCTCACTGACGCCGATCATCGAGATACCCAGCAGCAGGTTGTTGCAGATCTTGGCGATCTGCCCGGTGCCGACGTCGCCGCAATGGACGATGTTGCGGCCCATCTGCGCCAGCACCGGTTGCAGGGTGGCGAACAGCTCGCTGGAGGCCCCGACCATGAAGGTCAGGGTCCCGGCTGCCGCGCCGCCGGTGCCACCGGAAACCGGTGCATCGGCCATGGCCACGCCCTGCTTCGCCGCTGCGGCGGCGACATCCTTGGCGGTCTGCGGGTCGATGGTGCTGCAGTCCACCGCCGGCACGCCAGCGCCGATCCCGGCCAGCACGCCGTCCTCGCCCAGCCAGACGCTGCGCACATGGGCGGCGGCCGGCAGCATGGTGATCACCAGCTCGCTGCCCTCGGCCGCGGCCTTGGGCGAAGTGCTGATGGTGCCGCCGAGGGCCGCCAGTTCCTTGAGCACCACCTGGTTCAGGTCGAACAGGTTCAGGCTGTGCCCGGCCTTGATCAGGTTGCGCGCCATCGGCGCGCCCATGTTGCCCAGTCCGATAAATGCGATCTTCATGGCCCGTTCCTCGCTCAACGCAGGTTGATGGTGGTGTTCACGCCATGGTTCTCGCTGTCGTCATCGAACCAGCGCGCGGTGACCGTCTTGGTCTGAGTGTAGAACTGCACCACCTGCTTGCCGTACGGGCCGAGGTCGCCGAGCTTGGAGCCGCGCGAACCGGTGAAGCTGAAGAACGGCACCGGCACCGGGATCGGAATGTTGATGCCGACCTGGCCGATGTCGATTTCGCTCTGGAACTTGCGGGCCGAGGCGCCGCTCTGGGTGAACAGGCCGGTGCCGTTACCGAACGGGTTGGCGTTGACCAGGGCGATGGCCTCGTCGAGGGTATCGACTTCCATCACCGCCAGCACCGGGCCGAAGATTTCCTGGGTGTAGATCTGCATGTCGGTGGTCACCCCGGAGAACAGGGTCGGGCCGACGAAGTTGCCCTGCTCGAACCCCGGCACGACGATACCGCGGCCGTCCAGCTCGAGTTTGGCGCCTTCCTTGATACCGCTTTCGATCAGCCCCAGCACACGCTCTTTCGCCCGCTTGGAAATCAGCGGGCCGACGTCGGTACCCGGCTCGCTGCCGGCATTGACCTTGAGTTTCTGCGCCAGCGCCTTGAGGTCCGGCAGCCACTGTTTCGCCGCGCCCACCAGCACCACCACCGAGGTGGCCATGCAACGCTGGCCGGCCGCACCGAATCCGGCGCCGACCAGGGCGTTGAGGGTCTGCTCGCGATTGGCATCGGGCAGCACCACGGCATGGTTCTTCGCCCCCATCATCGATTGCACGCGCTTGCCGTGGCGACCGGCGAGGTCATACACGTGGGTGCCGACAGCGGTCGAGCCGACGAAGGACACGGCCTTGATATCCTTGTGCGTGCACAGCGCATCCACCACTTCCTTGCCGCCGTGCACCACGTTGAGCACGCCCGCCGGCACGCCGGCTTCCAGCGCCAGCTCCACCAGCATCAGGGTCGACAGCGGGTCCTGCTCGGACGGCTTGAGGACGAAGGTGTTGCCGCAGGCGATCGCCATCGGGAACATCCACAGCGGGATCATCGCCGGGAAGTTGAACGGGGTGATCCCGGCACACACACCGATCGGCTGGCGCAGGGTGTAGGTATCGACGCCACCGGCGACGTTCTCGGCGAACTCGCCCATCTGCAGGGTGCCGATCGAGCAGGCGTGCTCGACCACTTCCAGGCCGCGGAAGATATCGCCCTCGGCGTCGGCCAGGGTCTTGCCCTGCTCGGCGCTGAGCACGGCGGCGATGCGCTTGGAGTGTTCACGAATCAACGCCTGCAGCTTGAGCATGATGCGCATGCGGGCGCCGATGGGGGTCAACTTCCAGGTCTGGAAAGCGCGCTGGGCGGCCTCGATCGCGGCGTTCACTTCAGCGGCAGTGGCGAAGGGCACCTTGGCCAGCACTTCCTGGGTAGCCGGGTTGACGATGTCGTGCCATTCACCGCTGCGGGATTCGACCCACTCGCCGTCGATCAGCAACCGGGCGGTCTTGAGGGTGGCGTCGGGCTTGAGAGAAACGTTCATGGAAGTCTCCTGAATTATTGTAATGGCCGAATCCTGGGCGGGCGCCGCAACGCCCGAGCATGGTGACTGGACTGTTTTTGGAGTATAGATGTGCATTCTTCTAATAAGAACGCACATAAAAACCGGACCAACATGCAAAAAAACATCACGTCTTTGGGTTCATTGAACTGGGACGACCTGAAGTTTTTCCTCGAGGTTGCCCGTACCCGCAAGGCCAGCAGCGCGGCCAAGCGCCTGGCGGTGGACTACACCACGGTGTCGCGGCGCATCAGCTCGCTGGAGGCCGCCCTGGGCACCCTGCTGTTCGAAAAGTCGCGCACCAACGGCTTCGTCCTGACCGCCGAGGGTCAACGCCTGATGGGCTATGCCGAGTCGATCGAAAGCACCCTGCACATGGCCTGCGAGCAGGTCTCGGGCTCTGGCGTGGCGCTCTCGGGGCATGTGCGCATGGGCTGCACGGAGGGCTTCGGCAGTTTCTTCATCACGCCGCAACTGAGCCATTTCGTCGACGCCTACCCGGCGATCTCGGTGGATATCCTGCCGCTGCCGCACTTCATCAGCCTGTCCAAGCGCGAGGCGGATATCGTCATTGCCCTGGAGCGGCCGGAGCACGGGCCGTATGTGTGCTGCAAGCTGTGCGACTACCGGCTGCAGCTGTATGCGACCCAGCAGTATCTCGACCAGCACCCGCCGATCCGCCGCGCCAGCGACCTGGGCCGGCACCGCTTCGTCAGCTACGTCGACGACCTGGCGTTCAGCAACGAGCTGCTGTACCTGGCCAACCTGCTGCCCAACGCCACCGCCAACCTGCGCAGCACCAGCGTGATCGCCCAGTTCGTCGCGGCGCAGCAGAGCCGGGCGCTGGCGATCCTGCCGTGCTTCCTGGCGGCGCAGGACCCGAACCTGCTGCCGGTGTTGCCGGATGAGGTGAACATCACCCGGCAGTTCTGGATGTATTGCCGGGAGGATCTGAGGAAGTTGAAGCGCATTACCTTGCTATGGGACTACATCCGCGAGATCACCGAGCGCAACCAGGCGTTGCTGATGGGCGAGAGCCGCGATATGCGTTTCTACGACTGATGAAGTAGGGCGCAGGCAAGGTGCACTCCCCTGACCAGACAAGCAGCATGTGGTGGGATAGGGCCAACGGTGGAGGGAAACTCTCGGCTTGTGGCGAGCGGGCTTGCCCGCGCTCGGCTGCGAAGCAGTCGTAAAGCCGGAATCTCCATTCTGGCCGACACTCCCTGCTACCCGGCGTCAGGGCCGCTACGCGCCCCAGCGCGGGCAAGCCCGCTCGCCACAGAGACCGGTTTCCACAAGGTGTCCCGCGCACAGCCACCTTAGCCAACAACCAGGTCACCGGATGGCTGCCGCTTCCACACCTTGAAATACGTGCCAGTAACGAGCAATGGGCAGTGCTATAGGCTGGAGAGAAAAAACCGGCTTGTGGCGAGCGGGCTTGCCCGCGCTCGGCTGCGAAGCAGTCGTACAGCCGGAATCTCCATTCTGGCTGACACTCCCTGCTACCCGGCGTCAGGGCCGCTACGCGCCCCAGCGCGGGCAAGCCCGCTCGCCACAGAGACCGGTTTCCACAAGGTGTCCCGCGCACAGCCACCTTAGCCAACAACCAGGTCACCGGATGGCTGCCGCTTCCACACCTTGAAATACGTGCCAGTAACGAGCAATGGGCAGTGCTGTAGGCTGGAGAGAAAAAACCGGCTTGTGGCGAGCGGGCTTGCCCGCGCTCGGCTGCGAAGCAGTCGTACAGCCGGAATCTCCATTCTGGCTGACACTCCCTGCTACCCGGCGTCAGGGCCGCTACGCGCCCCGGCGCGGGCAAGCCCGCTCGCCACAGGGGAAGAGCCAGCCACAGGGAGGGACCTCAGTGCTTGCCCTTGCGCGATCAGTCGGCGATCACCACGATCGCCACCCGGCGGTTCTCCGTGCGACCGGCCGCAGTGCTGTTGCTGGCCACCGGTTCGCGGCTGCCCAGGCCACGGACCTGGATGTTCTCCGGCTTCATGCCGGACTGCCGCAGGACCGTTGCCACGCTGTTGGCCCTGCGTACCGAGAGCTGTTCGTTGTAGTCGTCCTTGCCCGACGCGTCGGTATGACCGTCCACCCGCACCCGCTGGATGTCGACGCTCAACAGAGCCTTGGCGATCCGCTCGACGATGGTCTGGCTTTCCGGGTTCAGCCCGTCCAGGTCGCTGCCGAACAGCACTTTGCCCGACAGGCCGAAGGCCCAGCCGTCATCCGTCAGTTGGAAACCCTGCTGCTTGAGGACCGCAACCTGGGTCGGGCTCAGGCCTTTCGGCGGGACCGTCTGACAACCGCCGAGTGCCAGCAGCGCCATCAACAGGGCGACGCTGAGAAATCGCAGGGAACATTGGGTCAAGATCTGCAAGGGTTCAACTCCTGGTAGGAACTGAGGCGGCGCCGTGCTCCGACTGCGCGGTGTGTGAACTGCCTCGGGAAAGGCGCTTGGCCTGGTACATGGCGGCATCGGCAGCATTGAGCAGCGAGCCTGGGGTATTGCCGTGATCGGGGTAGACGGCGATGCCAACGCTGAGCGAGGTGATCACCTGCGCCTGGCCCGGCACCGGGATCGGCAGGTCCATGCTGGCAATAATCTTCTCGGCGATGCGTTCGGCGTCTTCGATGCTGTGCAGGGGCGTCAGCAGCACGGCGAACTCGTCACCGCCCAGCCGCGCGACCAGGTCGCCCTCGCGCAGTTGCGCACGCACGCGCGTGGCCACGGCCACCAGCACCGCGTCACCCGCCGCATGGCCGAAGGTGTCGTTGATTTCCTTGAAGCGGTCGCTGTCGAGAAACAGCACCGCGGCCCGTTCGCCCTGCTTGGCCGCATTGCGCAGGGCGCGCATCAGCCGGCCTTCGAAGAACGCCCGGTTGGGCAGCCCGGTCAGGCTGTCGTGGCTGGCCTGGTGCGCCAGGGTCTGGTTCTCGCTCTGCAGGTGCGCCTGCCAGACCTCCAGCTCGTCGAGCAGGGCATTGAAGTCGTTGCCGAGGTTGTCCAGCTCGGTAATTTCCGCCGGCGGCACCCGTCGGTCGAAGGTCCGCTCGCTACGGGCGGCGTGGGCCACCTTGGCGAGGCTGCGCAGCGGCACGATGATCCCGCGCAACAGTCGGCGGGCCAGGTACAGGCCGAGCCAGGCCGCCAACACGCTGCACACCAGGATGCCGGCCAGGCCGCTGAGCAGGTAGCGCATCAGGCTGGCCCCGTGGCCGGTCAGGCGAACACTGCCGACCTCGCGATTCTGGTGCAGGATCGGCAACTCGATGGGCTGCTCCAGCAGGCCCCGGGCCAACTGCATCTCCAGGTTCGACAACAGGCCGGTTTCCGGCCGTTGCCAATGGGCCAGGCGCTGTCCGCTGGCGGTGAAGATTTCGGCCTCGGCCACCTCTTCGGTGGAGGCGATCAGCTCCAGGGCCTCGGTTGCCGCACTCTTGTCGTTGAACACCACCGCCGCCTCGACGGTGTAGCTGATGGAGCGGGCAATCAGGTGCAGGTTGTGGTCGGCGTAGACCCGCAGCGCCAGCACGCCGAGGAAGGTCAGCGAGACACTCACCAGGCCGACCGCCGCCAGCGCAACCAGCATGTGGCCACGGCCCAGCACCGAACGCAGGCTGCGGCGACTGTCAGGCTTGTGCAGGCCGATCATGGCTGTGCGGCCCGCCGACGGGATAACTGCAGGACGCTGGGATGAATGCGCACGCCGCTGCGGGCCACCGAGTCCAGGTTGACCTCGAAGGCCACCTGGTCGTCGCTGACCCGCAGGCAGAACAGGCTGCCGACGACGCATTGGTCCCCCTCCTCGCTGATGCTCAACACCGCCTGCCCGGCCAGGGCGGTGAACAGTTGGTTGCGCTCGTCCGTGGAGAGCTGGCCGATGTACACCGCGTCACAGTGGCTGGCGACCGCCGTGCTGCTGGCCAGCAGGCGCTGTACCAGCACCGGGCGGCCGCTGGCCTGGGTCGCGCCCTTGACCAGGTCGTCGGTGTACTGGGTCGGCCCGATGATGCACAGGCGCAACTGCGCCGGCTCCACCGGCCAGCGGGCATAGCTGAGGATGCCCAGCACCACCTGGGTGACGGCCTGCGCGCGCTGGTCGGCAGCTCCACCGGGGGCTTCGTCGGCCATGCTCGAATGCATGAACAGGCCACACAGGACGGACATCAGGAACTGTCTTGAGCCAAAAAACCGCCACATCATCCAGGCAGCCATATTCATGTGAGAATTCTCTCGGCGCTACGTCAGAATATTGCCGCAACGATAGCATATAGCTGGCAAAACAGCGTTAGATTGAGATCATGCATAGCCGACTAATGGTTTAGAAATCTCTGAAGTATCGATTTGAGGTTTGCTATTTTTCCTCGCCTGCGGGGCTGCCTAAGATCGGCCCATCGCGTTTCGCTCATGCCGGGCTGATGACCCGCCGCATGACCGTCCGCCAGACGTCAGTGAGACCACCCCACAGAGGGCCGGCTCGACACAACCTTTCCAACTGCCGTAACCGCTCGCCCAGGCTCCGTGTCCTGGCGGGTCCCGAGCAGCTTGAGGTTTGGTCGAGGTTCACTGATGAAACTGGAGATTTTCCGCACCCTCTGGGGCTATGCCGCCAGCAAGGCCCAGGCACTCGACGAATTGCTCGAGGCCGGCTTCGACGGCATGGAAGCCCGCCTGCCACTGCAAGCCGCCGAACGTGCCGAGTTCGCCGCCTTTCTGCGCGCCAACCATACGCCCTACATCAGCACCGTGTTCACCGCCTATGATGTGCTCCCCGAGCAGTCGGCCGCGCCAGCCGAGCATCTGCACGACCTCGAACAGAAACTCGCCTGGGCTGCCGAACTGCAGCCGCGATTCGTCAACGTGCTGGCCGGCAACGATCGCTGGCCATTGACGCAGCAGGTGGAGTTCTTCGGGCAAGCCATGGAGCTGGCCCGGCGACAGGGGCTGACCTGCAGCTTTGAAACCCACCGCGCCCGCTCACTGTTCAATCCCTGGGTCACCCTCGAGTTGATCCGGCAACTGCCCGACCTGCGCTTCACCAGCGATATCAGCCACTGGGTGGTCACTTGCGAGCGCCTGCTCGACGACCCGGCCGACGACCTGCGACCGTTCGTCGAACGCGTCCATCACATCCAGGCCCGGGTCGGCTATGACCAGGGCCCGCAGGTCCCCCACCCCGGAGCCCCTGAGTACGCCCGCGAACTGGCCTTCCACCAGGCGCACTGGGAGAGCGTCTGGCGTTCACAACAGGCGCGCGGCTACCCGGTCAGCACGCTGACCCCGGAGTTCGGCGCCGACGGCTACCTGCACCACCTGCCCTTCACCAATGTCCCGGTCGCCGACTTGTGGTCGCTCAACGTGTGGATGGCCCGCACCGAGCGCGAGCACTTCGACCGTTTCCGTCAGCCAACCCAACCGTGAGGCGTTCGCGTCATGCCTGAGAACAGTCACAGCATTCCGGCCCAGGCCAACTTCAAGAGCATTCCGGTGGTGGATATCACCGGCCTGTTCAGCGTCGAACTGGAACATCGCCTGGCCGTCGCCGATCAATTGGGCGCCGCGGCCAGCGAGGTCGGTTTTCTCTACATCACCGGGCACGGTATCGCCCCGCACCTGATCGCCAACTTGCGCCAGGCGGCTCGCGACTACTTCGCGCAGCCCCTGGAAACCAAGATGCAGCACTACATCGGCACCTCCAAGACCCACAAGGGCTTCGTGCCCGAGGGTGAAGAGGTGTATGCCAAGGGCAAGCCGGACCACAAGGAAGCCTTCGACATCGGCTTCGAAGTACCGGCGGACGATCCGCTGGTGCTGGCCGGCACCCCGCTGCTGGGACCGAACGAATGGCCGCCGCTGCCAGGTTTCAAGGAGGCGGCGCAGGCCTACTACGCCGCAGTCTTCGCCCTCGGGCGCAAGCTGTTCGGCGGTTTCGCCCTGGCCCTGGGGCTGGAGGAAAACACCTTCGATGCGCTGGTCACCCGGCCGCCATCGAAACTGCGGCTGATCCACTACCCGTTCGATGACGCCGCCCAGGACGCCCCGGGCATCGGCGCCCACACCGACTACGAGTGCTTCACCATCCTGCTGGCCGACAAGCCCGGCCTGGAGGTGCTGAATGACCAGGGCCAGTGGATCGACGCGCCACCGATTGCCGATGCCTTCGTGGTGAACATCGGCGACATGCTCGAGGTGATGACCGCCGGAGCCTTCGTCGCTACCGCCCACCGGGTGCGCACCGTGAGCGAGGAGCGCTATTCGTTCCCGCTGTTCTATGCCTGCGACTACCACACCCTGATCCAGCCGCTGCCCAGCTTCGCCAAGGCCGGCCAGCAATACGAACAGATCGCCATCGGCGAGCACATGTACGGCCAGGCGCTGCAGACCTACCAGTACCTGCGCCGACGCGTGGAGAACGGCGAGATCACCCTGCCGGAAAAAGCCCGCAAGCCGTCGAGCTTCGGTCACCTGAAAAACCAGGCACAACCCTCCTGACCCTGCCGACTACCTACCCAACCCGGAGTTACCGTCCATGCTCAAGCATCTCCCTGGCCTGACCCTGCTCGCCACCGCCCTGTTCTGCACCGGCAGCGCCCTAGCCGCCGCGACCGCCACGCCCGGCCAACTGAAAATCGGCATGGAAATCACCTACCCGCCGTTCGAGTCCTACGATGCCGACAAGAACGTGGTCGGCTCCGATCCGGAGTTGTCCCACGCCCTGGCCAAGCACCTGGAGAGCAAGGCCGAGTTCATCGACACCAAGTTCCCGAGCCTGATCATGGGCCTGAACGCCGGCAAGTTCGACGCGATCATTTCCGGCATGTACATCACCCCCGAGCGCCAGACCCAGGCCATGACCATCGCCTACGCCAAGACCGGCGCGGCGATCATGGTGTCCCGGGACAGCGTATTGAAACCGACGGCCCCGGAGGACCTGTGCGGGCTCAAGGTCGGCCTGGAACAGGGCACCACCTGGGTGGCGCAGTTCCAGAAATTGTCGGCTGAATACTGCGTGCCCAAGGGCAAGGGTGCGATCACCGTGAGCGAGTACCCTTCGGCGCCGGAAGTCACCCAGGCGCTGCTGTCGAACAATATCCAGGCGCAGGTGGAGATAGCCGGCGCGGCGAAGATGATCGCCGAGCGGACCAAGGGCCGGGTGCTGGTGACCACTGAACACCCGATCTACCAGCAGACCCTGGGGATCTTCGTGAAGAAGGGCAATGACGCCACCTACCAGGCGCTACTCAAGGCCTTCGAGGAAACGAAGAAAAGCGGCGAGTACACGGCGATCCTGAACAAGTACGCGCTGGAAGCAGCCGAGTAAGCCCCCCCTGTAGGAGCCGGCTTGCTGGCGATAGCGTCCTGACAGCCACCCTCACGGCTGACTGAACCGACGCCATCGCCAGCCAGCAGAGCACCGCCCGGCCGTCACCCACAAGGGATGATGTTGTCCGCTCCAGAGGACGATGTTTTTGCCCCGAAGGCGCCAGGCCCTGGATCACCGAGGTTCCCATGCAATTCGATTGGCCCTATTTCCTTTCGCTGTTCTCGATGCCCGCCTTCTGGCAGGCCTGTGTCACGGTGGTCGAGCTCAGTGCCCTGGCCTGGTTCATCGGCATGCTGCTGGGCTTCGTCCTGGCCTCGGCCAAGCTGTCGACTTCGGCCTGGCTGCGCACGCCGGCCGCGGTGTATATCTGGTTCTTTCGCAGCATCCCGCTGCTGGTCCTGGTGGTGTTCGTCTACAACCTGCCGCAGCTGTTCCCGGCCACGGGCCAGGTGCTGTCCAATCCGTTCTATTCCGGGCTGTTCGCCCTGGTGGTCACCGAGGCCGCCTACATGGCCGAGATCCATCGCGGCGGGCTGATTTCGGTCGCCAAGGGCCAGAAGGAAGCCGGCCGCGCCCTCGGCATCGGCCTGCTGGGATTGCAACGGCTGATCGTGATTCCCCAGGCGTTCCGCATCTCGCTGCCGACGCTGATCAACGAGTACATCACCGTGGTGAAGCTGACCTCGCTGGTCTCGGTGATTTCCCTCACCGAGATCCTCACCGTCGGCCAACGGCTCTACGCCCAGAACTTCCTGGTGATGGAGACCCTCGGCGCGGTGGCGGTGTACTACGTGCTGATCGTCAGCCTGTTCGGCTGGCTGCTGCAGCGGCTGGAGCGCCACCTGGACATGAACCGGCGCAAGTCACAGACCCTCGCCGACAGCGCCATTGCCAGCCTCAGGGCGCGCCTGCGGCCATCACCGGCGAACATCCGCCCGCAGCAGGTGGCCGGAGCCGCCCCGGCGCTGCAGCTGCGCAATATCCACAAGCGCTATGGCAACCACGAGGTGCTCAAGGGCATCGACCTGAACGTCGGCAGCGGCCAGGTGATCTCGATCATCGGTCCCTCCGGCTCCGGCAAGACCTCGCTGATCCGCACCGTCAACGGCCTGGAAAGTATCGACCAGGGCGAAATCGTCCTGTTCGGCGAGAGTTTCATCAGCGCCAGTGACCGCGCCAACAGCCCGCAGATCCGCCGGGGCGTGCGCAGCATCGGCATGGTGTTCCAGAACTTCAACCTGTTCCCGCACCGCAGCATCCTCGACAACATCACCCTGGCCCCGCGTTATCACGGCCAGCGCGGTGAGCCGAGCGAACTGCAGGCCCTCGCCTTGCTGGACAAGGTCGGCCTGCTCGCCCATGCCGACAAGTACCCGCACCAGTTGTCCGGTGGCCAGCAGCAAAGGGTCGCGATCGCCCGGGCGCTGGCGATGGAACCGAAGATCATGCTGTTCGACGAGCCCACCTCGGCGCTCGACCCGGAACTGGTGGGGGATGTGCTCAAGGTGATCCGCGACCTGGCAGACGAAGGCATGACGATGCTGATCGTCACCCATGAAATGGACTTCGCCCTGTCGATCTCCGACCGGGTGATTTTCATGGAAAACGGCGTGGTGCAGCTCGACGCCAGCCCGCGGGAAATCCGCGAGGGCGATCAGGGTGAGCGGGTGCGCCGCTTCATGGGCATCGAGCGGCCGCTGCCGGTCAGCCCAGCTCCAGCATCAGTCCGCTCAAGCGCTTGACCTTGCGCCGCACCGCCTCCTCGAACACCCCGCCGCGCGGTTCGAGCAGGCTGAACCAGTCCTTGGCGCGGGTGATCCCGGTGTAGATCAGCTCCTTGGTCAGCACCGGGTTCAACGCCTCGGGCAGGATCAGCGCAGTGTGGGTGAACTCCGACCCCTGGGACTTGTGCACGGTCATGGCGTAGACGGTTTCGACATCGTTCAGGCGGCTCGGCAACACGAATCGCACCCCACCCTGGCCATCGTTACGGGGAAACGCTACCCGCAGCACCTGCTTGCCCGCGTCCAAGCCATCGCGTTCGGGCAGGCGCAGGGCGATGCCGATGTCGCCGTTCATCAGGCCCAGGCCATAGTCGTTGCGCGTCATCAGCACCGGTCGGCCTTCATACCAGTGCTGGTCGCTGTCGATCAGCCGCCGCGCGTACAAGGCTGCGGTGATGCGCTGGTTCAAGCCCTCGACGCCCCAGGGTCCCTTGCGCACGGCACAGAGCAACTGGAATTCGTCGAAGGAGCGCAACACCGCGCGTGCCCAGTCTTCCCAGCACGGGTCATCGAGGTCACGCCCGGCGGGTGGGCGATGGCCGCGCATCACGTCGAGGTAATGCCGATAGCCCTTGCGCTGGCTGCCTTCGCCATCGAGGACCAGCTTGTCGAACTTGCGGTCCTGCTCGCCCTTGAGGGCCAAGGCGAACAGGTCGGCATGCGCACCCGCCTGCAACAGCGCACGGGCCTCGTCGGCCGCCTGCTGATTGACCAGGCGCGCCAGTTGGCCGATCCCGCTGCCTTCACCGAAGCGGCGCGAGTGGCGCAGCATCACCACCTGCTGGGCCAACGGATGGCTGCCTTCGGTGGCCTCGCGCAAGCCGCCGGCACCGATGTCCTCGCCACTGACCGCCTGCAACCAGGCCCGCGTGGCGGCGCTGTACCAGCCCTCCTCGGCATCGCGGCACAGGTCACCCAGCACCGCTCCGGCCTCCACCGAGGCCAATTGGTCCTTGTCGCCCAGCAACACCAGCCGCGCGTGCACCGGCAGCGCATCGAGCAGGTTGGCCATCATTTCCAGATCGATCATCGACGCCTCATCGACCACCAGCACGTCCAAGGGCAGGCGGTTGCCGGCATGATGGCGGAAGTGCCGCGTACCCGGGCGGCTGCCAAGCAGGCGGTGTACGGTGGTAACCTCGCTGGGGATGCGGGCACGCACCGTTTCATCGATGGTCAGCGAACGCACCTGGGCACTGATGGATTCGGTCAGGCGCGCGGCAGCCTTGCCGGTCGGCGCGGCGAGGCGGATACGCAGCGGCTTGCCGGCCTCCACCGCCGGAGCCTGGAGCAAGGCCAACAGGCGCACCACCGTGGTGGTCTTGCCCGTGCCGGGGCCGCCGGTGACGATGCTGAAGGCACCGCGCGTGGCCAGGGCACAGGCGAGCTTCTGCCAGTCGATACGGCCACTGCTGCCGGCAGCACCGAACAGTTCGGTCAGCCGACGGGCCAGGTCTTGCGGGGGGGCTTCCTGTTCGGCAAGCCGCAGGCGCAGGGCGCTGTCGATGCGCCGCTCGTAGGTCCAGTAGCGCCGCAGGTACAGCCGTCGGCCACTGAGCACCAGCGGCCGTTGTCCGGCCTCCAGGCTCTCGTCATCGGCCAACGCCACCAGCGGGCTGCCACGCAACGCCTGGCACCAGGCCTCACCTTCCAACGCGACCAGCAATTGCGAGGGCAGCAACAGCGCCCCGCTCTGCACGTCGCCTTCCGGTGGCAGCGAGAGGGCGAAATCCGGCTCGCTCAAGGTCTCGAACAAGTCGAGGCAGACATGCCCATGCCCCAGTTGGTGACTGGTCAGGGCCGCCGCCAGCAGCACCAGCGGATCGCCCTGCGGGTCGAGCTCATGCAGGAAGGCCACGAAGGCTTTATCCAGCGCCCGTACCCAGCCGCGCTCGAACCAGCGCTCGAGCAACAGCAGCAGGTCTTCGGCGCGACTCAGTGGCGCCAGCTCGGCGAGACTGTCGTCGTTCAGCGCGGTGGGCAGCAGGTCGGCGAAGGAACGTTTCATAGCAGACTCCCCTGCTCCCAGGCAGGTTCGGATTTCGGCACGGGCCTGCCCTGGAACAGCAGGTCGAGTTGCTCGATCAGCAGACGTGGCGGCCGGGCGAAATAGGCCCCCTGGCTCGGCGCACGGCTACCGCGCAGGAACAGGTACAGGGCGCCGCCCATGTGTCGGTCGTAGTCATAATCCGGCACTCGCGCCTTGAGCTGGCGATGCAGGGCCAGCAGGTAGAGCACGTACTGCAGGTCATAGCGGTTCTCGAGGATTGACGCGGCCATCGCCTGCTCGGTGTAGGCGGCATCGTCGGCGCCGAGCCAGTTGGACTTGTAGTCGGCGACGTAGTAGCGGCCCTCATGCTCGAAGGTCAGGTCGATGAAGCCCTTGAACATGCCATTGAGCAACACCGGCTCGGCTGCGGCCCGGGCGACGCCACCATGGGTGTGACGACGCACCAGTTCATCGACCTGCTGCACGTCGACCTTGTGGCTGGCGAACCAGAACTCCATCTCGACCTGATAGCTGGCGAGGCTGTTGAGCGCCACCGGTGGCTGACCATCACCCAGGCGGAACGGCACCTGCAGCAGATGTGCGAGCCAATCGCTCAGGGTCGTGATCCAGCCTTTCCAGCCGCGCAGGTTGCAGCGCGGCGCGACGGCCTTTTCGATCAGCTCGCGGTCGGCCGTGAAGCGCTCGTCACCGGCCCATTCCAGCAGGCCGTGGAGGAAGGTGCCCGGATTCGGGCCGCGGGGAAACCGATGGATATCACCGCCACTGGCCACCACCTCGCGCGGTGCATCCGGGTCCAGCCGCTCATCGTCGAAAAGCTTCTGGGCCTGGGGGCTCTCCGGCGCTTCGTCACTGCCGGAGCCCAGCTGCTCGCTGATCCGCAGCGCACTGTAGGAGGCGATCCACCAATGCTCGGCAGCCTTGCGCCTGGGCAGCAACGCTTCGAGCAGGGTCGCCTGGTTGCGCGGTGGCTGGTACGACAGGTCGTTGGGGGCCGGCAGTTCCTGGCAGGCCAGTGCCGGACAGTCCTGTTGCAGGTCGCGCAGCCAACCGGCCAGGGCAGTGGACTCGCCCAGCACGGCCCCTCCACCGAGCAGGTAGCCCAAGGCCGACAGGTGCAGCACCGAGCTGTTGTGATTGCCGCGCTTCAGGTCCGCCACGCCCAGCCAGCAGGCGTGCCGGGCCCGGGTCAGGGCCACGTAGAGCAGGCGCAGGTCCTCGGCCAGGCGCTCGTCATCGGCCTGGGCGATCAGTTCGGCGGTCGGCTTGAGGCTGACCTGGGCCTTGCCGTCACTGTCGTGGTAATGCAGTGGCAGCCGGCTGCCATCCACCGGTTTCACCGAACAGATGAACGGCAGGAACACCAGCGGGTATTCCAGGCCCTTGGACTTGTGGATGGTCACCACCTTGACCAGTTGTTCGTCGCTTTCCAGGCGCAGGATCTGTTCTTCGCCGGCCTGGCCGGACAATGCCAGGTGCTCGCCCAGGTGGCGGATCAGCGCCTGTTCGCCATCCAGCTCGCCGGAGGCCTGCTGCAGCAGTTCGGACAGGTGCAGCAGGTTGGTCAGTACCCGTTCGCCATCGCTGCGGGCCATCAGCGCCTGGGGCAACTGGAAGTCATGCAGCAGGTGGCGCAGCATCGGCAGCACGCCCTGGGTGCGCCACAAGGTACGGTAGCCGCGGAACTGCATGACCCGTGCTTCCCAGGCCAGTTCGTCCTGGTTCAGGCGTTCCAGCTCGGCCAGCGGCAGGTTCAGGGTGATACAGGCCAAGGCCGCGCGCAGGGGTCGCTCGACATCGGGCTCGGCGCAGGCCTTGAGCCAGGCCAGCAGGTCGTGGGCTTCCTGGGCGGCGAACACCGAGTCCTTGTCCGACAGGTACACGCTGCGCACCCCACGCGCGGCCAACTCGCCGCGCACCGCCTGCGCTTCCTTGCCGTCACGGACCAGGATGGCGATATCCGAGGGCAGCACTCCCTGCAATTGACCGTCGCGGCTGAAACCGGCGCGCCCCTGCTGCCCGCCATTGAGCAGGCCGACGATTTCGCTGGCGCAGCTGGCCGCCAACTGCTGGCGGTAGACCGCGCCGGACAGCGGCTGCTCGGAGGACAACTGCCAGATGTTCAGCGCCGCCTGCGGCTGGCCGTCGACCTGGAACGCCTCCTTGCGGCCCTGGGAGGCTACCGAGACGAACGGCACCGGATTGTCTGCACCGTCGCGGAACAGGAAGGCCCCCCGGCCCTGCTCGCGCTGCTCGGCGCGTTCGAAAACGTGATTGACCGAGCGAACCATCGCATGGCTGGAGCGGAAGTTTGTATCCAGCGTATGCAGCCGCCCGTGGGTGGCCTGGCGCGCGCGCAGGTAGGTGTAGATGTCGGCGCCGCGAAAGGCGTAGATCGCCTGCTTCGGGTCACCGATCAGGAACAGGCCGCCGTCGGGGCTGTTGTCCTCGATGCGATAGATGCTTTCGAAGATCCGGTACTGTACCGGGTCGGTGTCCTGGAACTCGTCGATCAAGGCCACTGGGAACTGCTCGCGGATCAACCCCGCCAGGCGTTCGCCGCCCTCGGCGCGCAACGCGGCGTCCAGACGTAGCAGCATGTCGTCGAAGCCCATTTCGGCACGGCGGCGCTTCTCGTCCTCGAAACGTGCGCCAACCCAACGGGCGGCGTGCTCCAGCACAGCGGCATCAGGAGTCGGCAAGTCATCGAGACTGGCCTTGAGGCCAGCCATGGCGTCGAGCGCGGGATGTCGAGGCGCTTCGCCCTTCCAGGCCTCGGCCATGCCCTCAGGGGTCAACCGGGTGAAACCGGTGCCGATATCCAACTGCTCCAACGCGTCGTCTTCGGCCCAGGCGGTGAGCTTTTCGAACCAGGGTTCGAAGTAGCGCGCCTGCATCTTGCGGCCATCGACCGTCTTGCTCGCCACGCCTTGCAGGCAGATCTCGCGGAGCTCGGCGGCCCACTGCTTCCAGGGCGCCTTGATCAGCAACAGGACCTGCCGACGCTCTAGCAGGCAGGCCTCGATCAGTTCGGCCGGCTCCGGCTCGCCGTCCTTGATGTCCTCGCCTACATTTCCGAACAGCGCCCGAACCCGTGGCAACAACGCGTCAGGCCCCCCCCAGTGGGCGCGAACCCAGTGCAACGCGTCGCCCTGCATCTTGTAGCAGTAGAGTCGCCAGTAATCGCGCAGCACTTCGCCCAGCAGGTCGCTGTGGTCAGTTTCCAGGGTCTGGGTGAACAGACTGCCGCTGTCGAAGGCGTGTTCGCGCAGCATGCGCTGGCACCAGCCGTGGATGGTCGAGACAGCGGCCTCGTCCATCCATTGTGCGGCGATGTCGAGGCGATTGGCGCAGGCCGGCCATTGCTCGGCAGCGTACTCGGCACGCAGTTGGGCAATCAGGTCGTCCGGCGCGACGGTTTCGTCGCGGAAGAACCGCGCGGCCTCGGCCAGGCGCGTGCGGATGCGGTCGCGCAGTTCCTTGGTCGCCGCGTCGGTGAAGGTCACCACGAGGATCTGCGGCGGCAGCAGCTCGCGCCCGAAGCCGGCGGCTTCACCACCGTGGCCGAGGACCAGCCGCAGGTACAACGCGGAGATGGTGAAGGTCTTGCCGGTGCCGGCACTGGCTTCGATCAGCTGGCTGCCGCGCAGGGGGAAGGCCAGCGCCAATGGCGTCTTGTCATTCATCAGCGCGACTCCTCGTTGACCAGGGAACGCCACGGTGCCTCGAGCAAGGGTCGATAGAGGCTGTCACACCAGCCTTCGAATTCCTCGCTGGCGACCAGCGCATCGTAGTCGGCGAACTGTCGTGCCAGGGCCGCACTTTCACGGCGCTCACCTTCGCTGTTGATTCCATCGCCGTCGTAGGCCTTGCGGGCCGCAACCTCGCCCTTGGCCGGGTCCGGCTGGCCCAGCCAGGCGAAGGCGGTCTTGATCGCCACCGGCAGGGGCCGGCGCATGCCGACCTGCCAGGCCAGCAGCAATTCGCCCAGCAGGGTGTTGGCCCGCTCGGGCTCCAAGGGTGGCAGCAGCAGGGTATCGTCGCTGGCGACCAGCGCGGTGCTCAGTGGCAGTGCGCAGGCACAGGCCACCAGGTGTTCGACCCAGGGTTTGGTCAAGCGATGCCACTTGCGGGTCTTGAGCGAGCCGATGCTGTTGGGGATGGTGGTGACGGCCAGGTAGCCGCCATCGCTGCGTTGGTGCAGGCCGGCCAGCCAGCCTTCCAGGCGCACGCCGCTGGTCTCGATGCCGACCGGTACGGCGCTGGGTACTGGCGTCGGCCATAGCGTCAGCAGTTGCTGGTAGCGCTCCAGCAGGCCGGGCAACGGTTCGATCAGCTCCTGCTGCAACAACTCGCCGAAGCCGGCCATGGGCAGCAGGCCGCTGCCTTGCAGGCGGCGGGCCTGGTCGTTCAGCGCCTGTTGCGGGTTGTCCACCTGCTGCAGGGCGGCCGCGAGCAGGCTGTCGCTGAGGCTGTAGCGTTGCAAGGCATCGAGGACGAAGGGTTCCTCATCGGCCAGCGGCGCTTCGGCGGCCTCGAAGAAGACTTTCAAGCGCTGGCTAAAGAAGTGCCGTACGGGATTGCGCAGGAAATCCTGCAACTGTGCCAGGGTCAGCGGCTCGTCCTGGCGGTAGGGCGCGAGTTCATCGGCCAGCTCGGCGGGGGCCTGCTGTTGGTGCAATTGCTGCCATTCGCGGGCGTAGCTGAACAATCCGGCATCCCCCTCATGGAAGTAGCGGGCGCTGAAAGGCTGCAGCGGGTGCTCCCGGGTCAGGGCCTCGAGCAAGTGCTCGCCGTCGGCGTCGGGCAGCCGCCAGCCACTGGCGATGTGGTCGCGCAGCTGGCCGATCAGCACCGAGGCCGGGCGCTCGCTGTTATCACGGATGCTACGGCCGACCCAGCTGATGTAGAGCTGTTCGCGGGCCGAGAGCAGGGCCTCGAGCAGCAGATAGCGGTCATCCTCGCGCCGCGAACGGTCGCCAGGGCGGTAGTCACTGCCCATCAGGTCGAAGTCCAGCGGCGGCTGCGCGCGCGGGTAGTCGCCGTCGTTCATGCCGAGCAGGCAAACCAGCTTGAACGGAATCGCCCGCATCGGCATGAGCGTGCAGAAGTTCACCGCCCCGGCGAGGAAGCGCTGGGACAGGCGGCCCTGGTCGAGACCCGCCAACCAGGCTTCACGCACGACTGTCAGCGGCAGTTCTTCCTGCAGGTCGACGGCCTCGCAGGTTTCCAGCCAGGTGGCGCGCAGCTGTTCGAGCTGGATCAGCAGGTAGTCGTCGTGCTCGGTGCTGGCGAGGAAGAACAGTTGCAGCAGTGCCTGCAGGCGCTCGCCCCACTGCTGCGGGCGAGCCGGCTCGCAGAGCTCCTGGTGGGCGATTTCCAGGGCGTCGAGCAAGGCGACCACCGGCCCGATCAGGGCTGCATCGAGGCCACCGATTTCATCGTAGGGTTCGATGCCTTCGCAGCCTTCACCCGTGCCGACGGCATAACCGAGCAGCATGCGCCGCAGGCCGAAACGCCAGCTGTTCTGCTCCAGTGCCTCGGGTAGACCAAGGTCGGCACGTTGCTCGGCGCTGAGGCCCCAGCGGATGCCTGCGCCTTCGATCCAGCGATGCAGGGTCGGCAGGTCACGCTCCTGGACATTGAAGCGGGCGCGCAGGGCCGGCACATCCAGCAGATCGAGGATCTCGCTGACCGGGAAGCGGCTGTCGGGCAGTTTCAACAGATGCTCGACAGCGATCAGCAGCGGATCGCGTCCGCGCTGGCCCTGGTCGGCCAGGGTAAACGGAATGAAGCGTGGATCATTGCGTTCGAGCTGGCCGAAGACCGCGCGGATATGGGGCGCGTAGCTATCGATATCCGGGACCATGACGATCACGTCGCGCGGGCGCAGATTCGGATTGGCGCTGAAGCGGGCGAGCAGCTGGTCATGGAGGATTTCCACTTCGCGCTGGGCACTGTGGGCGACTTCGAAGCGGATCGAGCGGTCCTGCTGCAGGTCGACGGCCGGCCAGCGCTCGCGGGTTTCGGCCAGTGGCCGCAGTTCGAGAATGTCGTCCTGCAGCTGGTTGAGCAGGGTTGCCGGCGTGCTGTCGCTGAACAGGTCGATGCGCCCATCACGGAAGGCCGCCCGGTAGCTGCTCGGGTCATCGTAGCTGTCGAGCAGGTTGATGTAGTCGCGGCCTTGCTTGCCCCAGGCGGCCAGCAGCGGGTGGGCGTGCTGGTGCAGGGCCTCGGGGTCGAGGACCACCGGCATGCCGGCCTTGCGCGACTGGCGCTTGTATTCGTTACGCAGCAGGTCCTTGTCGGCGACGATGTCGGTCCAGTGGTGACGACACGGGTTGTGCACGCAGAGCAGCACCTGGCTGAACCGTGCCAGGCCGGCCAGGGCTTCGAGGGCCTGGGCTGGCAGCGAGGAGATACCGAAGACGATCACCCGGGGCGGCAGGCCTCGCGGGGCTGCTTCGAGGTTGTTGATACGCTCGATGAACCGTTGGTGAACACCGGCCCGGCTCTGGGCCATGCCCTCGGTGCCGACGTCCAGCAACAGTGCGCGCCACAGCTCGGCCTGCCAGCAGTTGGCCGGACTCAGCGGCTTGATCTCGCCGCGTACGCTGCGCAGTTGGTGGCGGCCAGCGGCCCAGTCCTCCAGCCAGTCGGCACGGTAGACCTGGTATTGGTCGAAGAGGTCGGCCAGGCGTTCGGCCAGTTGGTAGCGTTTGCGCAGGTCGCTGTCGTGGGTCAGGAAGCGTTGCAGCGGCTCGAAGTGGGGCTGGTCGATCAACTCCGGCAGCAGGCGCATCAGGCGCCAGGTCAGCGGCGCCTTGTCGAGCAGCGACTTGGCCGGGATCTCGTCGCGGCCGAGCACCATGCGATAGAGCTGCCACATGAAGGTACCGGGCAGTTGCACGTCGATGGCGGCGGCGATGCCACAGCCACCGGAGTCGTCGTCCTCGGCATCTTCGGCCAGGGCCAGTTTCAGCCACTGGGCGATGCCGTTGCTCTGCACCAGGGCGATTTCATTCTCCAGGGGCGCCAGGGGATAACGCCGCATCACGTTGATCACCAGGCTGCGCAATTCCTCAGGGCTGTTGCTTTGCACAACCATGAACGCAGGATTGAGTGACGTCGCGTCCGGCATGACGACTTCCTTGGAGAATTCAGAAACGGAGGCAGGACTTTAACATCTATGCCGGGTGAGGATGATGCTGCGCCTGTGACGCGGAGCGTCGGGGGATGCATTCCCACGCGGAGCGTGGGAACGATCAAATCATCGCCGTCCCCTCCCCATGCCCCCAGGCTCCCGGCCCCCGATCGTTCCCACGCTCTGCGTGGGAATGCATCCCAGGACGCTGTGCGTCCGCTTCCGAACGCCAGAAAAGACAAAACCCCAACTGCTTTCGCAATTGGGGTTTCGGAATTTAATCTTGACGATGACCTACTCTCACATGGGGAAACCCCACACTACCATCGGCGATGCATCGTTTCACTTCTGAGTTCGGGATGGGATCAGGTGGTTCCAATGCTCTATGGTCGTCAAGAAATTCTGTAGCCAGCTCGTTGTTTGGGCAACGCTCCAGCGAATCGGGTATGTGACAGTCTTCGGTGTGTTGTGCGTGGCAAACTTTCGGTTCACTTCGTCTTCATACACCGCAATCTGCTTCGTTTCGCAAATTGCTTGGGTGTTATATGGTCAAGCCTCACGGGCAATTAGTATGGGTTAGCTCAACGCCTCACAGCGCTTACACACCCCACCTATCAACGTCGTAGTCTTCGACGGCCCTTCAGGGAACTCAAGGTTCCAGTGAGATCTCATCTTGAGGCAAGTTTCCCGCTTAGATGCTTTCAGCGGTTATCTTTTCCGAACATAGCTACCCGGCAATGCCACTGGCGTGACAACCGGAACACCAGAGGTTCGTCCACTCCGGTCCTCTCGTACTAGGAGCAGCCCCTCTCAAATCTCAAACGTCCACGGCAGATAGGGACCGAACTGTCTCACGACGTTCTAAACCCAGCTCGCGTACCACTTTAAATGGCGAACAGCCATACCCTTGGGACCGGCTTCAGCCCCAGGATGTGATGAGCCGACATCGAGGTGCCAAACACCGCCGTCGATATGAACTCTTGGGCGGTATCAGCCTGTTATCCCCGGAGTACCTTTTATCCGTTGAGCGATGGCCCTTCCATACAGAACCACCGGATCACTAAGACCTACTTTCGTACCTGCTCGACGTGTCTGTCTCGCAGTCAAGCGCGCTTTTGCCTTTATACTCTGCGACCGATTTCCGACCGGTCTGAGCGCACCTTCGTACTCCTCCGTTACTCTTTAGGAGGAGACCGCCCCAGTCAAACTACCCACCATACACTGTCCTCGATCCGGATAACGGACCTGAGTTAGAACCTCAAAGTTGCCAGGGTGGTATTTCAAGAATGGCTCCACGCAAACTGGCGTTCACGCTTCAAAGCCTCCCACCTATCCTACACAAGCAAATTCAAAGTCCAGTGCAAAGCTATAGTAAAGGTTCACGGGGTCTTTCCGTCTAGCCGCGGATACACTGCATCTTCACAGCGATTTCAATTTCACTGAGTCTCGGGTGGAGACAGCGCCGCCATCGTTACGCCATTCGTGCAGGTCGGAACTTACCCGACAAGGAATTTCGCTACCTTAGGACCGTTATAGTTACGGCCGCCGTTTACCGGGGCTTCGATCAAGAGCTTCGCTTTCGCTAACCCCATCAATTAACCTTCCGGCACCGGGCAGGCGTCACACCCTATACGTCCACTTTCGTGTTTGCAGAGTGCTGTGTTTTTAATAAACAGTCGCAGCGGCCTGGTATCTTCGACCGGCATGGGCTTACGGAGCAAGTCCTTCACCCTCACCGGCGCACCTTCTCCCGAAGTTACGGTGCCATTTTGCCTAGTTCCTTCACCCGAGTTCTCTCAAGCGCCTTGGTATTCTCTACCTAACCACCTGTGTCGGTTTGGGGTACGGTTCCTGGTTATCTGAAGCTTAGAAGCTTTTCTTGGAAGCATGGCATCAACCACTTCGCGTCCTAAAGGACACTCGTCATCAGCTCTCGGCCTTAAGATCCCGGATTTACCTAAGATCTCAGCCTACCACCTTAAACTTGGACAACCAACGCCAAGCTGGCCTAGCCTTCTCCGTCCCTCCATCGCAATAACCAGAAGTACAGGAATATTAACCTGTTTTCCATCGACTACGCTTTTCAGCCTCGCCTTAGGGACCGACTAACCCTGCGTCGATTAACGTTGCGCAGGAAACCTTGGTCTTTCGGCGTGGGTGTTTTTCACACCCATTGTCGTTACTCATGTCAGCATTCGCACTTCTGATACCTCCAGCAAGCTTCTCAACTCACCTTCACAGGCTTACAGAACGCTCCTCTACCGCATCACTTACGTGATACCCGTAGCTTCGGTGCATGGTTTGAGCCCCGTTACATCTTCCGCGCAGGCCGACTCGACTAGTGAGCTATTACGCTTTCTTTAAAGGGTGGCTGCTTCTAAGCCAACCTCCTAGCTGTCTAAGCCTTCCCACATCGTTTCCCACTTAACCATGACTTTGGGACCTTAGCTGACGGTCTGGGTTGTTTCCCTTTTCACGACGGACGTTAGCACCCGCCGTGTGTCTCCCACGCTCGGCACTTCCAGGTATTCGGAGTTTGCATCGGTTTGGTAAGTCGGGATGACCCCCTAGCCGAAACAGTGCTCTACCCCCTGGAGTGATACGTGAGGCGCTACCTAAATAGCTTTCGAGGAGAACCAGCTATCTCCGAGCTTGATTAGCCTTTCACTCCGATCCACAGGTCATCCGCTAACTTTTCAACGGTAGTCGGTTCGGTCCTCCAGTCAGTGTTACCTAACCTTCAACCTGCCCATGGATAGATCGCCCGGTTTCGGGTCTATACCCAGCGACTAAGCGCCCTATTAAGACTCGCTTTCGCTACGCCTCCCCTATTCGGTTAAGCTCGCCACTGAATATAAGTCGCTGACCCATTATACAAAAGGTACGCAGTCACAGAACAAAGTCTGCTCCCACTGCTTGTACGCATACGGTTTCAGGATCTATTTCACTCCCCTCTCCGGGGTTCTTTTCGCCTTTCCCTCACGGTACTAGTTCACTATCGGTCAGTCAGTAGTATTTAGCCTTGGAGGATGGTCCCCCCATATTCAGACAAGGTTTCTCGTGCCCCGTCCTACTCGATTTCATGACTAAGAGACTTTCGCGTACAGGGCTATCACCCACTATGGCCGCACTTTCCAGAGCGTTCCGCTAATCTCAAAGCCACTTAAGGGCTGGTCCCCGTTCGCTCGCCACTACTAAGGG